>JAAXJR010000041.1 GCA_012269745.1 Flavobacteriales bacterium | reverse complement strand
TACCCAGATTCATTGGGAGCGCTTCAAGCATTGGATTCATTGAACAACATGAATTCTGTAGAAGGTGATCCAATCTTCGCTGGTCCATCTGATCTACACGTATTCGGGCCATTGGCAAATGACGCTGGTGATAACTCGGTGGGTATCACAATGGATATCGACGGTGATATGCGTCCAATGTCAGGTTCTACAACAGTAGATATCGGTGCGGATGAGTACGACGTAATTAACGACGATGCTGCATTGACTATGTTGGTTAGCCCAACTAACGGTGTATGTGGTGACGATAGTCTAATGGTAAGTGTTGAGATTGGTAACTTCGGTCAGGCAACATTAACTACCTTGACTGTAAGTGCTGATGTACTAGGTCAAACACTATCTGTAACGCCAACAGGATTGTCAATCCCATTCGGTGGTAAAGACACCATCATGTTAGGTTACGTAAGCAACTATGTTGGTGGTCCAATGTCAGTTGTAGCATACACGCAATTGACTAACGACGGTCGTCCAAACAACGATACATTGAGTACTTCTGTGGATGTTGCTGATGCTCAGCAAGTATCTCCAGTATACCCAGACTTCGTTTGTGCAGGTGATGATGTTGACCTAAGTGTTACTATCCCAACAATGGGTAAAGTAATGTGGGCTTCAGGTTCTGATACAATCGCTATTGTTGATGCTGACTCTACAATTACTATCCCAGGTTTAACGATGGATACAACGATCACTGTAAGTGCAGTTAACTACGCTGATAGTGTTGGTCAAAAATCTCCAGGTTCTGGTTACAGCTACACTGGTGCATACGGTCTGAGCTTCACGTCATACAGTGCAATGACTCTTGACAGTGTTACATTGTTCCCTTCAGGAGCTGGTAACTCTACAATTGTAATCGAAGATGCTTCAACAGGTGCACAGCTTTACAGCATTACTGTATCTACGACAGCAACGGGTTACAACCCAGAGCAAGTATTCCTAGGAGCTTCTTTAGGTACTGGTTCGTACAAAATCTGGTTGAACGGTACGACTACAGGTGGTCTTTACGACAACTTGAGTGCGACTTACCCATACTACTCAACTGATAGTAACGTAGTTATTACAGGTGATAGAAACGGTGGTAGCTCTTGGTACGAGTACTTCTACGATTGGAAAGTAACAATGGGTGGTTGTGATCGTGAAGATTCTACATTCACTGTAGGTGTTCACCCAGATCCAGTTGCGATGATTTCAGTAGATACTGCTAATGCAACTATCTCGGCGACTGATTGGACTGCTTCTTGGAGTACTTCAGGTACAATGAATGCTGATAGCGTATCTGTAGAGTTCTCTAACGGAACGATGTCTACAGATACTGCTGGTACAGTAACCTTCACTGCGAACAACGCTGGTGAAACTGTAACAGTAATTGCTTACGGTCCATGTTCTTCAGATACATTGACGTTCACGTTCGATGTGAACCAGATCAGTGTTGACGAAGACTTCATGAACGGTACATTGAGCATCTACCCGAACCCAACTCGCGGATTGTTCAACGTTGAGTTTGCAACTGAGCAAGCGAAAGATGTTGAGATCTCTATCGTGAACATGGTAGGTCAGGTGATCTCTACTGATGTTGTAGAAGTGAACGGTGTATACAACAACCAGTTCGACCTTAGCAATGAGGCGGCAGGTGTATACTTCATCACATTCACAACAGATGAAGGCACGCTAACAGAGCGCATTACTGTCGAGTAATCTCAGATTAGTTTAGCATAACTTTGAACCCCGGCCGCAGGCCGGGGTTTTTTATTTTATGGAATACAGCAAAGGTGATAGAGTTCGGTTCAAAGATGCTGCGGGATCCGCAGTAGTTACAAGGGTAGAGGGAAGCATTGTATATGTGGAAGATTCCTTCGGATTTGAACACGAGTACGAGCAACATGAATTGATTCCGTATCAAACCATGGAAGTAGGTCATATTCAAGTGAAAGATGAAAAGAGAAAAATTGCTCAGCCCGCGGCTCAGCAGGTAGATCGGCTGATCATAGACTTACACAGCCATGAATTGATAGAGAGTACTTCAGGTTGGACGAAGTACGAAATTTTGAACTATCAGTTGGACAAGGCGCGTCAAACGGTAAGTGAAGCGAAAAGAAGAAAGGTCTCAAAGGTTTTGATTATTCATGGTAAGGGGAGTGGCCGTCTGAAAGATGAAGTACACCAGATGCTTTCGAGAATGGGTGGTTTGAACTATTACTTCGCAGATTTTGCAGATGGCGGATATGGAGCAACTGAGGTACAGATTTTGCTTTCCAAGCACTAACTTTGTCATTCGATCTTTGAAATTATTGGTGAATAGTATTTTCCGTGCCTTATCGCTTCCATTAGAAGAGGAAAGTCTGGACAGCATAGGATAGCGTGCTTCCTAACGGGAAGGCCCTGATTAGTCAGGGACAGCTAGTGCAGCAGAGAGTAGACCGCCTTCGGGTAAGGGTGAAAGGGTGGAGTAAGAGCCCACCGCGCTTTAGGTGACTAAAGTGGCTTGGTAAACCTCACGCGCTGAAATGTCATGTATATCGTGTTCCTTTGGACTCGGCGATCCGTCGAGAGCTTGCTGCACGAGGGGTAGGCAGATAGATCCTAATCGTGAGGTTAGGGCTAGATAAATGATAAGGGCCCGAAAGGGTACAGAATCCGGCTTATAGCGGAAGGTGTTCACCAGTAATTTTGAAGATTGTTAAACTACGGACCCTTGGCTAAAAGAAAATTTACATTAACACCTGCCTTTTTAAAAGAATATGTCGCCGTCTTTCGCGAGAAAGGATTAAAAGAAGGCATCAAGACGGTGGGTATGCCTGTAGCCTTTGGCCTTTTCATGTTCTTTTTGATAAAAGGAGTAGTGCTTTATATCCTATTGCCATACCTTATAGCTAAAGGGGTATTCTCGTGATAAACTCCTTTTAGCTACATTGCAGTAGTGAAGGAGATTCTTCGAAATAATCAATTCCGTTTATTAAGCATATTCCTGCTCCTGGGGAATGCCTTTCTGTTGCCTATTACGGCAGATGAAGCTTATTATTATAGTTGGTCTGATCAATTGGCTTGGGGGTATTTTGATCATCCGCCGCTAGTTGCGTGGTTGCTGCATTTGACCACGGGAGATACGCTTAGAGCGCCCTTTCTTGTTTTGTCTTCGTTGTTAGTGATCATAGCCCAGGAAAAGACACTACAAAGAATCATAATCATACCTGGTGTTCACTTATTCCTCGGAGGGGCATTACCAGATACACTCATGATCGTTTCGGGATTTTTGGTGCTTCATTCTTTTAAGAAATGGGCCAATTCACCTCAAATAATCAATGCTATCGTCCTAGGGGTGTGCATTGCCGCATTGGGTTACTCAAAGTTCCATGGTATACTTCTGGTTATTGCCCTTGCTGTAGGTTATTGGAACATGCGTAAGGAGTGGACCTTGTATATTTCTATTGCTGTTGCTGCAGTATTGCTTACCCCTTATTTCGTCTGGCAATACAATCATCAATGGGTGACCTTCAATTATCATTTTAATGGTCGGTTTGCAACTTCAAGTATCGCTACACTATTAGAATTCTTGGCGCTCGCGGTATTGCTTTGGTGGCCCTTGGTGTTATTCTTCCGAAAACTTCAATTATGGGCCAAGGTGCTTACTTTATTTGCTTTAATATTATTTGGCTGGGGCGCGTATAATGGAAGTGCAGAGCTGCATTGGCTACTTGTGTTCATGTGGATTATCCCTTCAATGAAGTTTCCCAATTCAAAACGTACTAGAGCGCTGGCCTTGGTACTTTTTGGTGTACACACGCTCTTTTGGATTCCAAAGGTTAGAGAAAACTTAGGTTTACAGGAGCATTTTCGAGAGAAGATTGGCAAGATTAATTCAGATGAGAAGGTCATTTTCCTAGATGCTTACCAGGATGCGGCCATTTATGAATTGGCCACAGGTAAGGAAAGTTACGCTCTTGCTCACCCAGGCATTCGTTTGAGTCAATACAATCTGCAGCCTTATCCTTTCGACGGTGAAGAAGTTATTGTTTTTAATAGAATGGGAATGGGGCAACGGTATTTTGAAGGTCCGCTCTATACTGTTAGAGAAATACTTTATGATTTGTCTAAGCTTGATTACCAGTGGGAGGGGTGGACCCTTCAATTTGAGCCTTCGGATGTGCCAAGCGGTTATAACTGGATTTTATACAGCTATAGAAATGGTGCAGAGCAAAGAAGGGAACGCTTATGCCTAGGAACGGAGGTGCCTAATGTATGTTATCAGGCAGGTGTGGATCAATTCTTGACTTTAGAGAAGAACTGGATGCCTTCGGGACTTTGGATTCCATTGCCATAAAAAAAATCCCTTGCAGCCCGGGCCACAAGAGATTGTTCTAATCGTCAGTTTGAAACTTGACCTTAATGTCCCAAAGCTGCTAAATATCTTTCGCTTTCAAGAGCTGCCATACAGCCTGTTCCAGCTGCTGTTACTGCCTGACGGTAGATTTTATCCTGAGCATCTCCACTACAGAAAACTCCTGGGAAGTTAGTTGCCGTAGAGTCCGGTTTAGTAATGATATAACCGGTATCGTCCATATCAATCTGCCCCTTAAAGATGTCTGTATTTGGCTTGTGGCCAATTGCAACGAAGAAACCAGTAGCAGGAATCTCAATTTCCTCTCCAGTTTGGTTGTTCTTCGCTTTGACCGCAGTCAATCCTTTATCATCTCCCAAGAGGTCAACAGTTTCTGTATTCCAGAGTACTTCGATGTTTTCGGTAGCCATCACACGGTTTTGCATGGCTTTAGAGGCACGCATTTCACCGCGGCGTACAAGCATCGTTACCTTTGGGCAAAGTTTGGCTAGATAAGTAGCTTCTTCAGCAGCAGTATCACCAGCGCCCACTACAACCACTTCTTGTCCTTTGTAGAAGAAACCATCACATACTGCACAAGCACTTACACCAAAGCCCATGAATTTTTCTTCAGCAGGCAATCCGAGGTACTTCGCAGATGCCCCGGTAGAAATGATCACTGTACGAGCTTGAATTTGAGTACTCTCGTCTATGGTTAGCGTGTGATAACCGCCTTCTTCTTTGTTGAGTTCAGCCTTAGTCACCAAACCAAAACGTACCTCAGTTCCGAAGCGCTCTGCTTGATTTTTAAGATCTTCCATCATGGCATTACCATCAACGCCCTTCGCATAGCCAGGGAAGTTATCTACCTCAGTAGTTGTGGTTAGCTGGCCTCCTGGTTGAAGACCCATATACATAACTGGTTTCAAATCTGCGCGCGCTGCGTATATTGCGGCCGTATAACCCGCCGGACCTGAACCTATAATGATGCAATTGTGTTGTTCCATAGTATCCTTGAATTTGGAGATTCAAATTTAGGTGGAATAGGTTCAAAAATCTATTCCTCGAAGCTATCTCTAAATAGGTTTTGTTAATGAGTTATAAACCATTTATGAAAAAATCAATTTGGGTCCTACTAGTTGGATTTTCTGTTAGCTGTGCACCCACTAAAATTGTCGCTCCACTCGAGGAAGGAAAGGTACAGGTCGGTGCCACCTTAGGTCGGCCACAAATCAATACAGGTAGTCTCCCATTACTTGGCGTTTATGCCGCGAAAGGGGTAAGTGCAAGTACCACGGCCTATGGATCGGCACAATTAAGCTCAGCACTTTTTGGAGCCATTCAGCTGGACGGTGGAGTAGTTAAGGGAATTCGTCCTTCCCAAGGTTTTACACCAGGCTTTAGCTACAGCTATGGCGGTAATCTATTTGTAAGCTCGAGAGATTTTGCTACCCGCATCTATCCTGAAGCAGGTGCAAATATGTTCTGGCAAAAGGGTCCACACATTTTAAATGTTAGTGCCAACAGCTGGGTAGATCCTACTTGGTTCTTAGCAGAATATGGGAGAGGGCAAATTCTCGCACCTTCCTTCGGAGCTGGATACAGATTGCGCTACAAATGGATTGAACTTCAAGCCGAGTATAAGATTGTGAATCCAACTCGTGAAATTCAGGTCCCGCAAGCATTTGTCCCGTCTACATTCGGGCTAGGCGGTCGTGGCCTTTACTGGGGTGCAGCTATAAACTTTTAGACTATGAAGAAGATTCTTTACTTAATGGCAATAAGCCTAGGAATGGCTTCTTGTGCAGATATCGGCTCAGCAATGTTCTTTGGTGGAGACGGCGATTACGATTTCTCCAATGAGAACTTGGATGCTGCCTACCAGATTGATGAAAGTAAAATTCATCTGTTTACTGTGCCTTCTGATGAGGATACTATTCATGGATTGTTTTTAGGAGACTTCTCTCAATTGGAGAACGATACGATTATCTATTATTTGCACGGTAACGGCCCATCTATGGATGGATTCTGGTCAACGGTCGCTGTACTGGCTAACCTAGGTGAACAACACAGATACGGCGTTGTGATGTATGATTACCGTGGCTATGGCAGGAGTACTGGGAATACTCAAAATGCGGCAACAATGGCTGCGGATTACGATGCCGTTTTGAAATGGATGGAAGATCGTGGATTGACCTCCGATAGAATGGTAGTCATGGCCAATTCCTTGGGCTCACTCCCCGCAGGTCCTGCGGCTGCGGGCGGTTCTAGAATTCCTGTTAAGAAGCTGATTATGGAAGTGCCTCAAAGTTCAGCAGATGTCATCATTCAGAATGCTACGGGATTGAGCTTGCCATCTTCAATGATTACAGAATACAACTTTGACCTTGGTCAAAACATGGAAGATTATACAGGCGAGCTGCTTTGGATGCATGCACAGGAGGATAAAGTTGCTCCTGTAGAAACAGCGCGCGGTGCCATGCAACGCCATAACGGTTCATATTACAGGGAGGAAGTATACCCTAATGTTGGTCACGGCCTTCGTTGGGATATCGGCAATGATGAATGGACACGTGTAATTCACGAATTCATTTTACATTAGCATTATTCGGGATGTAGCTCAGGTGGTAGAGTACACGTCTGGGGGGCGTGTGGTCGCAGGTTCAAGTCCTGTCATCCCGACAAAATTTCCTGCAACTATTTGAAGAACAGGCGCCTATGGCGCCTGTTATCATTTACTCCCCACATGACTCCCCATCATTGGTACATCTTCCTGATCTGTTTGATTAATTTCTTATTTCGCCGTCTCTTATTTGAGACAAATCAAATGTTTCGTTTTGTTTATGATTGTTGAATAGGGTTTATGTTCCCATTAATGAGAAAAAGAGCCGATTATATATTGTTGTGATGGTTACATCTTAGTCCTATCAAAACATAATTAGGATGAAGTCAATATTAATCGCATTAGTGCTCTTGATTACTGGAGTTTTGAATGCTCAACAAATGGAGTTGAACGGTAATGTCTACGGTTCAATAACTTCAACGATGTACAAAGAAGCAAAGCTGAGTAAGGAGGTGAGTCCTCAGGTCTTTCACGATTTGACCTTAGCTTTTGACGGGTATCGCATCTTTTTCGCCCAAAGCAGTCACTTTATTCAGTGCATGCAGGATTATGGGAATTCTGTAAGTTGGGAGTTGACTCCTGAGGAAGAACGAAACCTCCGTAATTACATCAAGAGAAATGGTGGACAAATGCCGAAGTACAAACCGGTGCCTGTTCGCAAGGAGCCAATAAATACGACTGTAGAAATATCCGTAGCTACAGATTCAATCGCAGGTGAGGATTCATTTTCAGTTGACGTTACGAAAGTTTTAATAGCACAAGAAGATATTTCAAGTAACGTAGTAGATACATTATCCTTTGATCAGATCGATAGGCCTAATACACTCGAGGATGAATTAAACGACAGCACTCCCGTTAATCTGCCTTCTAATACAGCTGTGCCTCTGAATAGAAGGGAGGTTCGTGTTACTCCGCCAATGAAGTTTGCGGGAGGAAAAATCATAATGAATGGCGCTCAACTATCAGTTCGCAATGCAAAGCGACTTTCTAAATCAAACGCTCCTGAAGCACTTAAGCAGTTCCGTAAGGCGAGTCGCATACGTGGATGGAACTGGCTTTGGGGATACTACTCTGTTGCTTCATTATCTATAGGTATGACCGATGGTGAAGCAGGACTCATGGGTTTTGGAGTGGGAATGGGGGCTTTGGTTGGTTATCGAGAAGATCGAAGAATTAAAGCAATTGAAAAAGGCGTTTACGAATACAATAAAACCTTACCTGGAGCAGATTGATCCGTAAACGAATGTTAAGTGTAAGCCAGTCGGAGTAATTCGATTGGCTTTTTTCATTGTAAAAGTTTGCTGCTGTATCTTGTTGGCAATCGAACACACTCTGAAATGAATACTCGCTTAATCCTAATTACTGTAATTGCCTCAATAGGAGGCTTACTATTCGGTTACGATACCGGAGTTATTAATGGTACACAATACTTCTTGAGTAAAAACTTTGACTTGACCGCACTTGAAAAGGGTTGGGTAGTCGGTAGTGCACTCATTGGATGCTTTGTAGGTTCAGCTGTTTCAGGAACCCTCAGTAAGCAGTACGGACGGAAAGTGAGCCTCATCCTATCTGCAGTTCTCTTTACCGTTTCTGCGTGGGGTTCTGGCTTGCCTTCTTTCTTACCTCAATCCGTAAGCCTTTTGGTTGTCTTTAGACTGATAGGAGGGCTGGGTATAGGCATTGCTTCAATGAATGCACCCATGTATATTTCTGAGCTTGCACCTGTACATATTCGCGGTAGGTTGGTTACCATTTACCAATTAGGCATTGTGTTTGGCTTTTTACTCGTCTTCCTCGCTACCTATTACATTGGTCAAGGTCAAACTGAAGATTACAATGTTTCAAGCGGATGGCGCATTATGTTTTGGTCGGAACTCTTGCCAAGTCTACTTTTTCTAGTGTTGCTGTTTATCGTACCAAAGAGTCCGAGATGGTTGTTTCTGCAAGGAAAAGAGCAAGAGGCTAGAGACATTTTAATTAAGCATCAAGGTGAAAATGGGATTGAGGAAACCATTTCTGAAATTTCGACAGCCATTAAAGAAAGTGAACGCGCACTATCCTTGACAGATCTCTTTAAAAGCAACGTTGGTAAAATCGTTGTAATAGGGAGTGTGTTGTCTATTGTCCAGCAATTCACCGGCATTAATGCTGTGCTTTACTACGGCGCCGATATCTTCGAGAAAGCACTCGGTTTCGGTCCTGATGATGTTCTAAAGCAACAGGTTCTCTTGGCTACCGTAAACGTCGTTTGTACCCTCATCGCAATGTATTTAGTGGATAAATGGGGGAGAAAGCCACTAGTGCTCTTAGGATGTGTAGGTATGATTACCGGTTTCTCCTTACTAGCAGGTACGCTTATGACAGATAATGTTGGACTGCTATCGCTGTTGGGTATTCTGTTCTTTATTGGTTCATTCTCATTATCCATGGGACCAGTCGTTTGGGTACTACTTTCCGAAATATTCCCGAACAACGCCCGCTCGATCGGTATGTCTATTGCTGTAAGCGTGCAGTGGATTGCGAACTACTTGGTATCTCAATTCTTTCCGGTTGTGGTGGAGAGCGAACTCAATAATAGGCCAGCCTTTAACGGAGCATTGCCTTATTTGTTATTCATAGGCTGTATTGCCTTTGGAATCTTCTTTACGATAAAGTATATCCCTGAAACCAAGAATAAATCTCTTGAGGAGATCGAATCCATCTGGAACTAATGAATCTAGAACTAGAGTTAAATGAAGAACTGCAGCTCAATCAACAGCAGGTTGAGTTCTACAGGAAGAATAATTTCATAAAGGTGAAAAATGTTTTTTCGCCAGAGCTGATTGCCTACTTCAATCGGATAATTACCAAGAAGGTGAATGAAGTCAACCAACAGAAAACTCCTTTGGAGGGACGAGACACTTATGGAAAAGCGTTCCTTCAACTATTTAACCTTTGGGAATTAGACGAGGAGATTAAAAAGTTTGTGAGCAGTCGAAGAATGGCTCATATCGCCGCACAACTCATGGATGTAGAAGGGGTTCGATTGTACCACGACCAAGCCCTATTTAAAGAGGCAGGAGGTGGAATTACGCCGTGGCACGCAGACCAATACTATTGGCCCTTGAGCTCGGACAAAACCATAACAGCTTGGGTACCTCTTCAGGCTACACCTTTAGAAATGGGCCCCTTGGAATTCAGTGCTGGTAGTCAAGAAATTCTTGACGGTAGGGATTTAAATATTAGCGATGATAGTGAGGCTACGATTCAAAAACGCTTAAAAGTCACGGATTTTGAACATGTGGTAGCCCCTTTCGACATTGGCGAAATCAGCTTCCATTCGGGTTGGATTTTCCATAGGGCAGGAGCGAATACTACATCGCACATGCGAAAGGTGATGACAGTGATCTACATGGACAAATACATGAAGTTAAAGGCACCTGAGAATCCTGGCCAACAGAATGATTGGGAAACTTGGTGTCCCGGAGCAGAGATAGGCGAGGTGATTAATTCACCGATTAACCCCATTCTGTTTGATTAATACTAACTTACCCTAAATGCAGGCTTATGATCAGTTCTAATCTTCTTTGGTTCGTCTTAATTGGTTTTACAATTGTTGGAATTCTCTTGGGTAGACTGACCTCCACAAAATCAGTAGATGACTTCGCACTTGGTGGTCGCAAGATGGGCTTTTTTCCGTCCTTAATGACTTTGAGTGGGACCTTTGTCAGTGCGGTTACGCTGATGGTTTATACCTCATTTGTATACATCTACGGCATTAGCGCTGCCTGGATTTTCGTGGGTTATACACTTGGTTTTCTGTTTTTTATACCATTCGCCTTAAAGCTTTATAGACTTTCATTAGAACATCACTTCTTTACGCTGACCGATTACTTCGTTTTCCGCTATGGACGTAAAACAGCTCGTTGGGTCATAGGTGTCATTTTCGTTTGGTACGTAGGGTTGTTATCCACTCAATTATTAGTTGGGTCCAATCTCTTAAACGAATTAGGAGGGGTGCCAGTGTCTTTAGCGAAACTTGGTATGTTACTGACCGTTTTAACTTACTTACTCGTCGGAGGGTTTGGCTCTGTAGTTAAGACAGATATCTTTCAATTTCTAGTCATTTTCTTGGTCTTAATTCTTGTCTCATTGACTATTAACCAAGGGGGAGAAGTTCCACCTGAGATGTATGAACCTTTCAATGCAGGACCGGTAAACATTGTCGCTTTCTTACTCTTGGGAATTTTAACACCATTCGCCACACAGGATTACTGGCAGAAAGTGTTTGCAATGAAGAGTGAAGTAGTTGTCAAACAGAGTTTTAGAGTAGGGGCGGGTATAAATATTTTATTGACTGTGGCGCTTACTTACGTTGGACTCATCGCTCGTAGTTCTTTTCCAATCTCAGGAGCAGTGGCCAACGAACATGCTGAAATGATGGTTTTAAGGACTTTCACAGAGCTAGTTCCGCCAGAATTTCAAGTAGCTGTTTTGATTGCTTTTTTTGCAGCGATTCTCTCAACCTCAGATACCTACCTATTCCTGTTAAGTTTGAATGTGACCAATGATCTATTCCCTAAAAAAGAGGAAAGTGCTTCGTCGGGAATTGGTCGTATTAGGAAGGCATTAGTAGTTGTAGGAATTTTTGCACTTCTTATCGCATTGTTCTTTCAACGGATAGAAGACATAGTAGTCACCTTCAAGGCATTAGGTATTGGTATAGCCCCAGTAATATTCTATGATTGGGCGGGTAAGCATCATAAGCAAAGTGTCGTAAGGGCGTTGCTTATCATGACGGTTGTAAGCCTTGGTGTAAGTCTGTACATGATGAATACAGCAGGAAAGATTAATCCAGCCATTGCCTTTGTAAGTATAGGGACTTCGGCTATCGTATATGGAGTTTCCTACGCTTTTAGGAAGGAAAAAGCATAAAAAAAGCCCCGCTTCAAAGCGAGGCTCTTTAATTAGTTGAAGAGTTCTTCAAGCGGATCATTGGTTTGTTGTTCGTCTAACTGTGTATGAGGTAGACCCTCAATCACGGTTATTGGTTTTTGCTTAAGGTGTAGCTTGTTAAACATAGGTTCTTGGTTTTTGATGGTATAAATATACTAAAAAAATACCGCGCACTTTGTCTACAATGAGACTTTGTGCATAGTTAATAGTATTTAACCTAGTTTACAGTTTGATGATCTTCTCAATCTTAGAAAACCCGCCATCACCTGTGATATGAACTACATATGTTCCCTGTGACAAGCCATTCATGTCTATTAGCAACTCTGCAGGTCCAGTAGGAAGCAATCGGCTCGTTAAGTTTTGAATGAATTGACCGTTAGCGCTAAAAAGTTGCGCCTGAATGTTTTGGTCTTGTTCTAAGTTGAATTGAACCGTCAAGAGTTTACCTTCTACGATTGGGTTCGGGTAAGAGACCCCGCCATCAGGGTGAGGTGGTACAAGCGTATCCTGACCGAATACCTGTGCTATGTAGGTTCTGTTTTGCTGTGGACCGTCTCCATAAAAACCTGACATCCATACCTCTGATGGAATAATTTGGCCTTGCTGGTCGTACATATTTTGTATGGCGAAATAATCACCCCAACGCTCGTAACTATCGCTATGACGATCGACGTAGGTTGTTCCTGCTTTTAAATCGATAGGGTCAGAGAATGAAGTATCGTTCCCTAACTGTACTGCACCCACTCCAGGGTGGCCCTCAATCGAAGTATAATTGAACCCAATTAGACTTTGAATTTGGCTGGTATGTGCACCAGTCCACGCGATGTTAGGGTAACCGTAATCTCTATCAGGATGATAAAATACGCGTGCGGTAATTGTTGGATTTGAAGATTGTGCATTAGCAATGAAACCATGGTAAATTCCAGCGTTGGCATTATTACCATGTGCTGTGGTACTAACGAATTGGATCCAATCGTCTTTTTGAATAGCACCAAGTACGCGCCCGTCATTAGTTTGAAGTCCTTTGGTTGCATCCGAGGTATCTGTATCACCTTGCTTTCCATTGGGCGGAACACCATAGGGGATATTGGAGACGAGAGCTTGCGTATTTATCGTAGTGTCTTGCCCTTCGTTAAGGGTAATTAAGAAAATGGTATCATTTTGCAAGTCAAAGTTTCGGTTCGAAAGGAACTGAAGCTGATTTGCAATATTATCGTGGCCGCGAACCGCATGAAGATTTCGTGTGAATTTACCGTCGTGACTGATCTGAGTGTAAACAGTAGCGTTTACATCCTCACCATCAAATCCGGCCATCTTATCAAGGTGCCAAATAACTGAACCGTCAAAACCAACTTGCCAGCTTACCCCAGGAATGATAAGGTTAGCCGTAACCACTAGCCCCGTTTCACTCAGGGAGATTGCAGGGAAATCTGTCCAACGGTTGTTGTTCAATGGGTTTCCGTTTAATCGGTACACATACCAAGGATCGGCAGGGTTATTCGTAGAGCTGAAGCAAACTATAATGCGGCTATTGGCGGCATCATTATCTTTCAAGAAGACTAAAACGAATCTATCTTGAGTGGGGTCATAAATGAGTTTAGGGTCGTAGTAGTTCTCGAATGCCGTACCACCTGCCATCTGCTGAAGGCTTTTTAATCCGATTGGCCCGGGCATGAGAAGCTCGCCAGTATTTAGGTCGAGGGCCCAGAAAATGGAATTGACGGCTGCACACAAAATACCGTCTTTACTGATGGCCATTGCGTTGTCATTAGGTATTCCTCCTGTATAATCGTAAGGATTTCCTGAAGGAGTTAGACGATAAAGGGATGTTCCAAAACCCTTTACAGGCGTGGGCGTGGTCATCGTTTTGGACGCACTTTTAGATGCAGGGAAGTTAGTGTAGTCCTGGTTGATCTTCTGTGCGGCAATGAAATCTTTGTAGCTATCACCGCCAGGAGAAGGGGCACCTGTGGGATAGATAAATGCTAAAGCTTGTGCAGTAGTTTGCGAAGGGTCAATGGTACCTACAAATTCTGCTTTCATGCGCTTGGCATTGAAAGAGGTGTTTTGAGCCAATAATTGGCTACCAAAGACAGCTAGGACAAGCAATAGTTTTTTCATCACACTTGAATAACTCCAGGGTTGTATGTTTTATGTTCAGGGTTGTTATTCGCCATTTCTAGCCCATAACTCAACCAATTTCTAGTTTTTGCCGGGTCAATAATTGCGTCTACCCAAAGCCTAGATGCTGCATAATACGGACTAGTTTGCTTTTCATAGCGGTCTTCGATGGTTTTCTTTAGTTCCGCCATTCCTTTTTCGTCCAATTCCTGTCCGCTCTTTTTAATCCTTGCAGCTTCAATCTGCAGTAAGACTTTCGCCGCTTGGGCACCGCCCATTACTGCTAGTTTCGCATTTGGCCAAGCGAGGATAAGCCTCGGGTCATAGGCTGTGCCGTTCATCGCGTAGTTTCCAGCACCATAGCTGTTCCCTACGATTATGGTGAATTTTGGAACTACACTGTTGGCAACAGTATTGACCATCTTAGCACCGTCTTTGATAATACCACCGTGTTCACTCTTGCTGCCCACCATAAAACCAGTAACATCTTGTAAGAATACTAGTGGGATTTTCTTTTGGTTACAGTTCGCTACGAATCGCGCGGCTTTATCCGCGCTATCACTATAAATTACTCCGCCGAATTGCATTTCGCCTTTCGCATTCTTGCTCACCGCTCTATTGTTGGCGACAATACCAACAGCCCAGCCGTCTATTCGAGCATATCCACATATGATCGTTTTACCGTAAGTCTCTTTATATTCTGTCCAGCTATCAGCATCTACTAGGCATTCGATAATTAATTTCGAATCGAATGGCTTGCCGTCGTGTGGTATGTGTCCGTATACTTCTTCAGGCGGCCTTAACGGGGCTTTAGATGTTGTTCTATTATAACCAGCGGTAGGGCGCGCGCCCATTTTATCGACCAATTCCTGAATAGTAGAGAGCGCCTCTGCATCGTCTTCGCATTTGTAATCCGTGACACCACTAAGGTCACTGTGGGTATCTGCACCACCTAGGGTTTCATTATCGATATCCTCACCAATAGCGGCCTTAACGAGGTAGCTACCAGCAAGGAAGATGCTGCCGCTTCCTTTTACAATGAGGCTTTCATCGCTCATTATAGGGAGGTAGGCACCTCCTGCAACGCAACTGCCCATAATAGCTGAAATCTGTGGAATGTTCATCCCACTCATGATAGCATTGTTACGGAAAATACGTCCGAAGTGTTCGCGGTCAGGGAAAATTTCGTCTTGTAAAGGCAGAAACACTCCAGCACTATCTACCAAGTAGATGATAGGCGTGTGATTTTCCATTGCAATTTGCTGTGCTCTGAGGTTCTTTTTACCCGTGATAGGAAACCATGCGCCTGCTTTTACTGATGCATCGTTTGCAACAACGATGCATTGTCTGTCCTGGACATAAGCGAGCACTACGACCACACCTCCTGCAGGGCAGCCACCGTATTCCTCATACATACCGTCTCCAGCAAAGGCGCCTATTTCAAGACAAGGCTTATCATCATCAACTAAAAAGGATATTCTTTCGCGCGCGGTCATCTTGCCGGCATCGCGTTGCTTTTGGAGCTTTTTGTCGCCTCCTCCTTTTTCTATAATGGCATGTCTGCGAGCCATTTCGCTGACCAATAGCTTGAGCTCGTCTTCGTTTTTGTTGAATGCTAGATTCATGGTGGTATTTGGGTTATTTCTGTCTAAGGTTCAATTCTTGGAAGTAGTCCCAAGAACTACGTCCTAAGTTAAAGAACACATCTAAAGCACTCAAGTTGCTTATAAACCCATTTTTTTCACCAAATACTTGAAGGTATGTGGGCATTTCTACGTCCAATTCCCTTTTGGGATGCAGGCTACGCGCATCATGACCACTAAATTCAAAGGCGAAAGAGGAAGTGTATTGTATATCGCAGGGAAACTCCAGCCAATGAAACAATAGTCTAATTGCTGCCAGATTTAGCTCCCAAAGAGTATTGAATCGATGATTTAAAAGCTCTTCAAGATCCGGAAAGAGCACCTCAAAGAAGGGGCTGTTCGCATAGGCGGTTTCGATGGAGCGCAGGTGATTTTTTACCCAATCTTCCTTGTAAGACACCGGAGTTTGGAGTATGTCCTTGATGCTTCGATCGACAGGTACGCTTAAAACTTGCTTGCCATTAGGTCCGGCTATCTCCGTCCTCGATCTGTAGCTCTGCTTTTGGAAATTCTCGTGCGCCTCTAAAATTAAACCATCACTTTGAATGGCATGTGCCACCCAAAGAGCAGGAGGGAGGTATGCAGTAGAAAGAAGCGTGGGCATTCCTATTTCTTACGCTTTCTAACGAATTGAACCACTTGGTATACCCCAAGGAGGATGATAAAGTGCCAGAAATAGCTTTGGCGTTCTCCTTGTCCGTTTACAGTTGTGAACACGCGGTCAGTGCGGATTTTATCCATGCCTTCGCCGTGCTTGTCGTAGCTCATCCAGATAAACACCGGTTTCCCCACAATATGGTCTTCTGGAACATAGCCCCATTTCCGAGCATCAAGACTGTTGTGACGGTTATCTCCCATCATCCAGTAATAATTCTTCTCAAAAGTGTATGCAGAAGCTTCAGCACCGTCAATGATGGCCTTTCCCTCTTTGGTGATTTTGAGATCGTGACCTTCGTATTCGTCAATGATTCTTCTGTAACTATTAAGGTTTTTAGCGGTCAATTCTACCGTTTGTCCTGCGGCAGGAATTAGAATTGGACCGAAATTATCCCATGTGTCATTATAAGGACGTTCTCCATGTCCTGTATCCGGATTAGGAAACAGAATTTCTTGTGCCTGTCCGGCTTCGATCTCTAGAAGCCCTGCAGGTTTGGTAGTATCTGTAGGTGTCCCCGGACGACTTGCAATCACAGGCCAGATTTTAACGACGTTAGCAAGCGCAAGGATATCGTCCACATGTTGCTGTTGAAGGAACATTATGTAATCCGTCTGCGTACGTTGGTAAACGTCCTGATCAGTAGGATATTTACGTTGTTCCGCCTCAGTCAAGTAATTAATGTCAAAATCCTTTTTGAGACGTTTTTTACTGAATCCTTGCCCGTTTGTCTGAACGTAATACAAAAACTGAGGGAAGCTTCTATCAGGAAATTGCATGGCACTTCCATTGACAAAAACTTTCGTATCGATTACCTCAAGACTGTCTCCAGGGGTTCCTACACAGCGCTTGACATAATTTTCCTTTTTATCCACGGGCATATTGTCCATAGGATAATTGAAAACTACAGGATCGCCCACTTTTACTGGTGCGATTGCGGGTAATCTTAGATATGGAATTTGTGGCCAGCTGGCGTAAGAAGGCACTCCTGCGAATGGTACTTTGTTGTGGACTAGCGGCAGGGAAAGCGGCGTCATAGGGACGCGCACACCGTAATGCATTTTGGAGACAAATAGGAAATCGCCCACCATCAAACTCTTCTCCATAGAGCTGGTAGGGATGGTATATGCCTCAAAAGTGGTGGAGCGAATTACCGTGGCCACTACGATTGCAAAGAAGATGCTGTTTACACCTTCCCCAAGGTTTTTCTTAATGTATTTATCGTCTCGTCCCCAGTATTTGAGGGTTTCTTGATAATTTAAATAGCCTAGGTATAGACCAAAACTTCCCATTACAGCTGCAGTCTGCCATGTCTTTCTGAATTTGAAGACGTGAAGCAACTCGTAAATCATGATTATGCCCATGACTACGCCAACGACGGGAATACAGTATAGTACGATCCAATATGTAGGACGTTCGGTGATCTTGACGAGCACGTAGGCGTTGTATACTGGGACAAAAGCTTCCCAGGCTTTGCGCTCTGCGGCCACATAAAATTTCCAGCTAATTGCGCCAAACCACAGAGCTTGGACTAGAGTGAAGATGATAAATTCCATATTTCGAAAGTAGTCTATACTAGATCGTTAATTTGTTAGGATTCTGTGAAAGTGTTTAGAGTCCTAGGACATCGCGCATACCAAAGACACCCTGTTTGCCGATGATCCATTCCGCAGCGCGGACCGCGCCTTGAGCGAATCCTTCACGGCTGTATGCGTGATGCTCTAAGGTGATTTTATCTATTGTACTCTCATAAGTCACCGTATGTGTACCGCAATAAGGATCGATGCGTTCGTCGGTAATCTGAAGGCTATTCGGCTCATTTTCTTGGGACCAATTTGTGAGTTTTGGATAGGCCGCGATAATTCCTTCTGCAGTGGTTATAGCTGTTCCAGATGGGGCGTCTTTTTTACCAGTATGATGGATCTCATGAACTTTTGGTAAGTAATCCTCTTGAGGCGCCATCAATGCTGCGAGCTTCTCGTTCATCACAAAGAATAGATTTACGCCTAGGCTAAAGTTGGAAGCATAGAGAAACCCTGTATGGTTCTGCTTTGCAGCTTCGTCCGCCTCTTGTTTATCTGCTAACCAGCCGGTAGTTCCACTTACCACTGGTGTGCCGGTACCTACTATGCTTTTAATATTGGATAAGGCAGCCTCTGGTTGAGTAAACTCGATGGCTACATCAGTCGCTTTAATGGCTTCTAGGTTAAGCGCTTCGCCATTATTGATATAGGTGATTTCATGACCTCTTTCTTTGGCGATATTTTCGATGGCTTGGCCCATGCGGCCGTATCCTATGATTGAGATTTTCATGGTAAGGTCAATGTCAAGGTGATTCCTGGATTCACAAAAGTACCAGCAAACGTGTTGGTCTGCATGAGACTAGGACGTAGACTCAAATCGTCACTAACATCGAAGTCGTACAAGTGAGCATCTATGTTCGCATCAAGTATACTCAACACATAAACACCGATAATTCCGAAGAAAGCATACTCGCGCTGCGTCCGAAGTGCATCCATGTAGCCAATGGTTTCTGAGGCCACACCATCTGCTGTTGTCTGATAAAAAGGAGAGGGTAAACTAGCGAATAATGCTGGATCAAATGCCTCTAGATCTGTTCTTGTAGTCAAAGTAGGTTGGTCGATAATGAGTTCGAGCACACGCTTATAACTCTTGAAGTCGCTATCAAGGTCGTAGTAATAGAATCCAGCACCGCCAATAGCACCCCAAACAAGAGGAACTTTCCAATATTTCTTATTGTACACCTGACCTGCGCCTGGTATTAGGGCTAAGGTGGTGGCTTTCTTTATATTGTGCTTAGCCGTCTCGGTATGGACGTGATTGTGCTCAACAGAGGGCCCCAAGATAGTGTCAGCTTCTTGCGCCCTTAAGGTGTAGAAAGCTGATAATAAGAGAAATATCGCTATTCTCTTAACCATTTAATTTAGAGATGATTTCTGCGAGCTCCTTGTCTGAACCGAATTCAATTTGAATCTTGCCCTTGCCTTTTGAGCCTTGTGAAATGGCAACTTTTGAACTAAAGTATGCGCCTAGCTGCTCTTCTAGTCGAGACAATTCCTCTGGCTTTTCAGCCTTTGTTTTAGGAGCTGCTGGATTTTTTAGTGCCTTAACAAGCTCTTCTACACGTCGCACACTTAGTCCTTCCTTAAGCACCTTTTTGTAAAGATCAATCTGACTTTCTTCCGAAGGAAGGTTTAAAAGTGCTCGCGCGTGTCCCATAGAGAAAACAACGTTGGTACTACCATCATTATTTTCATCAGCGCTCTCGTTACGGTGTAAATCACGCAATTCTGCTTGAATGAGAGCAGGAAGTTTTAAAAGTCTTAAGAAGTTGGTAATGGTTGATCGTCCCTTTCCAAGACGTTGGGCAACTTGCTCTTGGCTCAAGCCTAATTCATCCATCATTCGCTTGCAGGAATAGGCCATTTCAATGGGGTCTAGATCTTCACGCTGTAAATTCTCTACGATGGCGAGTTCTAGAAGCTGACGGTCGTCTGCCAATCGGATATAGGCTGGGATTTCAGTAAGTCCGGCCATCTGTGAGGCTCTGAAACGGCGCTCACCAGAAATTAATTCGAACTTCAACCCATTCTTTCTAACTGTTATGGGTTGAATGATGCCTACTTCTGATATACTTTGAGACAATTCGATAAGGGCATCGCTGTCGAAATTACTTCTAGGTTGGAATGGATTGGTGACAATACTGTCAATAGCAATGGATGCTACCGTACCAACGAGTTTTTCAGCTCCTTTATCCGTTACCTTATTAACCTTTGCTGCCTCATCGCCTAGTATGGCGGAAAGGCCTTTTCCCATTGCTCGTTTCGCCATTGTTTTAAGCTCCTTTTGCGATTATTTCTTGTGCTAAAGTTAGGTAATTCTCGGCGCCCTTACTGCTCGCATCATACGCAATAATAGGCTCTCCATGCGAAGGAGCTTCACTTAATTTGATATTGCGATGTATGATTGTCTCGAATACCAATCCTTCAAAATGCATTTTCACTTCTTCTGCTACTTGATTCGATAGACGAAGTCTTGAGTCAAACATAGTAAGAAGAAGCCCTTGGATATTCAAGTCTTCATTGTGAAGTTCTTGGACCTTTTTAATGGTATTCAGTAGTTTACCCAATCCTTCTAGCGCATAATACTCGCATTGAATAGGCACTAAAACGCCATCAGCAGCAGTAAGTGCATTCAGTGTGATCAAACCAAGAGAAGGGGCACAGTCAATGATGATGTAGTCGTATTGCTCTTTCACCTCGCTTAAAGCGTTTGAAAGAAAGAATTCGCGTTTTGGCTGATCGATAATTTCTAGCTCAACTGCAACCAAATCAAGCTGTGCAGGAACTATATCTACGTTTGCAGTATTTGTCTTATGGATTAGACTACTCGCTGGACGAGCGCCTTCGATGAGCTCGTATGTTCCTTCAGTAGCATCGTCATGCGCTAATCCAAAACCGCTTGTCGCATTAGCTTGAGGATCTGCGTCAATGATGAGTACCTTTTTCTCTAATGCCCCTAAGGCAGCACTTAAATTTACAGCGGTAGTCGTTTTACCAACACCACCTTTTTGATTGGCAACAGCTATAATTTTACCCATGGAATTCATCTTTTCGAGCAATCAAATGTAAGTGAATGCTCGGCCAATTACTAAAAAAGAAATTAACAGGTCAACCCCTTGCACTGATTCAATTATTGCTCGAGTTGTAAGCTGATTAATTCACTGTAATGCCCACCGGCATTCTCAAGTTCTGTATGGGTGCCTTTCTCAATAACCGCCCCATTTTCAAGGCAAATTATTTGCTCGCAATGTTTCACACTGCTTACTCTATGGGCGATGATCATCGAAGATATAGAAGAGGTAGCTTCCTTAATGTTACCTAGGATGAGCTCTTCGGTTTCTGTGTCCACTGCACTGAGACAATCGTCGAAGACCATAAGCTTTGGTTCTTTGGCTAAAGCTCTGGCGATGCTCACGCGTTGTTTCTGACCACCGCTTAAGGTAATTCCTCTTTCTCCTACCTTAGTCTCGTAGCCTTTGGGAAAGTCGATGATGTTATCGTGAACACCCGCTGCTATAGCCGCTTGCTCTACTTGTCTTGAATTAAATGAATCTAGACCAAATGCGATATTATGTGCAATAGTGTCGCTAAATAAGAAGGCCTCCTGAGGGACCCAGCCAAGATACTTCTTCAGAGTAGGCAAATGCCATTCTTTGATGTCTACACCATCCACCAAAATCTGACCTTCACTAGGGTCGTACTGGCGAACCATGAGTGCCGTTATCGTACTCTTACCTGATCCAGTTTTACCCAAAATCCCTAGGCTGTGACCTGCTTCTACGGTAAAATTAACCTTGTCCAATGCTTGGATGCCACTGTTTGGGTAGGTGAAGCTGACGTTTTTGAACTCTACTCGACCATGGAATGATGAAGGTTTGTGTGCGCCCGATTCAAAATCTGGTTCCTCAGAGAGGAATTCATTGAGTCTTTCCATCGAGGCGGCAGCGCTTTGGACAAGACTCGTCACCCAACCAATCGAAGCGATAGGCCATGTAAGCAAATTCACATAATAGATGAACTCCGTGATATTTCCAGCGCTTACTTCGCCGTTAAAGTATAATCGCCCCCCAACATAGATGGTAATGAGTGTGGAAATACCGACCATCAAAATCATGATGGGTTGAAACGTCGCGTTCACTCTAAAGAGTTGTTCATTCACCGAACGGTATTCGATAGCTTCTCTCTTGAACTTGCGATTGAACCACTCAAGCCTGTGGTAGGATTTAATCACACGCATTCCAGAAAAACTTTCTTGGGCAAATGTACTAAGGGTACTGAGTTGCTCTTGGACGGCGAGGGATTTCACGTTGATCAGATTGGCCACTTTATAGACTAAAAATGCCAATAGGGGTAGAGGGGCCAGCGTAAGCATCGTAAGTTTCGGACTCACGCTAATCATAATAGAGATGACCAAGATGATTGTAAATCCTGTATTTAGTGCGTACATAATGGCAGGGCCCACGTACATTCTGACCTTTCCAACATCTTCCGAGATTCTATTCATTAAATCTCCTGTATTGTTTTGCTTGAAGAAGCGCTGGGTTAGACGCTGGTATTGTTCAAAGACTACATTTTTCAAGTCAAATTCAATATGTCTCGACATCACCACTATGGTTTGACGCATGAAGTACATGAATACTCCTTGTAATATTGCTGAGGCGATTATATAAAGTCCGTATCTAATGAGTTCCCAACGAACTAATTCATCTTGAACGTTACCTTCTTTGTAATCATCAATGACTGTGGCGATTGTATCAAAGCTATTTCGAATGAGTAGGGCAGGAAATAGTTTGAAAATCACCGAAACGATGACGAAGAATGCACCCGCTACAAGCAGCCACTTGTATTTTAGGAAGTATTTGTTGAGATATTTTAATGCCCGCATAGGAAATCGTAGGTAGGTTCCGCAGTATATTTGCCATTAAGAAAGCTCTTTGCATGCGGTATATCAAAAATAACAAGACTTTGCCTAAAACAGTTCTGTTTATTGACATTCGTGTGCTTAAAATTCCCACTACCGTATGATTACTAGACGTCACATCAGGATTAAGGTCCTGCATCATCTCTATGCCCATGCTTCCGACAATGAATTAGGGGCAGCTACATTACTCAAGAATTTGGATAAAAGCCTGGAAGAAGTGCACGATCTGTTTATTTGGGACATTCATGCATTTCTTAGAATTTATAAAACTGCGCAGGAGCAGTTGGAAAAAGTGCAGAGTCGAAACGTACCAGATGTGGCCTTAGAAGAAAGAATAGCTGCTTTTACGAACATACCTTTCTTCGAAACAGTAGCTAGCGATGACCGATTGGTAGCTTTTAGCGAAGGAGTTCACACGGATTGGAGCAATTATGAAACGCATTTCAGAAAGCTTTGGCAAGAGATTTTTGAAGGAGAAGAGTTTGAGAAACTTTTATCAACGCCAACAGATTTCGCAGCCCAGAAACGCTTCCTAAAATACATCTACCAAGTTCATATTGCTGAGAACGAACTCTTGCATGATATCTATGAAGACATGCATGTTGGATGGAGTGATGATCTAGATGCTGCACAGATGATGAGCGGAAAGGTAATTTCTAGCTGGAACGAACAAGGATCAGTGACCATCCCTCATCTTTATAAAGATGAAGGTGATGCTGCTTTTGGGGCATTACTTATGCGTAAGTACTTCGAGTTTGCTAACGATAGTGAATCGAGAATCAAGAGTAAAAGCAAGAATTGGGAAAGTGATCGCATTGCGAAGCTCGATGTAGTTTTAATGAAGCTTTGTATTGCAGAGTGGCGTGGTATGGATGAAATTCCGGTGAAGGTTAGTATGAACGAGTACTTGGATTTAGCCAAAGAATACAGTACGCCGAAAAGTTCTTCCTTCATCAATGGTATACTTGACAAAATCGTTACTAATTTGCGTGAAGAAGGCCTGCTAAATAAAGTGGGTAGAGGAATAATAGAATAAAATTTCAAGTAATGAAGAAACTAGTTGTTTTAGCCGCCGTCCTAACATTAATGACTGCTTGTAATAATGCAGCTGATCGTATTGAAGCACCAGCGGAACCAGCTTCTGAAACAATGATGGAGGCCTTGCCTGCTATCACGTTTGAGAATGACTTTCATGACTTTGGTGAAATCCAGGAAGGAGAAGTAGTGAACTATACTTTTACTTTTAAAAATGAAGGGGAAGGACCGTTGATTATTTCTAATGCACAAGGTTCTTGTGGATGTACAGTGCCACAGTGGCCACGTCAGCCAATTGCTCCGGGAGCTTCTGGTGAAATCAAGGTAAGCTTTAACTCTTCGGGTCGCGCTGGCAAACAAGATAAGCGAGTAACCTTGACTACAAATGCTGTGCCTCAGACTAAGGTCTTAAATATTACATCAACAGTTATTTCAAATAAATAATGACACACCTATTGCTACAAGCCGCCAATCCACAAGGAGGAGTTATGAGCTTCTTACCGTTCATCATGATCATTCTTGTGATGTATCTGTTCTTCTTCAGACCTCAAATGAAGAAGCAAAAGGAAGAAGGAAAGTTTCGCAGTGAAGTGAAAAAAGGAAGTAGAGTAGTCCTCACTTCTGGAATTCACGGTAAGATCCTAGAAGTAGGAGATACTTACATCATTTTAGAATGTGAAAATTCAAGATTAAAGGTTGAAAAAAGTGCGATTAGCAAAGAGCTAAGCGCTCAGTATTTGAAATCTGACAAATAATGGAAACCGGCTTCGGCCGGTTTTTTTTATCTCTATGCTAAAGCGGCTTTTTCATAAAGAGTTTTTACTGTTCATCGCGCTAACGAGCACGATTTGGCTATTAACGACTGTTAGTAATGCCAAGCGCTTTGCAAAGGTATCTGTGATGGTCTGTAGCCCATCATCCATAATAGAGGATAAGTTTCTTATTGATACGGCACTCACATTAAACCTTGAGGTGAGTGCTTCAGGGATAAACGCGCTACGACTCTCAGAAGTTGATGGTAAAGAAGTTGTTTTAGAGGCATCTTCCTTTCTTGCGAAGGATGAGTATACCTATGCAGTGAAAAGTACCGAAGTTAGCTCTGTCCTTAAATCCATTTTCAGTAATAATTATGATTTTTCAATAGCCTCAAGTGAGCTTTTATTTCCTTGTGAATCGTTGCAGCGGAGCAAAATTCCGGTGCGCATATCGGGAAGAAATAAAATAGAGTTACCCGAAGGTTATAAATGGCTCGAGCCGATTAGGCTGCAGCCAGACAGTGTAGAAGTTGTGGGCTCCTCTGATGCGGTTAGACAGGCTGATTTGTATATCGAATTACCAGAATTTTACTGGGATGGAGGCCACGCCCTAGATTTGCCAATATCAGGGTTGAGTAAAGATTTAAGTACAGTTGAAATAGATCGTGTAGAGGTTATTGGTCTAAGCGAACTTTGGACTGAGAAGAAAGTCAGTATTCCAATAATATTGGGTCAACAGATCGTAGATGTCGAGGTATGGATCAGCGGTCCCGTAAGATCTTTGTTGAAAGCTGAAATCAGTGAGTTAATTGATGTATCTTATTCCTCAAACGAGGGTTATTATTCAATTTCTTGCAAAAACCTAACTCGTGACGTTTCGGTTTTATCCGTTCAGCCAAACGTTATTGAAAAAATGAATTAATGCTTTCACCTAAAGTCATTTGTATTACTGGAGGAATGGGCTCAGGAAAGAGCACATTCTGCGCGATGCTCGAGGCTAAAGGTTACTTGGTTTACAATAGTGATAATCGAGCTAAGATTCTTATGAATTCAGACGTGAAATTAGTTGATGCCATCACCAACCTTATGGGTAAACCTGCCTATGAAGGCGGTTCTTTAAACCGGTCTTATATCGCTGATCGCATTTTCAATAATCAGATTTTAAAACACAAGTTTGAATCGTTAGTACATCCTGTAGTTCGAGCCGATTTCGAGCGCTGGGCTATGCTTTGTGGTAAGGAAGTGGTATTCAAAGAAAGTGCGCTCGTTCTAGAAGCGAAAGACAAAACATGTGACTTCGTGGTCAGCATAGTGGCCGATGAAGATATCCGGATTAATCGAGTAAAAAAGCGCAATCCAGAACTAAAAATAGATCACATTAAAGAGCGGCTAGCTAATCAACATAATGATGATTATCGAAAAAAACACAGCCACTTAGTTGTAGTCAATAACGGTTCTTTGAGTGATTTAGAAGTAAAAGTAGATTACCTCCTTTCCAAGGTGATTTGAACCAAGCCATTGGCAAAAGTTCGTGTACCTGTGTTTTTCCATTCTTGACGACCCTCGTTCTCTCTAAACAAAGGAATACCTGCGCCCAATGTCAACGGCAGATAGGTCAGTATCATACGGTCAATCAACCCACTTTGGTGAATTCTTGCGTTGGTGGCACCGCCTCCAATTATCCACACATTTTTGCCTTCTCTTTTAAGTCTTTGGATGACACTTTCCTCTGTTTCCTCCGTGATCTCTATATCGCCTGGAATTTCATCAGCAGAACCCGTTTTACTGAAAACAATGCTATGCTTCCCGTGGTAGGGGTATTCACCTTCAAAATTTATCACTTGTTGGTAGGTATTGTAGCCCATTGCAACGATTTCTATGCCTTCGTAAAATCCTGCGTAACCATAATCTTCATCAGGAAGTTGGTATCTAGGATTTTCTAAAAAGTCAATGCCGCCATCTTTAGTAGCGATAAATCCGTCAAGTGTAACTGCGGTATAAAGGGTAATCATTTGAAGAAGGTTTTTATTCTTGATTTGGGAAACAAATTCTGTGCCGATTTACAGTAGCTCATTCGCAAGATTTGCCAATTCGCTTCTTTCCCCTTTCTCCAAGGTAATGTGCGCATAAATATCTTGGCCTTTTGCCTTGTCCACCAAATAGCTCAATCCATTTGATTGCTCATCGAGATATGGCGTATCGATTTGTCCAACATCTCCGGTGAAAATAAATTTAGCACCGTCACCTGCTCTAGTTATAATGGTTTTTACCTCGTGTGGAGTGAGGTTTTGACTTTCGTCTACGATAAATATTATTTCTGCCAAGGAGCGTCCGCGGATATAGGCTAGAGGGGTGATAACAATTTTCTCTTTTTCCACCATAGCTTCAAGCTGTTTGTACTCTTTGTCTCTATCGCTAAAGGTATTCTTGATGAGCTTAAGATTATCCCATAGCGGTTGCATGTAAGGGTTGATTTTCTCTTTTGCATCACCCGGTAGATAGCCAAGATCTCTATTGGAAAGAGGGACTATAGGTCGTGCTAGATAAATCTGCTTGAAGTCCCTGCGTTGTTCAAGCGAAGCGGCTAGGGCAATTAAGGTTTTACCCGTTCCTGCCACACCCGTAAGACTTACTAATTTGATATAAGGGTTTAGAATGGCGTGAATAGCAAAGGCTTGCTCAGCATTTCTAGGCTTGATGCCGTATACCGAGCGCTTTTCAACATGGTCAAGAGTTTTATCAATGGCATTGTAATACGCCAAACCGCTAGATGTATCTGACTTTAAGACGTAATAGCTGTTTGGAAAAGGCGAGAATGAGGGATTTTCTTCAACCACGCTGTCAATATCAATGGATTTATCCGCATACAACCTAGTAAGGGTCGCAAGATTGAAATTTTCAACAACCGATTTACCCTTGAAAAGGGCATCCATGTCTTTGATTTTTCCTGTCAAATAATCCTCACTACGAAGGTGCAGGGCTTTGGCTTTTAATCTAAGGTTGATGTCCTTGGTTACGAGAATGGTGGTTTTTTCAGGCTCTAAATCTTGGATGTTAAGGGCAGCATTGATAATTCGATGATCCATCTTGCGGCCAAGTACCTTTTCTGCGTCTATGCCCTTATGTGAGGTGTCCATGATCACTCGAAGGTTACCATGCGTATCTCCATTTAATGGAATCCAATCTGTAAAATCCTTTCCCTCAGTAATTTTATCCAGTGTTCTTATGAATTCACGAGCCTCGTAATTCTTCGAATCATGACCCTTTTTAAATTCGTCCAATTCTTCTAACACGGAAATGGGTAGAACAACATCATGTTCCTCAAAGCAAAATATGGCGTTATGATCATAAAGTATCACTGAGGTATCAAGAACGAAAATTTTCTGAGCCGCGTTTTTCTTATTCTTTACAGGCATTGATATGGCTTTTAGTGTCCTTTTAATTTACCGATTTTAAAAGCCTGTTTTGTGAACTTTAAGTCAGTTGAATGCGTAGTTATTAACCATCTTCTAAACAAGTAAGGGCGGCCAAAGGCCGCCCTTACAGACACATCTAACACTTGGAGTTTATTTAGCTCCAACCAATACTCGAGGGGATGCCTCCAGTATTTCGTTTGTGGCTTCACTCTCGAACTGTTTAAAGTTGTTCGAGAATTTCATTGCCAATTCGTTCGCCATTTCATCATATGCCTGTGGATCGTTCCACGTATCTTTTGGATTTAAGATATGATCTGGCACATCCGGACATGAAGTCGGCATGTGTAAACCGAAGATTTCATGTTCCCTATAATCTACATGTTCTAACTCGCCATTCATCGCAGCAGTAATCATTCTTCGTGTATGCTTTAAGGACATTCGCTTGCCAATTCCGTAAGGGCCACCAGTCCATCCCGTATTGATTAACCACACATGAACGTTCGCGTCTTCCATTTTCTCAGCGAGCATATTTGCGTAATAGGTGGGGTGTAGCGGCATGAATGGTGCTCCAAAGCAAGCGGAGAACACTGCTTTAGGTTCTGTTACACCTTCCTCTGTACCTGCAACTTTAGCAGTATAACCGCTGATAAAGTGGTAGGCAGCTTGACTAGGAGTTAATTTCGAAATAGGAGGTAAGGTCCCGTAAGCATCTGCAGTAAGGAAGAAGATGTTTTTAGGGTTGCCAGCTAAGGAACCGGGTTGAATATTGGAGATATGATCAATAGGGTAGCTGACTCTTGTATTTTGAGTAATGCTGGCGTCTTCAAACTTCACACTACCGTTGGCATTGAGAATAACATTCTCTAAAATGGCATGTGGTTTAATGGCATTGAATATATCCGGTTCTTTCTCTGCACTTAAATCGATGACCTTAGCATAACAACCCCCTTCAAAATTGAAAATGGTATTGTCTGAACACCACCCGTGCTCGTCATCACCAATAAGTTTACGCTTCGGATCAGCACTAAGAGTTGTTTTACCCGTACCAGAAAGTCCAAAGAAAATTGAGGTGTCACCTTGCTCTCCAACATTGGCGGAACAGTGCATGCTAAGAACATTCTTTTGGTAAGGGAGAATGAAATTTAGCGCTGAGAAAATACCTTTCTTGATTTCACCTGTATACCCGGTACCACCGACAATGATGCATTTATCGCTAAAGTCTATTATAGCAAAATTAGCTTGTCTTGTTCCGTCTACCTCAGGATCAGCCATAAAACCCGGAGCATTGATTACCATCCATTCTGCGCTGAAGTCATTCAATTCTGCTTCAGTAGGCGCAATAAACATATTGCTGGCAAACTGATTGGACCAAGGATATTCGTTAATAACCCTTACAGATAATCTGTAGGCAGGGTGGGCACCGGCGAAGGCATCACGAACGTAAACATCCTTGCCCTCTAGGTAGGTACATATCTTCGATTTGAGTGATTGAAACTTTTTCGCATCAAAAGGCTTGTTGATCGGGCCCCACCAAACAGCATCTTTTGTCAAATTATCCTTGACGATAAAACGGTCTTCTGGGCTTCGTCCAGTGAATTTACCAGTGTTAATGGCTATAGCTCCGTGGGCAGTACGCACTGCCATGTTTTTGCGTAAACTGTGCTCCTCGAGCACATCGGGGTGAAGATTGCTAAATACTTCTCCAGCCTTAATACCCAATAGGTCTAAGGCTTCTAGGTGGTTCTTAGAAGTCATTATTAGTGTGGTTCTTTAAAATGTAATAGGTCTTACAAACTTAAGGAGGTAAAAGTGAAGTGTCCTAACACTTTGTATTTTTTATCTCTAAGTTCTAACTATTTATCCACATTTGCCTCGTTTGAGCCTAAAAGAGAGATCCAGCCGCCAATTAGGAGTAGCCCACCTAACGGGGTAATCGGTCCTAGAAAGGATAAAGAAAGACCCATCAATTCATCGGTTGAAAGCAGGTAAATAGAACCTGAAAAAAGTATGATGCCCCAGAGCCATAGCTGTGCAGTTATTCTTTTGTATTTGCCTCTAGTTATTGCTAATAGGGCAATGGAATGAAATAAATGATATAAGACCGCGGTCTTGAAGGAAGCTAGGCTCGAGGCATCGAGCACATCTTTTAAAGCATGGGCTCCTAGAGCACCTAATGCAACGGCTAAAGCACCTAAAATGGCGATGGTGTTTTTCATGCGTTGAAGTTAAGGATTGCTTCGGTTGAAAGTTGTTTAATAATTAACAGTAAATAGAGTTGGTGTTCTAATTAAAACAAAGAAGAATCGGATTAACTTAGGAGGAAATCATTTGAAATGAAGCAAGTCCTCTTAATAGGTGCAGGTTTAAGTACCCAGAAATTAGTTCCCTATCTGAAATCTTTAATAAGTACTGAAGGCATTCGTCTTCGTGTGGTAGATAAAGCTTTGGAAGTAGCTCAAGAGCGTATGGGTGAGATGATGGAAGGATGCTCTTTTGGTGCGCTTGATATTACTGATAAGCAAGCGCTAAGCCTTGAAATAGGAAAGGCGGATATTACTATAAGTATGGTGCCTGCCCACATGCACATGTCAGTGGCTAAGAGTTGTTTAGAGCACAATAGTCACTTGATTACGGCATCCTACTTAACCAAAGAGATGGAGGCGTTAAATGCGGAAGCTCTTTCAAAAGGTTTGGTTTTCCTCAACGAATGTGGATTGGATCCGGGTATTGATCACATGAGTGCTATGCAGCTCATCGAAAAAATTCGTTCTCAAGGTGGTAAGATTAAGCTTTTCGAAAGTTTTACCGGAGGATTACTTAGTCCCGATTCTGAGGGGCAGAATCCATGGCGCTACAAGTTTACTTGGAATCCTCGCAATGTTGTTTTAGCAGGGCAGGGAGGGGCTGTCAAGTTTTTACAAGAAGGCAAGTACAAGTACATTCCGCCACATATGGTTTTTAGAAGAACAGAATTTATGAATGTGGAGGGGTATGGCCGATTCGAAGGTTTGGCCAATCGAGATTCATTGAAGTACAAAGAGGCCTATGGTTTAACCCAGATTGAGACGCTATATAGAGGAACCTTAAGAAGACCGGGATATGCGCGTGCATGGGATTGTTTCGTTCGGTTGGGCATGACGGACGATTCTTATGTTATTAAGGGATTGAGGAAGATGTCTTTCAGGGACTTTACAAATTTGTTTTTAGCCTACAACCCAAATGATAGTGTCGAATTGAAACTTAAATACTATCTCAGTATACCGCAAGATTCTGAGATATTCTCTAAGCTAGAGTGGGCGGGAATATTTTCTGAACAAAAATTCGAGTTTGATGAAGCTACGCCGGCGCAATGCCTAGAGTACATCTTACGTCAGGTATGGACGATGCTGCCGGAAGACAAAGATTTGATTGTGATGTACCATAAAATAGGTTGGGAGCAGGATGGTGAGCTCTTTATGGTTGAAAGCTCTATGGGAGTGGAAGGAGAGAATGCAAAAAGCACGGCGATGGCGGGTACAGTGGGGCTGCCTTTGGGTATAGCCACCAAAATTGTTCTGCAAGGAGAGGCTCCAATAGGTGTGCAACGACCGATGACCAAGGAGTGGTTCGATCCTATTTTAGACGAATTGGCCAGGGACTTTGGTGTGAAATTTATCGAGAAAGAGGTTACGTACAGCGGCTATTAGAGACTTGCGTAAAATGGGGATAATACTTCGCGGACCTCGTCAGAGTACTCCTGTGGCGCCTTATATATGATTATTTCTTTTCGTACAGTCTCCTCCACGGGCACTTTGCTAAATGCCATGATTACTCTATTGGCAGGACGAATGTCTTTTGGTTTGATAGAGTAGATATGAGTCAAGTGTAAATTTTCTTCAATGCCCGCTTCAATCATGCTTTGTGCTCGATCTGCAGGTAAAACACACCAAAATGTACCCGATACTTTCAGCAATCTTGAAGTATGCTGAATGAGAGAATTAAAATCTAAGGTCAAAGCATGTCGAGCATTGGCCACTCCCTCGTCTGTTTTAGTTGGACCCGATTCAAAGTAAGGCGGATTTGAGACGATTAGATCGTAACCTACACTGGCCTCAAAGTCTTGAAGGGGCTCATGGTAACATATCATTCTGTTGCTCCAAGGACTACTTTTAAAGTTGTCTGAGGCTTGTTTTGCGCTAGGTCCATGAATTTCAACAGCATCTATAAATGCACCGCCGTAGCGTTGGGCCAATTGAAGAGCAATAACTCCACTTCCAGTACCAATGTCGAGTATGTGTTGAACGGAAGCTTCGTCCTCAAAATCACCAGCAAGGGCGCCTAGAAGACATCCGTCTGTATTCACGCGCATGGCACAACTGTCGTGCTCCACGCTGAATTGTTTCATTTGAAAAGGCCCTACGAGTTTCATAATTCTCCTGCGAGTCCGAATATCTTTGGTCGCAAGGTGAAGAAATAGACAATATTAACCAAGGCAAAAATGAAATAATAGAAATTGCCTTCTACCAAGGTGTAGGTCAATAGTATGAGTGTGCCTAATTGGACCAATACCCATCTCCAAATATGAATTTTGGTAAGTATTTCAAGTTTATCGAAAAGATTGTCTTTGGTGGAAATTTCACGCATACCATTGTTCCATACGTACCTGCCTAAAAGTAGAAGGACAAAGGCGATTCCTGGAATAGCGTAGGTATTCCCCGCAAAAGGGAGTAGAAATATGCTGGCACTGTCGCTAGCAACATAAAGTACTACCGAGGTTAAAACTAACTGAATCATGAGCAATGCACTGAAAATCAAATGCAAGTATCTCGGATCGTATGGTTTGTGTTCGTTCATCTGTGATCAAAGGTCCAATAAACCTTCTGGCAATTCAAGATAAACGATTTTCTCAGCATGTTCAATTTTTTGAATGAATGCTTCCACGGCAGGAACTAAGTACTCCTTTTCACCTTGTTCAATGACAAATAAGTTTTGTGCAGCATTTTCTACAACTTCCGTAATGGTGCCAATTTGCTGTTCATTCGAAAATGCTTGGAAACCTATAATAGCCTTGTCGTAAAATCCTTCTTTTGGAGCTGGGAGCATTTCTTGTGGCAAGTAAGCTTGGCAACCAACGAATCTTGCGGCCTCTTCTGGCGCAACGTCTTCAAGTTTAATGATTAGCTTCTTACCGTTGAGTTTGCCACGTTCGGCAAAAAAAAATGGAATCAGCTCTTGGTTAAATTCCAAGAAAACCGATTCCAATGTTTTAAAGTATTGTGGGGTAGAAGAGTCAATATGGAGAACCATAGCTCCCTTATACCCATGGAGTTTAGTGATCTTACCGAGTAAAAAGCACTGCTCCTTTTGCACAATTACTCTGCGCTTTCTTCTGCAGCTTCTTCCGCTGGTGCCTCTTCAGCAGCAGCTTCAGTTTCTTCTGCTGGCGCTTCTTCTACTGGAGCAGGAGCGTTAGCAGCAGCGATTGCAGCAGCACGAGCCTTGTTTACTTCGCTTTCAGCAGCTAGACGAGCAGATTTCTCTGAAGCCTTCTTATCAGCGATCGCTTTAGTGTTAGCGCCGATTTTAGCTTCTTTCTCGCTTAGCCAAGCTTCGTATTTAGCTTCTGCTTGCTCTTCAGTCAATGCACCTTTGCGTACACCTTCAAGCAAGTGCTTTTTCATCATGATACCACGGTAAGATAGAATTGCGCGAGCCGTATCAGTTGGCTGTGCACCTTTCATCACCCATGATAGAGCTGAATCAAAGTTTAGATCGATTGTTGCTGGGTTAGTGTTCGGGTTGTATGTCCCTAATTTCTCGATGAAACGACCATCACGCTTAGCGCGAGCATCTGCCACAACGATTGAGTAAATAGGACGCGACTTGCGACCACCTCTTTGCAAACGAATCTTAGTTGCCATAATTAATTGTTTTAAAAGGGTCCGAAACCCCGTTAATTAATGAATAATTGAGCGGCAAAAGTACATAAATAATCAATGCACAAGCCGCATAGCATCAACTTTCGATGTGAATGATCTTCGATCCATCAGTTTCCATTTTGAAATCGAATGGTGTTGCATCTAATTCCGCCATGGCTTCATCTACAGCTAGGTGCTTTTCCGCGTCTACATAAAAGAGCATGAAACCACCACCACCGGCACCTAAAAGCTTACCTCCACGGGCGCCTGCTTTTGTCGCTGCCTCATATAAATCGTTGATGCGAGGGGTAGTAATGCCCTTAGCTAAGCTTTGTTTTAAAAGCCAATTTTCATGCAGTAGATCACCAAAAGATGCCAAATCCCCTTTGATGAGCACTTCTTTTAGATCATAGACTAGGTCAACCATCTTTTCGAGCGCCTTGAATTTGTCCTGTTGAGAGGTGTTTTTCTTTTGCTCTGCCAGGATTTTACTAGCACTACGTTGATTTCCGATGTAGTAGAGTTTAAGATTGTTGTTCAATTCCGTCCTCGTTTCAGCGCTGATGTAGATAGGCTCAACATTGACACTTCCGTCGGGATTAAACTCAATAATGTTCAAGCCACCGTAGGCTGCTGCGTACTGATCTTGTTTACCAATAGGTTCACCCAAAAGATCAATTTCCACTCGGCAAGCACCTGCACCTAGGCTTTCTTTGGTCACCAATTTATTCGTGTAAGCGCTGATATTGTGCAATAATCCAACTGTAAAGCTGGAGCTACTGCCCATTCCTGTGCCACCTGGTATATCCGCAATAGAGCTTACTTCGATGCCCTTTACATCGAAATCCTTAAGTACCGTTCTTAATATGGGATGTTGCAGTTCATCAACGTTGTCAACGGTTTCTGTTTGGGAGTATTTACAACGAATCTTGTTTCTTTCGAAAAACTCATGAGTGCTGATGTACATATACTTATCAATTGTTGTACTCAAAACAGCACCTTTTTTCTTGCTAAAAAAGCTTTCTAAATCGCTTCCACCGCCTACAAAGGAGATTCTAAAAGGAGTCTTGGTGATTATCATGTCGCTAATGTAGTGGATTGTTGAAAACCTTAAGTTTTCCAATCGTAAAATATTCTTCAAACTCCTGCGTAGTTTTAGGTATATAAACCCAAAAACATATTCTCACTATGAAAAGAATACTGATTATAGTAGTGCTATTTAGTGCTCCATTTATCACCTCAGCACAACGAAGAACTGTAATAGTTCCGGCACCACAACCGCCGAATGTGCCAATTGATGGCGGTATCTCATTGCTTCTTTTAGGGGGCGGAATTTGGGGCAGAAACGAAATCAAAAAATCGATTAGTCACAATTAATAAATCAATAACCATTAACACCTAAAGCCATGTACAACTCTTTTGAATTGATCCATAGCAAACACACTTTTAAACTGCAGAAATATGTTCATGCCATTCTCGTTCAAAGCAACGGATATGATAATTCCATTTTGAATGATATTGGGAAGTGCGGATTGAACTTAGCGAGTGAGATGCTCGAGTTTCATGAGCAGGATGAGCTTGTAAAGCAGATTAAATCTTTGGAGCGTTTTACCTTCTATGTTGCCAAGATTATGGCCTTGTTACCCCACATTCCAAAGGACATCCATTTGTTCCCTTGTGTGGATGAAATGAGTAATTGGAGTCATCGTTTTTACTATGTGTTGCAGCAGGAACATGCCCGGAAGCAAGGTCAGTATGAAAACTTAAGGAAATTGAATTAACCCTAACTAAATCGCTTAATTATGAAAACAGTAATCAGCCAACCAATTTATCAAGAAGCCATGGCTATCAACCGAGCAATCCAAAAGTTGACCAGAGGCTATCACAGCAATGGCACGTTCAATCTAGCCTTCAAGATTAAGGACGATATCATTAGCATTTGCAATGAACTAGATCAAGGCGTGGCAGCTCGCTATAGTCATACGTTTGAAGACTATTATTCTAAGGCGGTACAAAGTTCAAATGAACTCTTGGAACATGTGCGTATCGCGAATGCAGCAAGAATGCTTAAAGGGGGATTCCCTGAAGATCTCATCGAGCGTATTCGTTTGCTTCAAATGAAGTTGATTCTTGTATTGGAATTATTCAAAACGGAAGTAGCTTTGGATTATATCACAATTTCTCAATGGGCAAGGCAAAAGGTGTCCATGAATTAAAAGATGAATAAAGACGAAATCATAGGACTGCAATGGTGGGCACGCGATAAGGTGCGTGGCTTTATGACCGGTTTGCACAAGAGTCCAGATTTCGGATTCAGTTTAGATTTTGCGCAGCACCGCGCTTATGTGCCTGGAGATTCCCCAAAGTTCATTGATTGGACCGTGCTCGCACGACAAGATAAATACCTCACAAAGCAGTACGAGGCTGAGAGTAATCTGCGCGCTTATTTTCTTCTAGACTCCAGCGCTTCCATGTATGGAAGCGCTGGAGAGAAGTGGGACTGCGCGGTGCGACAAATCGCACTCTCGGCAGCCTTATTGTCCAAGCAAAGAGATGCACTTGGTCTTCTTGATGTAAGGGAAGGAGAGGAGCGATTCTTTGAAGCCAAGAACACCGAAGATGCCATGGAGCAGCTTCTAAGCTTTCTAGCAACAAGAAATTCTCAACCTGCGGGCAATGGAGATCTCCTTAAGGGCATTCATCGTTTGCTCGCCGAGATTACTCCGAGGAGCGAAGTAATCATCATGACTGATCCATATCATGAAGATATGGAAGGACTCTCTCAAGCAGTGGGAGCATTAGTTGATGCTGGCCATTTCGTTAAAGTACTTCTACTAATCTCCAAAGACAAAGAGCTAACACCAGAGCACTACGCTGGCTCATTTGTTATCGATTCTGAAACCAGCAAGAAGACCTTAATCAGCTTAGAGGATGCAAAGTCATTGAATCATTTCATAGAGCAACAAATAGAGATTGTGAAAGCTAATGCTGCAATGTACGGCTATACATATAAGGTACTTTACACCGAGGATGCTCCGTTACTGAACTTCAGGAAAATCATTGCGCCGAAGGGCGAGTAGAAAATTTCAACCATAAAAAAGCCCGGCCTTTAGGCCGGGCTTTTTTAAAACCGTCAAAGTTGAATTATTTTTTCGTGCTGCTGTTTTCTGCAGCATCGTCAACTTTCTGTTGTTGTGCTGGAGTAAGACCAGTCGCATCTTTTGCTTTCTCAGCAGCTTTCGCTTCTTTACGTGCCTTTTTCTCAGCTCTAAATCTGCCATCAAAAGCAGTGAAGCTTACTCCTGCACTTAGATTAACAGCATTAGTAGCAGCGCCAATCTGAATGTTCTCAGGATCTTGAATGAACGAATCAGCAATAGTTGCAATATCTCCAACAGTGTTTGAGCCTACATAAACTTGAAGAAGGGGAGTAATACGGAACTGTACAGCGGCGTTGATAATATCAGAGTTTACATCATCCAACGAAAGGTAGTATCCACCCTTGAGTTGGAGGTTGCGACCCAGCCACAATAGTCCATTAAATCCAGCATATTCAAAATCTCTAAAAGAATTGGTTCTTGAAGTGTAGTGAGCACCTATGTAGCTGCGCTTCGTGAAGTAGAAGTTAGATGCTGCATTAGTGTTCTGAGCAACATTCAAGGTTTGCTGATAATTTCCGTTGGTCAGTTCATTACCAATAGAATTTGTTAGACTTTCAGTGTACTGATCTACAGCATTACCTACCTCTTCAGATACAGCTTCGCCCGCTTGCGAAGTGTATTCAAATCCATCAATAGTACTAGAACCTGACCATACTTTCGAAGTAATGCTATTAAAGCTTACTGCTTCAGCATTCAACCCGTTCATTGCGAAAGCTAGTTCAACTCTTTGAATAGGCTTGAATGTAAGACCAAATCCAATTGATGAAGTCATGCTATTCATTAGATCAATTTCAAGAGTTGCAATGTCTTTAATAGCATCCCTCATTAACGATAGACTGTCGACAGCATTGAAATCGAACCCACCAGCAATATCTACATCATAATCTACAGCAAATGAGTTTGGTGCTCCTACGGAACCAGTAGTGACAATGTTAAAGTTAGAAGCGTTAACATTGAAACCAGTCACGTAGTTGTGCATAGTGTATGTCGCACCAACACGTAATTTATTGTCCATCAAGGCACGCTGGTAACCGAAGTAGGTGCTTTGGTTTACTTGTAGGTTAAACCCTAAGTCTGAGAAATCTCCCGAGTAATTAGGATCGAAATCTCCATTGGCATCAGCCATTCCATATTTGATGAACCCTACTAGGTCATTATCAACGACAGCTCCAAAAGTGACATCAATGTTAGCGCCGGCGAAGATGTAGTTCTTACCCAACTTGATTCCTAAATGAGGAAGAACCAAATTATTTTCAAGAGAGAATTCAGTGGTTGCTAGGCCTGATCCAGCAATATTCGCCAGGATATCAGGTGAACTAAGAAGCTCACCAGCCGTCATATTTAATCCAGCATTCGTTTGGAACCCCAAGTATCTTAATTGGAAGCTGGTCATTGGATCTGCTCCTGGATTTTGGACCAAGTTGTCAGCATTTCCTGAGAGCCCCCAAGTGGTTAAATTTTGTGCCATTACACCCGATGTAATGACAATAGCGAAGAGTGTGATAAACTTTTTCATAGTCATTAACGGATTACATTCAATTGAAGTTGTACACCTAAACCGAGGCGGATGGAAGCATCAGTCCTGAGTTTCACAGGATCAGAACCACCATTGTAGGTATCCATAGTGGCCTCTGCGATAACGGCCTTTGCATTTAATACAGCTTCTAATGCTGTACCACTTAGATCAATTTCTACATCACTCACACTTGGTGAAGTAACTATGCCGTTGGCATTTGGTACACCACTCACAAGAAGGTCAACCGTCTCCATATGCACTTCATTCCACGTAGCGTCGTAGAATTTCAGAGTGATTGAAGCATCGAGAGGTAGAGTAGTAGTGGTGCTCAAGAAGAGTTTCAAATCTTCAACCGAAGTACTATCGTCTAGACTTTCATTTAAGTTAAGATCTTGAGCCAGAGTATCACCAAAAGCCAAACCTGTAGCCGTAATGGTAAATGGAAGTTCCATTAATAAGTCACCTGAGATGGCACCGGTATTCGTGACGAAATTGTCAGTACCGAAGGTGGTCGTATCGTGGTTAACATTCACAGCTCCACCATAGACGATGCTGTCCTTAGGAAGTGTGAAGACGTCTGTAATCTGACTGTTGGTATTGTCGTAAGTCAGGGTGCCTGTTTCCGTATCACCCAAAGTTGTTGGGAAGGGCAGTATGTAATCCGGACCATTTAGTGAAGATGCTGTTCCGTTTGAATAGGAATCAAAATCCAAGGCCAATTGGATAGGCAGACCAATCGAGTTGGTGATATCCATTGAGATTGATGGCTCTGCAAAAGCAATAGAACCTTCGAAGTTTTCGAGAAATTCAACGGATAGCGGTACAGAACCGTTATCAATCGAAATCATCTGAGTACCAAAGAACCCTTTAATGTGACCGAATTGTAGGTTGGTCATTTCGAAGGTCATATCGAGGGCATCAGAACTATCTATAGTTACTTGGTTTCCTGAACCTAGAAGAGTAGCACTTACTGCAATGGGCAGTTTGCTGTGGTTTTGTGAAGGATCAGTAGTTAAATCTAAAATGGTATTGTCCAAACTAATAGAACCAGTTACCGTTTGTCCTGAAGGAATAGTAATGGTGGTGTCCACCTCAACGCCATTTTGATCAGAACCTGGGAAACCAATGCCTAGTTCAAGATCCTCGGCAAGGGTAGAAGTGAATTCGTAGTCAAAGCTTGCTGTGTTGAACATCAGCTCTCGTAGCTCCTCGCTACCACCTGTACTCAAATCTACGTATTGCGTATCGCTTGAGATATCTTGTGTAGTTAATGCAGTTACTGCGCTATATACTTCAAGATCTGCTGTAGAAATGTCCAGAGTTAGTGCATCCGTTGTATCAATCGCAACAAAGTTGGTTCCTGTACCTGGAGAACTTAGCGAAGTGATTTTGAAACCAATGTCATTTGGAAGCGTCTTGTTTATGAGGCTTTCAGTATCTGTTGCTGTACCTCCGTTTGCTGAGGCATTGTTAAGAGCAAAAGTCAGAATAGTCGCGCCGCTCGTATTATTTACAAGCTCAACCCCCATGCTTACTACCGTTGGCCAATCGTTGGTCATGGTAAGTGTCATTGAACCGTCTGAAAAAGATGCATTCGTGAATGTTCCAAAGCCACCACCGCCGTAAGTTCCTACGTTGGTTTCATTGATGGAAGGGAATGGTGCACTTGAGCCATTCGCAGAATTAATAGTGGTCAATCCAGCATCTGTTGCAACAGTCCCAAGGCTGATGTCTGTGGTCATCGTTACATTGTTCACGCCGATAGTTCCCATAGAAATGGAGCTCGAAGCAGGACTTTGTGCAGGTAATGAAATAAGGTCGTCTACGGCAATCGAGAATACGGAATCTTGAGCTACCACTAGCTTGTAATCCATATTATCGTCGTAGATCAAGGAATCGTCCGGTACGAGTAGGTGGTCCAGAGTCAAGTTGATTTCACCTATAGGTAAAGCAATTACGGGTTCCGCAATAATGTCAACATCGTCAATACCCACCGTATCTGTCTGACAACTAGCTAGGTATAAGCCGGCTGTCAAGAGGGCTAGGGTTTTTCTCATGATTTAACGGTTTTTATTTCAGTAAAAGTACAAATACTTAGACCAAAACCGCCGTGATAACAGCTACACTTTTGCTAGAAAATTTTGTAAACCAGCGAGTTGTTGTGCCATGATATAGGACGTGTATAGTTGCTGTAGGCCTCTTAGAAAAACGATAATTACAAATAAAGAACTAAACGAAGAGCTCATTCCAAGGTGGTTATTGATCATCAATGAGCCGACTAGAGAACTAATTATCACTATTTCTCTCAGGTTTTTATTGATGGCATCCCAGCGTGCACCTTCAATTCTATACGATTGTAGTTCTTTAAGCTGCGTAGTATTTAACTCATCAATTTTATTGGCAAGATTGCTCGACTTTTTATGCCAACTATCTTGGTTTCGTTTGACTAATCGAAGAATTATGGCCCAAAGTCCAACAATTCCTAGAGTTATTATCCCAAATTTTGGAGCTAGTACAATACCCAATATGGTAAAAAGAATACCTGGTACAAATTGGCTCCAACCTACGAGTAAAAAGTTGATGCCCTGTACGCTTTTCCCAAAGTTGATTTTTTGCACTTTTCGATCCTCCGCAGTAGCAGTAATTCTAAACTCCGTTAAAATATTAATGCGCTCACGGGCATTTGCGAATTGTGCATAGCGACCTATGAAAAACCTTAAAGCAAGCAATACTGCCAAAGCAATGGCGTAGATAACCATTGTCACTTCAAAGCTGCCTAATTCAACCGTGATATTACCAAGGAACACGGAACGCAACAAGGGGAGGGACGCTAGTATTGGCAGGGTCTCCAGTATACCAGAAATGGCCACCAATAGCATCAAATTCACCAGCGACAATGTAGTGTTTTGACGCTTGTAAAATTGGACGGCTAATCGGATGGAATTCGAGGATTTCATTCTAAGGCTGAATTCTGCACTATCTCTAATCCGTACCCTGCAACACCAACACGTTTGATAGGGTTGTTGGTTACTAGATCAATGTTCTTAATTCCCAATTGGTGAATAATCTGTGCACCAATCCCAAAGTCCCTAGCATCCTTCATTGAGCCGATAGAACTCAACTCTCCTTCTTTTTTGAATTGACGAATTCTTTGAAGAATCTTGTTCGAATTACGTTCTTGATTCATGTAGATGATCGCACCGGCCCCGCGCTTAGAAATGGTGGAGAGTGCACGTTGAAAGTTTGTGGCTTCGTTTGAAGTCAAGGTGTGGAAAATGTCGTTGGCAATACCTGCGCTCTGAATACGAACAGGAACGACATCTTCTTTCTTCCAACTGCCCTTTGTCAGTGCGATATGAACTTGGTCATTCGTTTTTTGCTCAAAGGCATGCAAAGTGAAATGACCATATGGAGTATCAATCTCTGTTTTTTCTGCCAATTCAATCAAGCTCTCCTTTTCCATCCTAAAGGCTACGAGATCTTCAATACTGATCACCTTTAGATCATGCTTTTTAGCAATCTCCAGAAGCTGCGGTAGGCGTGCCATGGTGCCGTCTTCATTCATGATTTCAACGATCACCCCGGCAGGAGCTTTACTGGCAAGACGTGCTAAATCTACGGCTGCTTCTGTATGCCCTACACGGCGAAGTACTCCGCCCGGCTTTGCTATGAGCGGAAAAATGTGTCCAGGACGAGCTAATTGTTCTGGCTTGATTGATGGGTCTACGAGCGCTTTTACAGTCATGTAACGATCGTAAGCAGAGATGCCGGTAGTGCAACCTTCTCCAATGCGATCAATACTTACAGTAAACGCAGTTTTGTTAGGGTCCGTGTTGTTCTGAACCATAGGAGGAAGGTCCAATTCCTCGGCGCGCTGTGGTAGAATAGGTGTACAAATTAAACCTCGACCTTCAGTCGCCATGAAATTGATCATCTCAGGAGACACACATTCGGCCGCGGCCACAAAATCCCCTTCATTCTCTCTGTCTTCATCATCAACGACAATGACTACTTTTCCGGCGGCGATATCTTCTAAGGCTTCTTCTATGGTATTCAAACTCATTCTTGAATTCTTTTAGTGGGCTCCCAAACACTTGAACTGACACCTTTGAGGTACTTCAAATGTCCCAGCAGCATGGCTAGATTCATAGCACAAAAGTAAGTGATAGGGCCGTGCATATTGAATTTGACGAGGATAAACTGAAGCAGCAATACGCCAAATAAAATTAAACCTATGATCGTCGTTAGTGGATTAAAGAGAAGTGCGGCCAACAGAACGATAATGATGTGTGGTGTGAACCATCGTAAAATTTTGTGTAAAAGGAAAGCATAACCTAGGGGATAAGTAGATTTCCAAAGTACATTTTTGAACCTCTTCAAATTCTGAAAGTTCCCAAGAGAGATTCTTATTTTACGCTTAAACTCTTCATATAGAGATGTGCTAACATCTTCATAACCAATAGCTAACGGGTTGAATTTGATCTTTTTCTTCCGTCCAAGAATTTGCATGGTTTGGAAAAAATCTTCCATAAAGGTAGCGGGTGGAATAGGGGCCCAAAGGGATTTCCTAATGGCGTACAATCCTCCTTCCATACCAAGGCAAAATCCGAAGCATTGGCTTTCACTGAGCCTGATTTTATTCTCAAGGTTTAGGTAAATACCTTCACTTTTGGCGGTGCTATTGTCCGAATTTCCTTTATAAGTCAAAGCACCGGCAACGGCTCCAATCTGTTCCGAGGCAAAGCTTTGAACGAGCTGACTAATGGTATCGTGTTTGAAAATGATATTAGCATCTGTTGCGATGAGAATTTCTCCTGTAGCCTTGTCGGCGAGCATATTCATGATACCAGATTTTCCAGTACGCTTTTCCGTTCGATGTAAATGGAGATTAGGAAACTCGGATTGGAGACGGATAATTATTTCATCAGTGCCGTCGGTACTCATGTCGCTACCAACGAGTACAGAGATTTTATCCAAATCGTACTTGCTGTCATAGATGCTGCGGATTTTCTCCTCAATAACGACCTTTTCGTTATATGCCGCGAAAATGATAGAAACACTGGGCCTGTGAGCTGGAGCGGAGAATGTAGGTTGATCTTTTAATCTCAATAACCGAATAGCAGGATATACCACATAAGTTAGCCCAATGAGAAGGATACAAAGAGATGCTACAAAAAGTCCGATTATTTCGGCCATGCCTTACGAATTGCTTCAATAGATTCTGAAGCGCTAAATCTACGACTAATATCCTCGTGGAGCTGCTCTGAGATGAGCTTTGCTTTATTTGCGTCAGTGGTATATTCTACAATTCTACGGGCCAATTCTGCAGGGAAATCGGTAATCGGTATTTTGGAATTGACCGTATCGTATACACCTTCGGCTCCTATACGTGTAGATATAGTGGGTATACCGTAGGCTCCATTTTCCAATAATTTAATGCGTACTCCCGATCCGGAAAGTAAAGGAATAATGCTGATTCCGTGGTTTTTAGAGAACGCCTCGGCACTAGGTACTCTTCCATGCACGAAGAGGTTGTGCGCTTTGAGTTTAAGGATGTGTTTCGGTGTATTATTTCCTGCCAAATGGAATTCAATACTAGGGTCTAAATCATTTACCCTAGGCCAGACGTCTTTTAAGAACCATTCAATCGCCTCGAGGTTAGGCAACCAATCCAGTGCACCGAGGAAAAAACACTTTTTAGGAGCAATTTCAAAGTCAATAGGTTTTGATTGGATGCTAACTGGCACAAAATGAGTCTCGCTGTTGAGGGCTTTAAACCAAAAAGAATCCACAGGACTTATGCTCCAAACACTATCTACTAATTGTGTCAATCTTTGCTCAAATCGTCGTAATCGATTGGCTTGAATAGTGAAGTAGAGCTTTTTAAGGGCTAGACTGGAATTTTCAATACTCCTTTCCCAAATGACGTGTTCAAGATTATGAGAGCGAAGGACTACTTTCTTGCCAATAATCTTAGCTAGCGGCAGGTAGTCTCCCATAAATGCGCCTTCGAGAATAACGACATCGAATTGGTCCGTTTCAAACCCTTGGAGCCAATTTACCATAGAATGAACATAAAATCTTATGGTATTGAAAGGCTTATTGGTTAGGAAGAGATTGTATAGCCCGTTCATTGGGGTAGGACTGGTATCTTCTTGAAAGGTCTTGAGAACAATTTGATCTAAAATTTCCTTTGGGAAATCATCAAGATGCTTGCGATGTTTTACCGTATTAAGCGCCCCGTAGGTGATGTCATGATTGCCCATTTCTAATAAGTTTTCTAATAGACGGGCCATTGCTATGGAGCTGCCGTCTTTAGAAGGATAGGGGACTTTATTAGATAGAATTAGGATTTTAGGCATCTGGGGTGTTTTTGCGGAATCTTGATGTAATGATATTAAACCATTCTCCGGAGAGCAAAGATCTGTCCGTGGATGCGCTATATGTAAGCCAAAGTGCAATTGGTGCAAGAATCATGGAGGGTAGCCAGCTTGCAAGTTCCACGTCCATGAGCATTTCACGACCCATTTTTTCGAAGGTCGTATTGAGAATGTGAAAGATCAAAAAGGCTATGGTACTAATGACCAAAGGAAGACCAATACCGCCTTTTCTGATGATACTTCCCAGTGGGGCACCGATAAAGAACATGATAAGTACAGCCACGCCTAGAGCGTATTTCTTGTAGTATTCTATCCAATGCCGCATGTACATCTCTTCACGCCATTCCATCTCTCGTTGTTGTTGACGTAGATAGTCCAAATTACTTCGAGCTAACCTAATCGCATTCTGTGACGCTCTTATACGCATACCGCTGAGCAAATTCTTCATCAGATTCTCTTTAAGGACCTCTGGCTGGCCAGAAGCGATATCTACGTAGTCGAATTTGTATTTGCCTTGCAGGTTCTTTTCGAAATGTGCTTGTCTTTCTTTGATTTGCTCCTCAAGAGTGTCGGTTTTAGCCAAAAGCTGGCTCGTATTGAGCATCATAAAGTCTCTTCTCCTGGTCTTATACAAATCCTCGTTTGAGAATCCATCAAGTGGGAAGCGTATGTAGGCGGTATCGAATGCGCTTCGTGCCCACGGCATTTTGCGACGCTCTGCTCTGTCTTTTTTAACAATGTCCTCGTAGGTTGAACCGTCGTGCAACTCTATTTCTAGAAATCTACTTCCGCCTACGGTTCGCATGATTCCTGAAGAGGCAGTGAGGACTTTATGATTGCCTTTTTTGTTCTCTTTGTGATCGTAGATATATATGTCGCGTAGTAGTTGCTCTTCATCGCCTTCTTTCTCACCAATCTTAATGCTGTATCCGTCAAATCCATTGTAGAATATCCCAGGCGTGATATGAAATGCAGGTTTACTTTTTGAGATGTTGACCAATAAACTTTGCCCTTTCAGATTGGCCACGGGGATCACATTGTTGTAGAAGAAATAGGCACCTATAGCAATGAGTACATTTAAAATGATGAGAGAGCGAATACCTCGAAATAGTGAGATTCCGGAGCTTTTCATTGCAGCCATCTCATAGTGCTCTCCAAAGTTTCCAAAGGTGAGCAGTGATGCGAACAACACACTAACTGGCAGAGCGAACGGGACTACGCTCGCTGCCCAATAGAACATGAGTTCAAGGATGGTATACCATTCTATCCCTTTGCCAGCAAGGTCGTCGATGTATTTCCAGACCATTTGCATCAAAAAGAAAAAAACCATGATTCCTATGGTTGGAATCAATGGTTTTATAAAGCTTCTTAAGACGTAGAGGTCTAGTTTATTCATTTTTTAAAGTCGGTAGTACCCTGAGAATTCTGCACTATTGATGTCAAACATCGATGCGTCTAAAGCGGTATTCACTTTGTAGGTATCTACTGAGAATATGTTGTTAGACCCGTTCGTTCCGAATTGAGTGTAGTTGTCTAAGAGCATAGTCGTCATATTTATGCCGATTAAAATCTCTTTCACTTCTTCGTTAGCCACGGGTTTTAGACGGATGTATTGTAAGGTTTTACCGTCATCGGTAGAGCGACCGGCCATCTTATAGCTGTAGCCGCTTTGGTAATTCTTAAGTATATCTGCTGGTGAAAGACTGGTTTCTTCGTCCGTAGCAGCAACCTCTATTTCTTCGTCTTCGGGATAAATAAGGTAGGCTTTCGAGCCGTCTGAAAGGAATTCGAAGGCATCAGTTTTTACGCGTACTTTTTCGCCAATAGCGTATAATTCACCGCTTGAACTGCGTTTTTTCATGCCACCATTACTTGGTACCTCGATGGTATTTGTAAAGGTGATGTGCTGCGTTTCTAAAGCCAATGTGCTCTCGTATACTTGATTCAAGAGTTTCTTAGCTTCTTCATGACTTTGTCCAATAGTCAAGAAGGGTAGAAGTAATAAGGCGATAATTCTCATGTGGTGCAATTTACGCATCTCCTTTCAATTTCTGTTCCAATGCCATATCGTCTGGGACTAAAACTTGTCTCGCTTTAGACCCTTCAAACGGTCCAAGGATACCCGCAGCCTCTAATTGGTCAACGATGCGTCCTGCTCTATTGTAGCCTAATTTAAGCTTGCGCTGTATCATAGAGGTAGACCCTTGTTGTGTGGCTACAACTAAACGAGCAGCATCTTCAAATAGTACATCGCGGTCGGAAGGGTCTATATCTCCTACGCCACCGCCTTCTTCACCAACATATTCAGGAAGCTGATAGGCCGTAGGGTAGGCTTGCTGATTACCAATAAAGTCACAAATTTCCTCAACTTCCGGTGTATCCACAAAGGCACATTGGAGACGAATTAAATCGGACCCCTGAGAGAAAAGCATGTCCCCTTTACCAATGAGCTGATCCGCACCTCCTGCATCCAAAATGGTTCTAGAATCTATTTTAGAGGTAACACGGAAGGCAGCACGGGCCGGGAAGTTTGCCTTGATGATACCTGTAATTACATTAACCGAAGGGCGCTGCGTAGCAACAATCAAGTGGATTCCAATGGCACGTGCAAGCTGCGCGAGACGGGCAATAGGCATCTCAACCTCCTTACCGGCAGTCATAATAAGATCGGCAAATTCATCAATGACCAGAACGATGTAAGGCAGGAAACGGTGTCCCTCCTCAGGATTCAATCGGCGCGAAATGAACTTCGCATTGTATTCTTTAATGTTACGAACCATGGCAGATTTCAAGAGTTCGTAACGATTGTCCATTTCAATACACAGGCTGTTCAAGGTATTGACCACCTTGGTGGTGTCTGTAATGATTGCTTCGTCAGAATCTGGAAGTACTGCGAGGTAATGACGTTCAATCTTGTTATACAATGTCAATTCCACCTTCTTCGGATCCACCAACACGAACTTGAGTTGAGACGGGTGTTTCTTGTACAATAGTGACGTTAATATGGCATTCAGACCAACCGACTTGCCTTGACCCGTAGCACCAGCCATCAATAAGTGCGGCATCTTAGCGAGATCAAAGACAAAATTCTCATTGGTAATGGTACGTCCCATAGCTACTGGCAATTCCATATCGGCCTGTTGAAAGCGCTTGCTAGAAATAACTTGCTTCATGCTCACCATTTGTGGTTTGGCGTTCGGTACCTCGATACCAATGGTTCCTTTACCCGGGATAGGGGCGATGATACGTATACCCAAAGCCGCTAGACTCAGAGCAATATCGTCCTCAAGATTTTTGATTTTGGAAATACGAATACCTGCTGCTGGGACGATCTCATAGAGTGTCACTGTTGGGCCAATAGTCGCTTTAATCTCCTTAATCTCAATATTATAGTTACGTAGAGTGTCTACAATATTGTTCTTGTTCTTCTCAATTTCCTCCTTGTCGAAGGTGATTTGACCGTCGCCGTATTGTTGAAGTAAATCAATCCCGGGCAGTCTAAATCTGCTTAAATCTAAGGTAGGGTCATACTCTCCAAAATCCTTGACCTTCTGATTGATCTCTTTTTTGGTCGCTTCCTCTTCCTTGTGCACCTCGACTTTGACATCGAACCCTTCATCTTGTTCCTGCTTGGGTACATTAGATACTAGAACTTCATTAGTTTCGGGTTGTGGGGCCAATTCAATTTTCAATTCCTCCTCCGGCTCATCCTCAACCAACTCAGTTTTAATGACAGGCTCGGGAATAGACTCCACCTGGTCAAACGAAACTGTTTGTATAGATTCTTCATCTTCGGCCATCACGCTGTCTTCAGTATCTTCTTGCAGCGCGTCAGGGGCGGCAGCTCTTGATGGAAATTTCAATTGGCTCACCTTAAAGGTGGCAATAACATACAGTGCGGCACAACCAATCAATAACAGGTAAATGCCCACTGCGCCTAACTTTAGGCCTAATAAATGTGCAAGGTAATATGCTGTAATTCCTCCCAATACGGTTGGGTGGCTCGAAACAAGTGCAGAAACAAATACACTGATGAGAAGGCCAGTAATGATGACGTGATTTAATAAACCAATTGGTTTAAATCTTTTAAACTCAAAGGCATACCGCAATCCCATGGCAAAGACGTAAAACGCTATCAAGAATCCGGCTACACCGAAACCACGAAGCATCAAAATCCAGCCAATGCTGTGACCCAGGGTTCCAAAGAGATTTCGGGCTACTAGATCCTGCAACGCCTCATTATTTGCGGTATTCAAGCTATAGTCTGCGGACCAATTCCAAAGAAAACTCAGTTGTGAGAAGAACAGAAAGGCGCCAATAAAAACAAGCATTACCCCTAAGAAGATTTTCGTTGTAGGGTCGTCAGATACTTCTTTTACTCCAAGACTTGCCTGCTTGATTGCTCCAACAATTTTAGGAGGATTGTTCTTTTTAGACGCGGTTTTTCTCTTGGCCATAGTTTCAATTGTAGTACTATCAAAAATAATTGGTTAGGCGTTAGTAAAAGCGCGTAGTTTCATAGCGTTATCAACACTTTTCATCTATTTTTGTCGTCCATTAACCCATCACATGCAAATACACCCAAATATTAAATCAGAGTACGGAAAATTACGATCGGTCATGGTTGGAATTGCCCGTAAAATGGGCCCTAAGCCAGCCATTGAAAATTGCTACGACGCCAGAAGCAGAGAAAGCGTAGAATTAGGAACGTATCCTGATGTAGAAGATTGCATGGGACAGATGACAACATTAGTAGAAAAGTTAGAGTCGTTGGACATTAAAGTTCTTCGTCCAGAAGTGCTGGAGTCTACTAATCAGGTATTTACAAGAGATATTGGTTTTGTTATTGATGACCAATTTATTTTGCCCAATGTCATCGAAGATCGCGCAGATGAGTTGCACGCTATAGACCATTTGCTCGATAGTATACCCTCGTCAAACATCATTATGATGCCTAGCGGTTGTTTTGCAGAGGGCGGGGATGTAATCGTTCATGAACCCTTTGTCTTTGTAGGGGTAAGTGATAATGATACCTATGAAAGATATACCACTGCACGCACTAATGAAGCAGGATTTGAGTATTTGCAAGATGAATTTCCAGCCTACGATTTTAAAGGATTTGAACTTCTGAAGAGCGATGTCGATCCTCGCAAGGGCTCACTGCATTTAGATTGCGCCTTCCAGCCTTTGGGTGATGCACTATTGCTAGCACCTCATCTTTTCAAAAATGCGGCGGATGTCACTTGGATTGAATCCCAATTCGGCACTGAAAATATTTTCTATTGCACCGAAGATGAAGCCTATGACCTTCATACAAACGTATTTAGCATTGGTCCGAAGGAAGTGTTGATTAGTGCTTCAGCAGTTAGATTGGAGACGTGGCTCGAAGAAAGAGGCTACACGGTCCATGCAATCACTTACGATGAAGTTGTAAAGATGGGCGGATTGTTGCGTTGTAGTACCATGCCATTAGAACGCGAAGACTAATGACGAAGAACGCTACAAATACCATTCTCATGGTTCGTCCTATTCGCTTCGGGATGAATGCTCAAACTGCAGTTGACAATTTCTACCAGCAGCAGGACGCTGCTACTGATGCTGCGCTCGACAATGCACAAGCACAAGTCGAATTTGACACCTTTGTTGCCAAGCTTCGCGCTGCCGGCGTGGAGGTTTTGGTTGTTCAAGACGACGAGCAGCCACACACTCCAGATAGCATCTTTCCAAACAACTGGATTAGTATGCACGAAGACGGCTGTGTGGTACTCTATCCAATGAAGGCCGAGAACAGGAGGTTGGAGCGCCGCGCTGATATTGAAGAAGTCCTGACTAAAGCCGGTTTTGTAATCGGAGAGGTCTTAGACATTTCAGATGCAGAAGAGCAGGGTACCTTCTTGGAGGGAACCGGTTGTATCATTTTTGACCACGACCAAAAAATCGCCTACATGGCGCGTAGCCAGCGTGCTGATGAGCATTTGTTTGAAGAAATCTGTGGTCGATTTGAGTACCAGCCCGTCGTCTTTAGTGCATTCCAAGATACTCCCAAAGGACGCCAGCCCATATATCATACCAATGTGCTCATGTGTATGACTGATAAATATGCCGTGCTCTGCGTTGATACTATCGATAATTTGGATGAACGCAAGATGGTCATTGACATTATTGAGGGGAGTGGGAAACAGGTTTTGGTTATTTCTGAAGCACAAAAGCACGAATTTGGAGGAAACATGCTTCTCGTTAAAGGCGCAGATGACAAACTATACTTGGTCATGAGCACGAGTGCTTACAACTGCTTGGAATCGGACCAAAAAGAAATGATAGAAAGGCACCACAGCATCCTTCATTCGGATTTAACAACTATTGAAACTCTTGGCGGGGGAAGTGCAAGATGCATGCTCGCTGAAATATATTTGCCAAAACAACCGTAGCTCATGAGCTTAGAACAAAACATAGGGTCAGTAATTCACGAACTGTATGGGGTAGAAGCCTCGGTGGAATTACAAGAAACCAGAAAGGAATTTGAAGGCGACCTCACATTGGTCGTTTTCCCGTTTGTAAGAGCCGCTAAAAAAGCACCAGAAATGGTAGCCAATGAGATTGGAGAAAAGCTCTTAGAATCAGGGGTTGTTACTGCATTCAATGTGGTGAAAGGATTCTTGAATATGAGTTTAGACAGAGGTGGATATGTTTCTGATTTTGAGTCGTTTGTTAGCTCTGATAGACTCGGGCTTCCGACACCTGCGAGCAAGGGTAAATACATCGTTGAGTACAGCTCTCCTAACACCAACAAACCGTTGCACTTGGGGCACATCCGAAATAACCTCTTGGGGTATTCGGTAAGCCAGATCTTGAAAGCAAACGGTGTGGACGTTGTGAAGGTTCAGATCATCAATGATAGAGGAATTCACATCTGTAAGTCGATGCTGGCTTGGCAAGAGTACGGTGAGGGTGAGACTCCGCAGAGCAGTGGACTCAAAGGCGATCATCTCGTGGGTAAATACTACGTGAAGTTCGATCAGGTGTACAAGGCGGAAATCAAGGAATTGGTCGCCGGTGGTATGTCTGAAGAATTGGCCAAAAAGCAAGCTCCGTCGCTTCTAAAGGCGCAAGAGATGCTGCTCAAATGGGAGCAAGGCGACCAGGAAGTAGTTGACCTGTGGAAAACGATGAATGGCTGGGTGTACGACGGGTTCAATACCACCTACACTAAACTCGGGGTAGACTTTGACAAGAATTACTACGAAAGCAATACCTACGTTCTCGGCAAGGATGATGTGATAAAAGGCCTTGAAAAAGGGGTGTTCTATCAAAAAGAAGATGGCTCGGTGTGGATTGACCTCGAAGATGAAGGTTTGGACCACAAGCTTGTTCTTCGAAGCGACGGTACTTCGGTGTACATGACGCAAGACATCGGAACCGCTATTCAACGATTCGTAGACTTCGATGCCGAGGGCATGACCTACGTTGTGGGTAACGAGCAAGATTACCACTTCAAGGTGTTGTTCATCATCTTAAAGCGTTTGGGCTATGGCTGGGCAGATAAGTTGCATCACTTGAGCTACGGGATGGTTGATTTACCAACAGGTAAAATGAAATCTCGTGAGGGAACCGTAGTCGATGCAGACGATCTTATAGACAGTATGGTGGCGGATGCAGCATCTATTTCCATGGAACTGGGCAAACTAGATGGTCTTAGTGAGGATGAGCAAATGCAGTTGTTTACTACGTTAGGATTGGGTGCTTTGAAATACTTCATCCTCAAGGTTGATCCGAAGAAGCGTATGCTGTTTAATCCGGCCGATAGCATTGATTTCAATGGACATACAGGTCCTTTTATACAGTACACCTATGCTCGTATTCAGAGCTTACAGCGCAAAGCAGAAGGTGCATACAACGAAGCTTGGTCTGACATTACTCCGAATGAAGATGAAGTGACCTTGATTAAGGCTATCCTCGATTTCCCAGATATGGTGAACAAGGCCGCGGCGAATTTGAGTCCTGCAGTCCTAGCAAATTACACGTACGAGTTAGTGAAGAAGTACAATGGCTTCTATCAAAACAACAGCATCTTACGTGCAGAGAATGATAAAACCATCACCTTCCGTTTGGCGTTAAGTAAAGCAGTAGGTGAGGTAGTTAAAGAATCCATGAATTGCTTGGGTATCCAAGTACCGAATAGAATGTAATATGAGCAGTGAAGTAAGAGGCCTTGAGCCACAATCCGTTTGGAACCATTTTGCAGATTTGAACGCCGTACCGCGTCCTTCCAAAAAGGAAGAGCGTGTTATACAGTTCATGGTAGATTTCGGGAATTCCTTGGGCTTACCTACCGAAGTAGATCACATCGGTAATGTGTTCATTCGTAAACCAGCTACTTCAGGAATGGAGGACCGAACCTCTGTTGTTCTCCAGGCACACCTGGATATGGTGCACCAAAAAAACAACGACACAGACTTTGACTTCGATACTCAAGGCATTGATATGTATGTTGATGGAGATTGGGTTAAAGCACGCGGAACAACCTTAGGTGCCGATAACGGTATGGGCGTAGCCTATATCATGGCTGTGTTAAGTTCTACAGATATTCCACATCCAGCTATTGATGCCTTGTTTACCATTGACGAGGAGACTGGTATGACTGGTGCTCTTGAGCTTAAAGGCGGTATGCTTAATGGGAAGATTCTCTTGAACATTGATACTGAGGACGACGATGAATTGACCATCGGTTGTGCGGGAGGTATCGACATCAATGCGACCCGCAAGGTGGCCATGGAGCCTTCTCCTGAAGATGCTACTGCCTTCGAACTAGTGGTTCGTGGTTTAAGTGGTGGACACAGCGGAATGGATATCCACAAGGGTCTAGGGAATGCCAATAAGTTGATGAATAGAGTGCTTGACCGACTTGGAGAGACTGTTCGTTTAGCTTCTTTAGATGGAGGTGGTCTTCGCAATGCAATACCTCGTGAGAGCGTAGCGGTTGTAGTAGTTCCAAATGCCGGAATAGGTGCTTTTGAGAACATTTTGGGTGAGGTTGGTGCTGAGCTCATTGCCGAACATGGTACGACGGATCCGAATCTGGAATTGGCTTGGGAAGAAATGGATGATCCACTAGAGGTTGTAAGTGAAGAGTTTCAAAGTGCTTTAGTTACTGCGTTGTACGCCAACCCGAATGGTATTTACCGCATGTCTCCGGACATCGAAGGGCTCGTTCAAACCTCGAATAATACGGCGCGTGTTCTTTTGAAGGACGGTGAGTTAACCATCCTTTGTTTAACGCGTAGTTCGGTGGAGAGTGAAAAAATGGACTTAGCACGTGCCATTGCCCGAAACTTTGAAGCTATTGGTTGTGCTGTAGAGTGTACAGGTTCCTACCCAGGTTGGACACCTAATCCAAAGAGTGCCATTCTAACAACGATGACGGATTTGTACCGCAAGCTCTTTAGCGGGGAGCCACGCGTAAATGCTTGCCATGCCGGTTTAGAGTGTGGAATTTTGGGAACCAATTACCCTGAAATGGAGTTGATTTCCTTTGGGCCAAACATTCGTGGTGCGCACAGTCCAGACGAAAAAACACAGATTTCATCCGTGAAAAAGAGCTGGGAGTTTTTCCTAGCAACATTAGAAAACATTCCAAACGTAGACTGATATGTTTGACAATTTAAGTGACCGTTTAGAGGGCGCGTTTAAGGTATTACAAGGGAATCATAAGATTACCGAACTCAACATTGCGGACAGCGTAAAGCAGATTCGTCGCGCGCTCGTTGAGGCTGATGTTAGTTTTAAAATTGCCAAGCAGTTTACCAATGATGTAAAAGCGAAAGCGCTTGGTTCTGGCGTGCTCACGGCGGTAAAGCCTGGTCAAGCTATGGTGAAGATCGTCCGTGATGAGATGGCCGAGCTGATGGGTGGGCAAGCTGAAGGCTTGAATTTGGCAGGTAAGCCGGCAGTTATCCTTATGGCCGGTCTGCAAGGATCGGGTAAGACGACCCACAGTGCAAAATTGGCCAATTACCTAAAGAACAAGAAAACGAAAAAGCCGCTATTAGTTGCTTGTGATGTGTATCGTCCAGCAGCAATCAATCAGCTTCACGTACTAGGGGAGCAGTTGGGCATCGAGGTTTTCTCAGAAGAAGGCAACCAAGATCCGGTGAGTATCTCTACAAATGCCTTGGCCCATGCTAAAAGCAACGGTCACAATGTAGTGATCGTGGATACTGCCGGTCGTTTGGCGGTGGACGAGGAGATGATGGCGGAGATTGGCAATATTCACAAGGCTATTGCTCCTTCAGAGACCTTGTTCGTCGTGGATTCTATGACGGGTCAAGATGCCGTGAATACCGCTAAAGCCTTTAACGAGGTGCTGAATTTTGACGGTGTTATCTTAACGAAATTAGACGGTGATACCCGTGGTGGTGCGGCACTTACTATTAAAAGTGTTGTAAATAAACCCATCAAATTCATTGGTACAGGAGAAAAAATGGAGGCCTTAGACGTATTCCATCCTGACCGTATGGCAGACCGTATTCTCGGTATGGGTGATGTGGTTTCCCTTGTGGAGCGCGCTCAAGAACAGTTTGACGAGCAAGAGGCTCGTAAGATGAGTAAGAAGATCGCTACCGACTCATTTGGTTTCGACGACTTTATGAATCAAATCCAGCAAATCAAGAAAATGGGGAACATGAAGGACCTCATGGGTATGATTCCGGGTATGGGGAAAGCCATGAAGGACATTGATATTGATGACGATGCGTTCAAGCACATTGAAGCGATGATCAACAGCATGACTTTAGCAGAACGTCAGCAGCCTGATATCATTAACGGTTCTCGTCGAAAGCGCATTGCCATGGGTTCTGGGCGCACAGTTCAAGACGTGAACAACCTGCTCAAACAGTTTGGCGATATGCGCAAAATGATGAAGATGATGCAAAGCGGCGGTGGACGCCGTGGAATGATGAACATGATGCGCGGAATGCGCTAAAGACATAAACTATGGTAGTTTTAGACGGAAAAGCAACATCGGCACAGATTCGAGCAGAATTGGCCGAAAAAGTAAAAGGACTCAAAGCAGAAGGGAAGAAAGTCCCGCACTTAGCCGCCATCTTGGTAGGAGAAGACGGTGCTTCTCGTACGTATGTGAATGCGAAAGTTCGTGATTGTGAAGAGGTTGGTTTTGGTTCAACACTGATCAAGCTTCCTGCAGAAACCACTGAGGCTGAGCTGTTAAAAGCCATTAATAAACTCAATAACGACGAGGATATCGATGGATACATCGTTCAATTGCCGTTACCAAAGCATATTGATGAAACTAAGGTGCTGTTGGCCGTAGATCCGAAAAAAGACGTAGACGGATTCCACCCGGAAAACGTTGGTAAAATGACGCTAAACCTTCCAACGTACATCCCTGCTACGCCGCAGGGTATTGTTGAGATTCTTCGTAGATACAACGTACCAACAGAGGGTAAGGACTGTGTAGTTATTGGCCGTAGCCATATTGTAGGTTCTCCGATGTCTATCCTGCTAAGCCAGCACAATTACCCCGGTAACTGTACGGTCACGCTTTGTCATTCAAGAACAAAGAATCTAAAAGAGGTGTGCCAAAAGGCTGATATCATCGTTGCAGCTCTGGGGCGTCCAGGATTTGTGACTGAAGATATGGTCAAGAAAGGGGCTTGTGTTATTGATGTGGGTATTACTCGTGTAGATGACCCTTCGAAGAAAAGTGGTTTCAGATTATTAGGCGATGTGGATTATGACGCCGTAGCGCCTAAGTGTAGCTTCATTACGCCTGTACCAGGTGGTGTAGGTCCAATGACCAGAGCTGCACTCATGATGAATACGATGAAAGTAACCGAATTGTCTTAAATCGTTTGAAGGACATAACCACATCTCAGATTTACAGTAGCGCCGACGTGCGTAATGGATTCGTGGTGCCTTTGATGGAGGAATTTTATACGATCCAAGGAGAGGGAGCGCACACGGGTAAAGCAGCTTATTTTGCTCGCATTGGCGGCTGTGATGTAGGCTGTCACTGGTGCGATGTCAAAGAGAGCTGGAACCCAGATACACATCCACCTACTCCTATTTCCAACATTGTCGCCAATGCTAAGAAGTATAGCGATACTATTGTTGTTACGGGTGGTGAACCGCTTACATGGGACATGAATCCTTTGGTAGATGCGCTCCATGAGGTCGGGATGAAAGTTCATGTGGAGACCAGTGGCGCTTATCCATTGACAGGAGACTGGGATTGGATTTGTTTAAGTCCTAAGAAGACCGCGCCACCTAAAGAAGAATATTATGCAGCAGCACATGAGTTGAAGGTGATTGTATACAACCAAAACGACTTTAAATGGGCAGAGCAGCACGCTGAAAGGGTTGGAGAGGATTGTACATTGTTCTTACAGCCAGAATGGAGTAAGCGTGATGAAATGATGCCTCATATTGTAGATTACGTGATGAATCATCCACGTTGGAAAGTAAGCCTTCAGACTCACAAATATTTGAATATTCCATAGCACATGGCTCTAATAACGGACATTGATAAGGCCGTTCAGCTTTTGTTAGAAGGAGCTTTAGTGGCCTTGCCTACAGAAACAGTTTATGGTCTAGGAGCTAATGCTTTGGATACAAAGGCGGTAGCCAAAGTTTTTAAAGCTAAAAACCGACCTTCTTTTGATCCTTTAATTGTACATGTAGCTTCAATAGATCAAGCCAGAGAAGTAGCTGACTTAAACGATGCTGCAATAGCATTGTTGGAGCGCTTCAGTCCTGGTCCATTGACTATCGTAGTACCGAAAAAGGATGTTGTCCCTGATTTAGTGACCTCAGGGCACCCAACTGTAGCCGTTCGTATTCCTGATCATCCCATGACTTTAGAGGTCATCCGAAGAAGCGGGTTAAGTATTGCTGCACCTAGTGCAAATCCTTTTGGTTTTACATCACCAACCACCGCAGCTCATGTTCAAGAGCAACTGGGAGAGAATATTGATGCTGTGCTAGATGGTGGTCCTTGTGGCGTTGGATTAGAAAGTACGATTGTCGACCTATGTGGTAAACCAAAAGTCTTGAGGTTGGGTGGATTAGCTCTAGAGGAGCTGGAATCTGTACTAGGGGCTCTAGAAGTTCAAACGAGTTCCTCGAATCCGAAAGCGCCTGGAATGCTTAGCTCTCATTATAACCCAGGGGCGAAAATCAGACTGTTTGATGATTTCGATGATCTCAGAAGGAACATAGACAATGTTGATAACTCCAATGTGGGGCTCTTGGTAATGTCTTCAGAAATGGTTGGCGACAACGTTTTTAATTTGAGTCCTATACTAAATGATGTGGAAGCTGCATCCCGCCTATTCATTGGCTTGAGAGAGCTTAGAGCTAGTGGTTTTAAAGAAATATGGACGCATTACTTACCAGAAGAAGGCTTGGGTAGAGCTATCAATGATCGACTAAAAAGAGCTGCTAATTAAGTGTTTATATTAAGGGGTTGAATCACCCTTTTTTCTCAATTGCTTTTACTAATTTGTTCTTTATGAACAAAACACTACTCGCACTCTTCATTTTCCTAGGGTCACACCTGCATGGACAAATACGTGGAACAGTCGTAGATGATAAAAAAGAACCCATTATTGGGGCCTCTATTAGGGTAGTTCTAAATGGTGCATTAAGTAACATTGGAACCGTTACCGATTTTGATGGCGCATGGTCATTGGACATTTATAACTATCCCGTTCAGGTAGAGGTGAATTCTATGGGTTTCGCAGTGCAGCGCGTTGTAATTCAAGATGCCTCGCCAGTCCGTATCACTATGAAGCCGGACCGCAATGTGCTGAAAGAAGTTAGTGTTGTTCAACAAAGACTCAGCGAGCAACAAGAAAAAAGTGCACTTACGGTTGAAAGTATGGACGCTTTAGCCATTAAAGAAAGTCCAAGTGTTAGCTTTTACGATCATCTTGGGACGTTGAAAGGGGTGGATCTCACCTCTGCCAGTATTGGTTTCAAGATCATTAACACACGTGGATTTAACAGTACTTCTCCGGTGCGTTCATTGCAGCTTATTGATGGGGTAGATAATCAAAGTCCAGGTTTGAACTTCTCATTAGGCAATTTCCTAGGCGCACCAGATCTTGATATCATGTCCGTAGATGTGATTGCTGGTGCTAGCACAGCATTTTACGGCCCTTCTGCTTTTAACGGTGTCATCTCAATGACGACCAAGGATCCTTTTGTCTTCACGGGAATAAGTTCAAGCCTGAAAGTAGGAGAGCGCAATCTCACCGAGATAAGCGTTCGTTGGGCTGATAAGGTCAATGATAAGTTTGCCTACAAGATCAACCTTTTCGCATTGCGGGCAGACGATTGGCAAGCTGAGAACTACGATCCTACCGACGTTAGTGCCGATGATGAATTGAACCCAGGTGGTTACGATGCGGTGAACCGTTACGGTGATGAAGATTATTGGGATGCCGGAGGTGATGTGAAAGGTTATCCAGGTTTGGGCCGATTCTATCGTCCGGGTATTGAAGAAAAACACCTCGTTGATTACGACACTGAGAATTTGAAATTGACCACTGCACTTCATTACAAATTCAGTGACAATGTACGAGGTATCTACGCGATGAATTTCGGCGCAGGAACAACTGTATATCAGGGTGATAACAGGTATAGTCTGAAGGATATCTTGTTCTTGCAGAATAGGGTGGAGCTACGTGAAGAAACTGGTAAGTGGTTTTGGCGGGCCTATTCCACGCATGAGGATGCTGGGAACAGCTATGATGCTTATTTCACTGCGCTTCGTATGCAGGACAGCATCGTTCCTGACCAATTCTACAGCAATCAATACCGCACAATGTGGTATATATTCAATAGACCACAAGTAAGAGCGCTGCCAGATTATCCGTCGAATACCTTGAGCAATGCGGACTTTGAAGCAGAGATGCAAAATGTTATTGCCGACAACAGAGACTTTTTCAATCAACTTCACGATACCACCAATGCTATCGTAATGAGTTTTATGGAGGCCATCTACGGTTATTCAGTGGTGAATTACTTGAAACCAGGAACATCAGAATTTGATGAGCTCAAAGGGCATATTACTTCTACACTATTTACCGAAGGTGGGAGCCGATTCTACGACAAAAGTGCACTATACCACAGTCAAGGCGAAAGAACGTTTGATACCGATGCTGGTCAGTTTAGAGTGGGGGGAAATGTTCGACTGTATACACCGAACAGTGCCGGTACCATCTTTAGTGATACTGGTGATGTAGTCATCCGTAATTATGAGGCAGGTTTATACGGCGGTTGGGAACAATTCTACCGTGATGAAAGGCTCAAGACGAGCATCACTGCACGTGTAGATAAGAATCAAAACTTCCAGCCATTAGTCAGTCCTGCGGCATCTGTAGTGTACAAGGCAAATGAAAATCACACATTGCGTTTCAGCGTTAGTAGTGCGATCCGAAATCCAACTTTAGCAGATCAATACCTAAATTACAATGTAGGTCGTGCTGTGTTGCTTGGTAACCTCAACGGTTTCGATTCATTGGTAACCATTGATAATATCGTAGAATATCTAGCCAAGCCTGGTAATGAGCGTTTGACCCACGATTTCGGTTATTTTGATGTAGATGCAATTCGCCCGGAAAGAGTACGCACTGCCGAGGTAGGGTGGAGAGCTACCTTGTTTGAGCGTGTTTTCGTTGATGCGAACTATTACTACAGCAACTACAATGATTTCATTGGCTACATCATAGGTGCGAAAATTGTTGAGGGAACTACGGCTATTGATAGATTGAAAGAGCTTCAAGTCTATCGCGTTGCTGCCAATGCAACCGAACAGGTGACCACGCAGGGGTTTTCGATTGGTCTAAATACCTTCATTGGTGATTACCATAGCCTTAGTGGTAACTACAGTTGGAATAAGCTTACTTCTGCTGTAAATGACCCTATTGTGCCTGCTTTTAATACTCCTGAGCACAAATTCAATATTGGTTGGAACATGAGAAATTATCCTATTAAAAACGATAAGGACAAATTGATGGGGGCTGGTGTGAATTACAAATGGGTAGAAGGATTTCTGTTTGAAGGTTCGCCTCAATTCACTGGGAGCATTCCTTCTTATGGTTTGGTGGATGCACAGTGTTCACTTACCAGGAATCATATGATCAATGATCGCAAAACTGTAGTGACGTACAAAATAGGTGCAAGTAATGCGCTAAATAACAAAGTTTATCAAGTATTTGGAGGGCCTTTAGTAGGGAGGTTGGCTTATCTAAGTATTCAAATTAATTAACCGCCCTGCAAAACCATGCTTATGAAAAAGACTTTACTTTTTATTTGCGCGCTTTTGGTGTCGTCGAGTGTATTTGCACAACGATACACGACCCCAATATTTAGCGAAGCTGACGTAGTAACGTCAACGAACGTAGCGTACGGTGTAAACTTTAACCCGTACATCGATTCTGCCTTATTGGGCGGGACAAATCTTCAACCATTGATGGCAGATTTCTACATGCCTTCACCAGCAGTTGATACGGCAACGGATCGTCCGGTTGTTATTGTATGGCATACAGGATCTTTCATTCCTAAAGGGCTCAATGGTTCGCCACTAGGAACGAAAGAAGATAGTGCCGTTGTAGAAATGTGTACTCGATTCGCAAGAATGGGTTACGTGGCTATTGCTGCTACTTACCGTTTAGGTTGGTTGGCAAATAGTACAAACCTTGATTTACGTCGTGGTACAAACCTATTGGCAGTATACTACTCAATCCAAGATGCAAAATCATTGGTTCGTTACCTAAACCTCACTCAAGTAGGTGCAGGTAATCCTTACGGAATTAATGCTTCAAATACCATCATGGTGGGACAAGGTTCAGGTGGCTATATCACTTTTGCTTACGCGACTATTGACAAACACTCTGAAGTGACTGCGCCTACTAAATTCCAGTACCAAGATACAGTTGGTATGTTCGGTGGAACAGTGACTGTAGGGGATCCTTATGTCGATACAGCGGTAGTAGGTGATATTGACGGTTATGGTGGTCAAGTTACCGTTACAGGTCAAAACACTTTAGGTCTACCAACAATGGATTATACCCAGCCTGGTCGTAATTATGTGAACCACGCAGGTATGCCAGACGATGTATTGATGGTTATTAATATGGGTGGTGCCCTAGGTGATGGCGCTTGGTTGGAGCAAGGCGATGTGCCAATGCTGAGCATCCATAGCAAGTACGATTTCTTCGCACCTTACGATACGGGTATGGTATATGTACCAATTGGTCAGCAATTCTTCCCAGTAGTTAGTGTTACAGGTTCTTACGGTGCCATTAAGGCGGCGAATGGATACGGTAATAATGACATCTTTATTAATGCTGGCTACACCGATGATGTATGGGTGGATGAGCAAAGCACAAACCCAACAGGTGAGGAATGTATTTATACTGTTGAGATTCCGCCAACGAATGCACTTCAGCCATGGGTTGTAAATACTGCGCCATGGAACTGGTACGATCCAATGGATCCGTATGCTTCTCAGAACCCTGCAAACCCAAATAACGAAGCGACTTCACAAGCTTGGATTGATACAGTAATGTCATTCATTGTTCCACGAATGGCAACTGTGCTTCAGGCGGAAGGCGTTCCAGCTGGTATTCAGGAGTTTGATCTAGAAATGAAGGTATATCCAAACCCTTCTTCTACAGGCTTGATGAACGTTGTTACTGCAAATAACGTAGCTATTCAGACTTTGACTGTTTTTGATATTACAGGTCGAGTAGTGCTTCAGAAGCGTGCTCTAGATAACTCAACAGAAATTGATCTGTCTACGTGGAATTCTGGGGTATATATCCTCAAGGTTGAAACGGAGCAAGGTTCAGCGGTTCGCCGAATTACGGTGAAGTAATGTTGATATAGTTTTTAGTTATCCCCGCCTTGCAGGCGGGGATTTTTTTTTGCCCTAATTTTGGCGCTCTATCTGTAAGAACATATGATCAATTACCAAGGAAACATTATCGATACAAATGATCTGCCCTTAGGAGATGTCAAGCGTGCAACAATGTATGGAGATGCTGTATTTGAAACGATTCGAATGCGTGATAATAAACTCCTGTTTGTGGAGGATCATTATTTCAGATTGATGGCAAGTATGAGAATACTGAGAATGCCAATCCCTATGGAGTTCACTCCGGAGTTTTTTGTTGATGAAGCCAATAAACTTGCTGAGGAAGTCGCAGTAACTGATGGACGCTTACGTTTGCAGGTCGTTCGTAAATCTGAAGGTAAGTACACCCCAAGGGACAACAACGAATGTGTATGGTGGATGGAGCTTGAGGAATTGGAAAACCAAGATTATCAGTGGAGTCCGAATGGATTGAAGGTCGATTTGTATAAAGACCACTACGTTCAGGCAAGCCTACTTTCAACACTGAAATCTTCAAATTCGCTTTTGTATGTTTTGGCGGGAATTTTTGCTCAAGAAAATGGCTTAGATGCCATGCTTCTAGTGAACGATAAAAAGATGCTTGTTGAGGCAAATGCAGCGAACGTATTTGTTCTAAAGGACAATGTATTGAAAACTGCACCTTTGGAAGATGGACCGCTACGTGGTGTCTTTAGAAAGAATTTGATAGGTTGGGCCAAAGAGATTGGCCTGGAAATCAAAGAGGAGAGTATAAACCCATTTGAGTTGCAGAAAGCAGACGAGATTTGGCTTACCAATACCATCACAGGTGTGCAATGGGTAGAGCAATATCGAAAGCGGACCTATAAAGGTGATAAAGCTAAGGAGCTCGTTGAGTTATTACAGCGTAAACTAAATGTACTGGGTGCGCTTTAATTAAGCATAGGGTCATTAGGCGCATTTGCCCACAAGGCATATTTACCACCCATTTTTTTCATAACCTCCCTCCAAACTTCTTGACTGTAGTCCATCACGTCTATATCGGAAGATTTCAAAATGATCCAAGTGTCATTTTTCAACTCTTCTTCTAATTGACCTGGTGACCATCCACTGTAGCCTAGAAAAAATTTGGGCTGTGGTAGGGGCATATTTTGCTCTTTTTGCTCGGCATACAATGTTTTGAATAATTCAAAGTCCCCTCCTAGATAAAGATCATTCCCAACGTGCACTGCACCGGGTAATTTATCATAACCGTGCAAAAAGAAGAGCGCGTCTTGTTCGACTGGACCGCCATAGAATACGGTATCTCTTCCTGGAAACTCTTCAATAAAGTCTTGAGCGATTAGGGAAGATCTTTTGTTTAAGGTAAAGCCAAGAGAACCTTCACTATCGTGCGCGGTTAAGTATACGACGCTCTGCTCAAAGAAGCCGTCGTTTATTAAGGGTTTGGATACGAGGATGCATCCTTTTGTAGGGGTGTTAGTCTGCTCCATTATACTAATTTAGCATTATGGATTTACATAACATCAGAGAAAGCTACAATTTCGATTCTTTAGATACAGATAAAGTGAACAAAGATCCGATGGTTCAATTTCAGAATTGGTTCGAAGAATACAAAGTATTGAGCATCAAGGATTACAACGCAATGGCAGTATCCACGGTCAATGCTGGACTGCCTGAGAGTAGAATTGTATTGTTGAAGGAAATTAGAGATGAAGGGTTCGTATTCTACACGAATTATGCGAGTGCGAAGGGAAAGGCATTAGCTGAGAACCCAAACATAAGCGCTCTATTCTTTTGGAGGGAGCAAGAGCGACAGGTCAGAATATCGGGAAGAGTAGAAAAGTTAGCACCAAAGCAGAGCAAGGAATACTTTGAAACGCGTCCATATTTAAGTCAGATAGGAGCAGCGGCTTCGGAGCAAAGCGCACCGATTGAATCAAGAGAGGCGCTAGAGAGTAAATTCAACGCTTTCACCGAGCAATATCCAGAGGGATCTGCCGTCCCAATGCCTGAAAGTTGGGGCGGTTACATTATCCGACCTGTTAAGTATGAGTTCTGGCAGGGCAGAGAAGGCCGACTGCACGATAGATTAATCTTCTTAAAAGTTGAAAATGCCTGGACTATCAGTCGCATTCAACCTTAACTGAAGTAAATGGTAAATAAAAAAGCCTTCCCTGTAAAGAGAAGGCTTTCTTATTTAAAGTCCAGTAAAGGATTAGAGCTTACCGTTTAGATCAGCACCAGCCTTAAACTTAGCTACTTTCTTAGCAGCGATTTTGATTACTGCACCAGTCTGTGGGTTACGACCGTCACGAGCTGCACGCTCAGAAACAGAGAAAGAACCGAAACCTACTAGAGATACACGGCCACCACCTGCTAGGGTAGAACCTACGTTACCAGTGAAAGAATCCAAAGCTGCTTTAGCTTGCGCTTTAGAGATGCCAGCGTCAGCTGCCATTGCGTCGATCAATTGTGCTTTGTTCATTGCAATTAGTTTTTATTAGTTGTTATTAATACGAATGCTTCTCAAATATAGATGAAAAATGCTTCTATCCAAGTGTTCACGCGGGTTGCACGAAAAAAAGTTTGACAAAAATTGTTAATAACTCAGATTTGGCTCAAAAGTGAGTACAAAAACCCACGATTAAAGGGGTAAAACCGCCACTTTAAGGCCATTAATGAACGATTTCGCGTCCATATTTTTCTTCCCGTTGGGCTTAATCTCAGTGATTTCAACACTTCCGAGCTCATAATCGAGGTATAATTTTTTCCCAATGACCACAAGAGTAGGTGCTGAACTAGCGTTTTGCCTTTCAGAGACGTGAGCACCCATAAATTTGAAATCACCATAATAAGCACCTGGAAAAGGATTAAGGCCTAGTATCTGCTGTGTTAATGCAAGTGGTGGTTTCGAGAAATCTAATCGACTATTCTCTTTATTCAGCTTTGGGGCATGGGTTGCAAGTTGATCATCTTGAGCAACAGGGGTTAAAGATTTAGAGACTAATCCTTCAACTGTTTGTAATACTAAATCAGGTCCTAAGGCCATTAATTCATCATGAAGCTGTCCTGTGGTCATTCCTGGTGCGATAGGGTGTTCTACCTGTAAAAGTGTTCCGCCCGTGTCTATTTTCTTGTCTAAAAGGAAGGTGGTAAGGCCAGATTTTTTGTCACCATTAATAATGGCCCAATGGATAGGGGCAGCACCCCGATATTTAGGAAGTAGTGAACCGTGTAAGTTAAATGTGCCCAATGGCGGCATTGCCCAAATCACTTCAGGAAGCATTCTGAAGGCTACCACAATGAACAAATCCGCATTCAACGAAGAAAGTTCATTAATAAAGCTCTCGTCTTTCAGATTGGTCGGCTGCAAAACCTTTAGGCCATGAGCAGCAGCACATTTTTTTACGGCACTCTCACGAATTTTTCGGCCTCGTCCAGCCGGTTTATCTGCAACGGTAATCACGGCTGGTATTTGATACCCCGCATCAATGAGTGCTTGGAGAGGTGGCACAGCAAATTCTGGTGTACCCATATAAACGATACTAGGCTTATCTGTTGAGCTCATCTGGATTGCAATTAAGATCGAACCAAATATCATCAAAAGAATGGCCTTCTTTGTGCATTTGTTCGATTAACATTTGATCAGGGTAATGATTAAAAGTGCAAGCACTGCACTCCCCACAACGTTTACCTTTCGATTGCCCGAAATAGTTTGCAATTTGCGTATTTAGGCACTCTTCGTTTTTTAAAAAGGCGATCATTGCCTCAGTACGTTCCTTCTTAGAATTAATATACGCATCAACAAAAGCCGCTGGGAAGCTAACATATTTGTCTGCTGGCCGGGGTTCTAACAAAAGAATAGCACTGCGCTGGCCTTCGGGCAAATAATTGATTAGTCCTTTACTCTGCAGTGAAAGCAATAGCGAATCAAATTCTACGGGGCGCAATTGTGTCATCGCGGCGAAACGCTTTCTGTCTATGCGAACAGGGGCATCACTGCCGCTCGGATACATGCGGTAAAGACTAGTCAATAATTCCTTCCATTCCAGCTTTAGGTGCTCCCAGTTCTGCGGGGTTGATAGGAATTCAATTTTAGGGACACTTTGCTCACTTTCAATGAATTGCCAATAACCACGGCTTTGGATGAGCTTGATATATTCCAAGATTTTTGGGATAGGCAGTTGAAATTTTTGAGCCAATTCTACAATGCTGAACTCTATCTTTTCTTCCATACCGCCTCCAATGGCGATCTGATGTTTGCTACAGAATCGTTTATAGAATCTTTCGACAGCCTTAATATCAGGTAGTTCTTCAAGACTTTTGTTCAAGCGCTCAAAGTCATACTGATTGTAAAATAAATAGGTATGTCCAATACCACCATCGCGACCAGCTCTACCTATTTCTTGATAGTAGCCCTCAAGTGTATCAGGCACATCCCAATGAAGTACCCACCTTACATCACCTTTGTCGATGCCCATACCAAAGGCGGTAGTAGCCACCATGACCTTCACCTTGTTAGCAAGCCATGCGGCTTGATTTTTGGCTTTAACCGTCTCTTCGACTCCCGCATGGTAATGACAACTGGCGAAGCCTTCATTAGATAGGAGTGCGCTTAAACCTTCGCAGGTTCTTCTAGTTTTAGCATAAATAATACCTGTGCCTTCTAGCTTAGGTAGTAGACGCAGCAATTGCTTTTCCTTATTTGGAGTGAAATTTCTGTGAAGGATAAGATTGTCTCTTCGTATGGAACCTTCGAACACTATTGCATCTGGGATGCGCAGTTCAGTATGGAGGTCTTTCTTTACTCGAGGGGTGGCAGAGGCAGTAAGGGCGATTGTGGGAATATCTGGAAGGATCTCCTTGATTTTGTGAATGTTCAAATAAGACGGTCTAAAATCGAACCCCCATTGAGAAATACAGTGTGCCTCATCAATGGCGATTAAAGAAATATCAGCATTGCTCAGGTATTCAAGAAAGAGAGGATTAGATAATCTTTCAGGAGCAAGGAAGGCGAATTTGTATTTTCCGAATCTAAGATTTCTAAAAGCTTCATCTAGTTTGCGTACCGGGTAGGAACCCTTGAAATGGTAGCTCTTTATACCTCGACGAACTAAACCGTTGTGTTGGTCTTCCATTAAGGCAACCAACGGTGAAATGACGATGGTGGTGCCGGGGTAGATGAGACCAGGGATTTGGTAACAGATGGATTTTCCACCACCAGTTGGCAAGAGTCCTATGGTATCTTTTCCAGAAAGAATAGAGGTGATGATATCCCCTTGTAATCCTCGGAAATCATCGTAGCCCCAATATTCTTTTAATACCGCCCTCGCTTTTTCTATCATAGCCTTTCTAATATGAAGGCAATGCGCTGCTCTACTGAGACTTTAGGTACTACAATAAGCTCATAGCCGAGCTCTTCATAGGCTTGAATGATGAACTTTTCTACTTCGATACAGTCCTCGAGCGTTTCCATGCGTTCACTGTCTAAAGCATGGATTTCCGGCCAAACTGGTAGCAAGAATACCTTGTCGAAGCGGCGTTCGTTCATATCATCAACCCAGCGATCAAGCGGAGCAACGTTGCCTTTTAAAAGGTAGGCATACGAATCGAGAACAGTGCGGTCGTAAAAACTTTTACTTCCTAACAAAGCATTGTCATATTGCTCGTTACGCAAGTTCCAGACGACATCGGTGAAGCCCATAAGGTCCTTCCAAGGCAATATATCGCTTCCTTTCTCTAGGCTATCACTAATGATTTCACGTGCTTGCTCGTGGAAAACTTGGTGTCCTAGAGCCTCCAAAGCGTGGCTTACAGTGGTTTTTCCTGTCGCAGGAGCACCAGTTAATACAATTCTCGTCGTTTTCAATGGGTATGAGATATCTTCGTAGAAGCACAAAAATACTTTTAATGGGCCGATTCATCTATCTATTTCTCTTAGTTGTTTTAATGAGCTTTTCCACAAGTGGACAAAGCAAATCGGCCATTGCAACGTTTCAAAAAGCTAAGGAAGCATTTAAAGAAAATGATGCAGATAAGGGCTGGGGATTCTTACAGAAGGCCATAAAAAAGGGGGGAGATACCTATTACCAACCGCTAATCTTTGCAGGGGATCGAAAGTTCAAGGAGGGCGATGGCTTACAAGCCATTGAATACTATAATAGAGCACTGCAGATTCAAGAGCTTTCTAGCATCCATTTGAAGAAGAGTATTGTTTACAAGTATGTTGGCGAATTTGATCGAGCCATTGAGTCATATCAACTGTATATGAAGAATGCTCGGATGTCAAAGGAACGATTCAAGGCATCAGAATTGGCATTAGAAAACCTGAAATTCACTAAACGGAAGTATGAAGAATACATGGCACTAGGTGCTCCATTAGAGGTAGTGAAACTGATCTTTAGTGATGATAAAATGGAGTATTTCCCTTCACCTACGGGAGACGATAGAAAATTGTTGTTTACCGCACGTATGGTGCAAGACGGAGCACCTTCAGACGAGAATTTATTTGTGGCACAACGCTCTGGTCGAGGATGGGAGAGTCGGGCAAAACCAGTACTTGGACGTATAAACACTCGAGTAAATGAGGGCGCTTCAAGCATCAGTGCTGATGGAGAGTACATGGTATTCACAGCGTGTAACAGACCGGATGGCGTAGGTAGTTGTGATTTGTACTACAGCTATTTTGACCCTGTAAGGGGATGGGGATTCCCGGAATTACTTCCAGGGAAAATCAATACCAAGAGGTGGGAGAGTCAGCCTACCTTGGGGCCGGATGGTACTACGCTTTACTTTGTCCGAGGTTCCCACAGTCAAGCGGAAGATTTAGATATCATGGTAGCATACAAGGATGATGAAGGAAATTGGTCGAGGGTAGAGAAATTGCCGTCTCAGGTGAATTCGTCGGGTCGCGAGCGCAGTCCTTTCATACACTTCGATGGCAAAACATTGTATTTCGTTTCAGAGCGTAGTCCCTCTATCGGCGGGTCCGATTTCTTCATGGCCAAAAGGCTTTCGGACTCAACGTGGTCGGAACCTGAAAACTTGGGTTTTCCCTTGAATAGTTTTGGGGATGAATTTTCATTGGTGGTAAATGCGACTGGAACTCACGGCTATTTAAGCTCCAATAGGGGCAAAGACATTGTTCCGGAGCAGGATGCCATGGCTGAGATGGACTTGTATGAGTTCGCACTCCCTGAAAGGATGAAACCTGAGCAGCGACTGTTCAAGGATTTTGTAGTCGTCCATGCGGAAACTTTAATTCCATTAGGACTTGCTAATGTTAAACTCAAAGGCTTAGATGAACAAGAGGTGTATGCGGGAACAAGTTCAAAAAACACAGGCTTAGTAAGGGCCATGCACGACGGGGCCAATGATTTACGCATAAGTGCCTACAAAAAAGGGTTCTTGCCATATTCAGCAGTGGTCTCCAAGAATGATTTGATGGATGCTACTGCGATTTATGAATTGCCTCTCACTCCACTGAAATCAGCAGATTCATTTGTTTTAAGGAACCTATTGTTTGATACTGATAAGAGTGAATTGCTGTCGGAAAGTGAGCAAGAATTAAGACTATTGAAAAAGCTTCTCGTAGACAATCCAACGCTAAATGCCACTATAATAGGTCATACAGATAGCCAAGGTGGACGTAGCTACAACCAGAGATTGAGTGAGGACCGTGCTATTGCTGTTTTACAGTGGTTAGTTCATGAAGGAATTGATGCTCAACGACTAATAGCTAAGGGTAAAGGGATGGATAAACCTGTCGCTTCAAACGATACAGATGAGGGCAGAGCCTTGAACAGGCGTACAGAGGTTCAGCTGCGCTAGCCTTCGTATTTATCTTTCCACATAGCCTTTTGCTGAGCGCTTATCTGCTGTTCCTTGGGGTTGGCTGCAGGCGACCACAATACACTGCCTTGAATGTCTTTTGGTAAGTATTCTTGGGACACGAAGCCTCCCTGGTAGTCGTGTGGATAGAGATATCCTTTGCCGTGACCTAAATCTCTTGCGAGTGCGCTTGAAGCATTTTTAAGATGATCTGGGACTTCTAGATTTCCCGTTTGCTGAACCAATTTCTGAGCCTTGCCAATGGCGGTGTAAGCACTGTTAGATTTTGGTGAAGAGGCCAAATAAATAGTGCACTGGCTCAATATAATTCTACTCTCTGGCCAGCCAACGCGCTCCACAGCACTAAAGGTTTCATTGGCAAGCATTAATGCGTTCGGATTGGCCAGGCCAATATCTTCCGCTGCCGAAATAATCAATCTACGTGCAATAAACTTGACATCTTCACCACCTTCTATCATTCGAGCGAGGTAATACACTGCCGCTTGTGGATCGGAGCCTCTAATGGATTTGATAAAGGCTGAAATAACGTTGTAATGCTCATCACCGCCCTTGTCGTAACGAATTTGAGCGTTAGTTAGGACATTTTGTGCGAACTCCTCGTCAATAGTAATTCCCGACTGCCCTTGCTGAAAACACAGCTCTACAAGGTTATAAAGCTTCCTTGCATCGCCCATACTCTGGCGAATCAAAAAGTCGTGTGCGGTGATTTTCAAGTTCTTTTGTATGGCAAAATCCGTTTCATTCGCCAGATCGATCATCTTGGTAAGGTCCTCTTTCGAATGCGAATTCAGCACATACACCTGCATCCTTGAAAGTAATGCGGCATTAATTTCAAAAGACGGATTCTCTGTAGTGGCACCGATGAGCGTGATCCAACCTCTTTCTACGGCATGGAGTAGACTATCTTGTTGACCTTTGTTAAAACGATGGATTTCATCGATAAAGAGGATGGGGCGCTTGCTGTCAAAAAGGCTCTTCTTCTCCGCTGTTGCGAGCACTTCGCGTACATCTTTAACGCCAGCACTCACCGCACTTAGTTGATACAAAGGCGCTTCTAGTTCTTTTGCCAGTAATAAGGCAAGCGTAGTTTTTCCAACCCCGGGTGGTCCCCAAAGAACGATGGAGGGCAATCTACCGATGTCTAAGCTTCGGCGCAATGCGCCATTTTGACCTACGAGGTGTTCTTGGCCTAAATATTGGTCCAATGTCTGTGGTCGAAGCTGTTCTGCAAGCGGTTTCATACCTCGAAAGTAACTATCTTTTCGCTATGTCCGATTGGAGTAAATATGGAATTCACAAGGGTCTGTTCTTATGGCCCGGTTTATGGGTACTTATGGCATGGCTCATCTTTGCTTTTGAGCACGCCTCTGGAATCTCATTGAGCGCCTATGGATTAATACCAGGAAACTTAGGAAGTTGGTACGGACCTCTTACTTTCCCCTGGTTGCATGGAGATTTGAATCACATTACGAGCAATACTATTAGTTTGTTTTTTGTTGGCGCCTTGATTCGTTACAGTTTTCCAAGAGTATTCGATAAGGTATGGTTTATTAGTCTTTTAGCTCCAGGAATCATTTTATGGTTTATCGGTAGGCCGAATGTGCATATAGGCGCCAGTGCTTGGCTTTATGCCTTGGTGGCTTTCGTCTTCTTTAGTGGAGTCCTTCGACTGCATATCCGTCTGCTTGCCCAAAGTATGCTCATGGTTTTCTTGTACGGGAGCTTTGTATGGGGAGTATTACCTCACGATCCATCCATAAGTTACGAAGGGCATTTGAGTGGGGCAGTAGTGGGCTTTTTACTCTCTTTATGGTTTAGGAAGGTGGAGCCAATTCAGCCACTCAAAGACCAAAAGCCAATTTTAGATGAAGAAGTCCCTTGGGACGATTGGAAGCACCCCATGGAGCGTTCTTTGCATTTCGAGGAGGTTATCCCAACTCCTGATACACGGTCGCCACGGCCACAAGGCCCGCAGTTTCGGTACGAAGACGGCTCGAGCCCAGATGAATTGGCTTAGCACCTGCATCTAAAGCCATCTGAATCTCTGAGAGAGAAAAATCACCTTCTGGACCAATCATAATCGTAGTCTGGACATTGACATCCAGTACTTCTTTGAGCGAAAATTTATCTCTATCCTCACAATGAGCAATCAATAAATTTGAATGTTTCTCAGTGATAAATTCCTTGAAGGATACTGCTGGTAGAACCTTGGCAATCCTCCCTTTTAAGCTTTGCTTGGTGGCACTTAGGACAATCTTACGGAGCCTTTCCGCTTTAATGACTTTACGCTCACTATGGTCGCAAATGATAGGTATAATGGTGTCTATCCCCATCTCCACAGCCTTCTCTACAAACAGCTCTATGCGGTCCATATTCTTGGTAGGGGCTATGGCCATTGTTAAGGAATAAGGAACAGCACCAAAGTTAGATTCTACTTGAGAGTAGCTTCCGTATACCTTTGATTTAGAGGTGAATGAAATTGACCCTTTGTAAAGCGCTCCATCACCTGTGATAAAGTGAATACTATCACCTACAGATTTCCGTAGGACTTTAACGCAATGCTGAACTTCTGCTGCATCGAGCTGAAATTCATTGCCAGTAATATGTCCTAAAAAGAGCTGCATTTAAACGCCTACTTTATCTTTTGTTCTGTTGAGTGGACGCTCAATCTGTTTTTCAATGAATTCGATGATTTTACCGGCAACATCCACTCCAGTGACGTTTTCTACGCCTTCTAATCCTGGAGATGAATTGACCTCTAAAACCAACGGTCCACGTTCACTTCGAAGCATGTCCACACCTGCAATATTAAGACCTAGAGCTTTACAAGCCGCAACCGCGGTCTTTTTTTCAATCGCACTTAGCTTCACTTTCGTTCCCTGACCTCCTCTGTGAAGATTTGATCTAAACTCACCTTCTTGTCCCTGACGTTTGTAGGCGGCAATAACTTTCCCTCCGACGACGAACGCTCTAATATCTGAGCCACCGGCCTCTTTGATAAACTCCTGCACTAAAATGTTTGCATTAAGTCCATAGAATGCTTCTATAACACTTTTAGCAGCAGTCTTCGTTTCTGCCAATACTACGCCCAGTCCTTGTGTCCCTTCTAGGAGCTTCACAATAAGGGGAGGACCACCTACTGTTTTAATCAAGTTGTTTACATCACGAGGTTGTTTGGCGAATACAGTTTTTGGAATGCCAATCTCGTGTTTAGCCAAAACCTGAGTAGCACGGAGTTTGTCTCTCGAACGCACTAAAGCTAGCGAGCTAAGGGTCGTGTAGATGTTCTTCACTTCAAATTGGCGGATGATTGACCCACCGTGAAAGGTGACTGATGCGCCAATTCTTGGAATAATGGCGTGAAAATCGGTCAATACTTGTTCTCCTAAGTACACATTATTGTTTCCAGTTTCCATGCCTACATAGCAATGGTTGTGGTTGATGATGTGCGGTTCATGGCCGCGCTGCTTGGCGGCTTCAGCTAATCTTTTAGTGCTGTAGAGTGCTGGGTTCGCGCTCAATATGGCAAGTTTCATGGGCTATTTGGTTACGTCCACTAAAAATCCTAATTCCAATAAATTACGACCTATGAGCATGTCATAGGTGAGTAGGGTACGGTCAGAAAATCCGACTAAAACGCGGTGCTTATGACCCGCGAGTGCTACTTCAGTCTCAACCATCGGTCGGGACTTACGGCGTCCGAAAGAGTTTCGAACATTTCTTACGACATACTCTGAAAATACCAACTCTTCTCCTGTGTAAAAATCGCTTTCAGGATCAAAGAGAATTACTCTCAGCTCATTCATTTCCTCATCCATGGTAATTGAGGAAGCGTGCAGGGCACAAGTGGCCGCACCAGTATCTACTCTTGCGTGTAGATTATTCACCGCTAATTCGGGCAGCTGCACCTGGGCAGTGGCACCGATAACAATGGACGCTTTCATGGGGCAAAAGTGCATTCTTTTACCTTTTGAAAAACGTCTTCTGTAAAATTTACTAAAACTTAACTTTCGCCGAAGCAGAGATGCTTAAATCGGCCGAATCTCCTGCGAGGAAATTATAATAACCAGCAATTCCAATCATTGCTGCATTATCCGTTGTGTATTGAAAAGGAGGGATATAAGTGCGAATGTTCTTACGATAACCTAAAGAGGTAAGTCTTTCGCGTAGCCCAGAATTTGCACTAACACCACCAGCAATGGCAACGTGCTTTATCCCGGTGTCTTTTATGGCCTTTTCCAGTTTCTTGAACAATACATCCAACAAGGCACGCTGATAGCTGGCACAAATATCAGCTTTATGGTTTTCTACGAAATCTGGATTCTCTTTTACACGTTTCTGTAAGGCATACAAGAAACTCGTCTTCATGCCAGAGAAACTAAAATTGTACCCGTCGACTTGTGGTCTGCCAAATTCCATAAATTTTGGATCACCAACCTTGGCCAAACGATCAACGTGAGGACCTCCGGGGTAGGGCAGGCCTATAATCTTGGCAGCCTTGTCAAAAGCTTCACCCACCGCATCATCTATGGTCTCGCCAAGAATCTGCATATCTTTTGGACCATCTACCTTGACCAACTGAGTATGTCCACCGCTTACGGTTAGGCACAAAAATGGAAAGTCAATAGGTTCGTCGTGCGCATCTTCGATCAGATGAGCTAAAATGTGCGCATGCATGTGGTGCACAGGAATTAACGGAATGTTCAAGGACATGGAAATGCTCTTGGCAAAAGAGGTTCCTACCAACAATGAACCCATTAATCCAGGTCCGTTGGTAAAAGCAATAGCATTTAACTGCGAAGGTTCGATATTTGCTACCTTTAAAGCATGGTCGACCACAGGCACAATGTTTTGTTGGTGCGCCCGTGAAGCCAATTCAGGAACAACTCCACCATAAGCCGTATGCACCTCTTGAGAAGCTACTTCGTTCGACAACACTTTGTTTCCATGCATTACTGCTGCGGAGGTATCGTCACAACTGCTTTCAATCGCTAATATGTAAGGTAGGTTGTCCATGAACGAGTCAAAAGTACAGCAAAATAGGTTCAATAGACCCTTAAGAATCGTCGTAATGACGCTTTCTCTATTGCTATTATTTGCTAGTGTTTCACTTACCGTCGTTTTTAATTCTAAAAGCGTACAACAAGGCCTTTTCGATCGTTTTGTTTCTCCCATGCTCGCCGAATACAATGTAGAAATTGACTTCAATGGTTTGGATTATTCATTTCCTACATCCATAGCGCTTCGCCCAACAACGGTTTATTATTACGATGAACCCTTTGCAGAATTGGGTGAGTGGGCAATTAACGATGTGTTTTGGTCAGGTGAGCTAGGAATCCGTTCAACGAGTATTTCATCGGCACGAATAGTCGACGATTTAAACTCTTCGAGGTTTGAAGCGCTGTTGAATGAGTTTAATGATTCAAGCAGTTCATCTTCAGACTATTATAGTCCTTTGACTCTGGATATAGGATCCATTAGGATAGATACGCTCCAATTCTCTTTTGATTCAATTCTTGTTTCAAATCGACTTACCATAGACCACTTAATTGTCGGAGAAAATCTGGCTTTAGCCGGCATTGACCTCGATATAAGAGCCTCGCCTTACGCCGCATCCGTGGCAGTGAGTAAGCTAGACCTTTCCCCAAACGGGAATTATTCGCTAGATTATTCCATCGTCAAGGACAGCGTAGCTACGTTAGTCGGCCACCTAGAAGGCGGTGAGGATAAATTGATGTTCACAGGTGACCTAGTGGCCTCCTCACACCTTTCTTTGGGCGATTTTGAGGCAGCTAACTTCGAGCCATTAGTCCAAGGAACGCAGATAGGATTTAATGGGGTCACAGATTCTACAGGGTTGACCTTAGGGATATTCGGGGGAAATAGGTGGTATAATTTGTCGGGAAAGGTTTCAGAATTGGCCGGAGCCAAATACTTGATTTCTTCGCAGATTGAATTAGAAAAAGAATTCTATAATTGGGCGGTTTTGGGTGATTTTCAGGAGTTTTTTGATGTTTTTAAGCCGAAATCTATCAATTTAAGCGCAAAAACGGATTTATCTGACGCGTCTTGGGAAATAGAATTAGCCGATAAAAAAAACAACTTGGTGCTCAGTAGCGAAGGACTAGAGCTTCCTGTAAGAGGGGCCTTGAACAGCAATGATTTAGCGCTTGGTCCCTTGCAGCAACTGAAGGCGCAATTCAGCCTATTGCCTAATATCGAGGCAATAGTCAATAATCAAGATGTTCAGCTGTTAGCCGCCATCTCTTCGCTAACCGCTAATGATATAATTGTTCGTGGTATTAATGCTAAATATGAGCATACACCACAAGGCGATACCATTTGGATAAGTTCCTTAGATCCAAATTTTGATCTAGAGGTCCAAGGAAGCCGCAAAGGCAGTTTAAATGCAATCAAAGGCAAGCTGAATAGTTTCAACCTTGAACTCATTGATCCCTTAGATACTGGGCAAACACTGATGGCCAGTGCAACACTTAATTTTTCAGATGAAGGACTAGGTGCACTTATGCTTCAAGATGTAGTATTGCAACGTCCACAAGACGTGGTGTTCCTGCGAGAGTTGTCCCTAACTCATATGTTAACTAACAAGGCTCGTAGTCTAGAGCTTTCGAGCGATGTCCTCGATTTTTCGATAAACGGTCGTTGGAACTTTAATGACTTTGCGAAAGTTGGAGCACATGTTTTCCAAGATATCATAGTCCAAAAGCCTACGATTTGGCCAAAGAGTCAATTCAAGTTTGACATCCAAGCGGGGAATGTAGGCTGGATCGCAGATCTGGCACATTTCGACCTTGACCTGAGTGAGGACTCGCACATCTTCGGGAAATACAATGATGAACAAAAAACTTGGTCGACCACTATGTTCGTGCCTTTAGCGCGATTCGAAGGGGTAGAGGCGCATTCCGTTATGTTAGCTTCTTCACAATCAGGGTTGGTTCATAACAGTACTTTCAAAGCAGATCAATTAAGCGTTAATGACTGGCTATTGAGCGGTTTGAACCTTAGTTCTAACGGGCAGAATCTTCAGAAAAACATTCGTTTTCAAGGCACCGTAGAAGATTCCATTCCTTCAAAACTTTCTTTGTCGGGAACTTTGAATAGTGGCTTTGCTTCACTGTCTGAACTCTCCTTTAACATTGGCGAATCCTCATTTGCCCTGAAAGAACAAGCGCATTTAAAATGGCAGGCCGATTTACTTGACGTAGACTCTTTAGTTGTAGAAGGCGAAGATGGTTCCTTTACGCTTTCTGGGGAGCTTTTAACCAGTAAAGAACCAAAGCTAAACTTCTTCGTAGATGCGCTCGATTCGAAGGTGTTGAACTACATTTTGCGCAGTCCGGATGCCGTGCTCTCCGGCAAATTGAATTCTACAATTACGCTGACCAATACGCTTGACAAACCGAATATTAGTGCTCAGCTCCTGTACAAGGATTTTGGTTTTAATGGATACGAGTATGGGAAATTTACAGCCAATGCTCGCCTTAAAAAACTCCAAGATCTGACCTTCAGAGGACAGTTAAGACAAGGCAGTCGAAGCTCTTTCTATTTTAATGGAGGTCTTGATCTTGAGAAAGAGGAAATTGATCTACGTGCTAGTTTAGACGCGTTTGCCATAAATAGCTTCAACCCAATGCTCGGAGGGATTCTAGATGAATTAACGGGTAATGTTCAAGGCGGATTGGAACTTTATGGTCCTCTCAATCAATACAGTTTAAATGGTGCCTTTACGCTCACTGAGGGTCATTTTACTGTGCCAATTGTAGGGGCGGAATTAAGTACAGCCGAGCCACTAGAGATAGAAATAACGGAGAAGGCGATTACCTTAGACTCAACCGTTTTCTTCGTGCCCGCAGACAGTACGTTGGCTACTGTTTATGGAGGCATAACTCATAATAGATTTGATAGTATCAATTTTGACCTAAAGCTTCATGGAGACAGTATAAGAGCTGTCGATATGGCGCGGAATATTGACGGGTATTTCTATGGAACAGCAGTGGTGATGGGGGACCTGCTTCTAGAAGGGCTATTGGAACAGCTACACCTCGATCTTACTGTCGCCACCAAAGATGGAACAAATTTCAAGATCCCACTTGATAATCCTACTGCAGTAGAGATGCCTTCGTACATCAGGTTTACAGATGCGAATCTTCCGAAATCGGATACGACGATTGCCCAAGATCTCGAATACTTCACCACCGACATAGCCATCCAGGCCACACCTGAAGCCGCTATGGAACTAGTTTTAGATGAAGTTTTAGGGGATGTGATTAAAGCTCGGGGTAGTGGAAACCTACGATTAAAACTCCTCGAGGACGAAAGTCTAGAGTTATATGGTTTGTACACCCTGAAAAGTGGTGATTATTTGTTCACGCTGCAAAATATCATCAACAAGCCGTTTGAAGTCATCCCAGGCGGGACCATACTTTGGAGTGGAGATCTATACGAAGCGCAGGTGAATATCGATGCTAAATATTCTCTGTCAACAGATTTACAAGGGCTAGTGACTAATGCCAATTACAACAATGAAAACGTCGATGTAGACCTCATAATTAACCTTAGCGGTGCGCTAATGAACCCGGATATTGCCTTTTCTGTGGACCTTCCTAATGCGCCGGCAAGTTATCTAGAAGAGCTAGAACGTCATTTCTTGAATGAAGATGCCATGAATTACCAGGCTTTCTCTTTGCTCTTGCTGGGCGAATTTTATCAGCAAGATTTAGCGGTCCAGGAGGGATTTGATATTGGAGGTTCCGTAGGACGAAACACCTCTGAGCTTTTAGTCAGTGAATTTGGTAGTTGGCTTGCCGCTGGCATTGGTTCCTATGTAGATCTAGAGCTCGATTATACCAGTGGTACCAATCCTTATGCAACACTCGGAAATACACAGAACAACTTAAATATTGGCCTGGGTAAAGATTTCCTAGACGGAAGATTAAGTGTCAATTCATCTCTGGATATCCCAATAGAACAAAGCGGTGCTTCGACATTGCTTTTGGGGGACACCGAAGTAGTGTATTCCGTCACAAAGGACGGAAAAATCAAATTGCGTGCTTTCAATAGAAGTAACCGTAATGACCCGTTGATGCAGAATTCAGGGCCATACACCCAAGGAGTAGGCATCCTTTACCACAAGGAGTTTGAGAAAGTACTGGGCGATTAAGCGTGTGCTTCAATAATTGCTATGGCTTCTATCAAAGAGTCCACATAATGATCCGGAACAGCCGTGTGTGGCTTCATACCGTGGCCCGTCTTAACACGAATGGTGGTCACTCCAGCGTTCTGACCTGCTTCTATATCTCTAGGTGAATCTCCCACTAAGAAGCTTTGGCTTAAGTCAATATTGAATCTTTCCTTGGCTTGAAGGAGCATTCCAGGAGAAGGTTTGCGACATTCACAAGGAATCTTATACTCCGGGACTTCACCTTCAAAACCGCCGTGCGGGTGGTGGGGACAGAAGTAAATAGCCTCTACAAAGGCGCCTTGTTCACCTAATTGGGTTTCCATTTTCTTATGGATATTGCCCAATCCTTCAATGGTACAAAGGCCACGTGCAATGACACTTTGGTTGGTCACTACAACTACGAGATAGCCCATTTTATTCAGTTTCTTGATGCAATCGGCTGCGTAAGGGTAGAGCTCGAAGTCTTCTGGGCGGTGAATAAGGTCTGTGTCTATGTTGATGACACCGTCGCGATCGAGGTAGACACATTTTTGTGGGTTGTTCAGATTTCGAGCAGCCACTTTTCCTGAGGAAATGGCGTTTTCGACTTTTTCTAATCGATCTGGTGTGCCCATATCCTTGAGATATTCAGGTGTATTATATGCGTAGACGTTTAGCTTTTCGTGAAGGGTAGGGAAGATATCCTTACCGAAATCGGCTTTAACTCCTTCCTCTAAATGATCTAAAACAACAGGATTGAAAACATAGGCAGCCGCATTTACTAAGTTTCTATACACCAGACCTTCAGGGTGGGGCTTTGCGTAAAAGGCACATACCTTATCGTTTTCATCCACGTCCAATAAATCACTGTCGTAAGGGTGGTCGTTCGGGTGTACAACTAGTGTTGCATCTGCTTTTTTCGATTTATGGAACGCAATTAATCGACTTAGATCCATGTTCATCATTACGTCGCCATACAACACAATGAACGGTTCTGTCAATTGCTTTTCAAGGGCTTTAACACCGCCGACAGTGCCTAGTGGCGAAGGTTCCACATAATAATGAATGTTGATACCAAACCGCTCGCCATTGCCGAAGTGATCTTCAATGTGATGGTACAGATGATTAACTATAAGCCAAACATCGGTAAAGTCGTGTTCCTTGAGAAGATTGATCTGATACTCTAAAATGGGTTTTCCCAAAACAGGCATCATTGGTTTGGGGATGTCGTTACGCACTTGTGCTAAACGGGTTCCTTTTCCTCCAGCAAGTATTAGAGCTACCTTCATTTTTAGTACTTTGCTCAAACCTAAGAACCTTTACTCACGTAAGAAACATAAATCATGAAAGATTCTCAACAACAAGCATTCGAAGAGGAGTTGGCTACTTGGAAAGAAGAAATGATCAAGGATATCGATATTATCACTCAGGGATTACTTGTTCAGCAGGATGAGGGTAGGGCGCACCTATTAAAGTTTTATCGAGGATTAGGTCATAAGATATTGAAATGGAAGCAGTTCACTCGAGAGTCCAATTCTGCACGCATTTCAGACTGAAATTTTTTCGAATTTTTTACCAGCGAAGGCTTGCAAAATTGAAAATAGCCGTTACATTTGCAACCGCAATTGAAACACGGTCCGGTAGTTCAGTTGGTTAGAATACAAGCCTGTCACGCTTGGGGTCGCGAGTTCGAGTCTCGTCCGGATCGCCAACAATTAGAAAAGCCCTCGGAGAAATCCGGGGGCTTTTTCTTTATTACTATTTCTAGCGTTTCTTTTTCTTAGTGCGTGTCTTGTGTAACTCACAATAGCGACTATCCGGGATGGCCTCTCTTTCACATTTAGCGCCACTTGCGGTTTTAAACCCACATTTTCTGAAGACCACCTTCTTTTGAACCACTTTCTTTTCTCTCAATTGAGGAAGGTCAGAGGTTCGCTCTGGTAGGCAGACACTGCATGGGAGTAATCCCCTTTGCAATGCTTTACGTTCATCAATGTTTATTTGACCATTCTTCAGATACCTACATCCATCAAGGTGGTAACGAGCACCAGAGGTGTTAATTCCGCGGGTTGTAAAAACGACTATTTCTTCAACAGTATTTGAATCAATTTTGGTTTGTGCGCTAACTTGCACATTAACCAATGTAAAAATCCAAACCAAGAAGATGCGTAGAAGTACTTTCATTACCACAAAGCTATCTATTCTATTCGTAATGATTGGCGCTTCCAGCGCTTTCGGACAACTAACTTCCATAAATTTCGATTACCTCACAGTTAATGAGGCGCCAAAGGAGCCTATCGGATTTTTTGGTACTGGAGCGAGTCTTCATCATCCAACATTGCCTGTATACGGTGGTATAAGGTTGAATAATGCTGCATGGGGCATACGGGCAGGGTACTATACTTTCGGTTACCATGCAGGTGCTATTTTACCCTTGACCGGTGAATTAAATTTACACCCTCGTTTAATGTTCACCTCCGGGGGTGGTGCTGAAAGCAATGACGGTTCTGGTTGGTTCATCTCACCTGCTTTCACTGTGGATAAGCGCATAGGAGAATACACCATAGGTGTTGGCGCGCAATACAGCTATGTGAGTACTGGTGTCATTACAGGATCAAGTGCCTATTTCAGTTTAAACAAGTCGATAGATTTTAATGTCCCTTTAGAGCGATCTTCCCACGTACAACTCTTTACCAATACTGTACTAAGTAACATTAATGAGCGAGGCAGCTCTATAGGTTTTATTGGTGTTGGTGGTCGATCTTTTCAGGATTGGACCTACCAGAGCGTGTATTTAACCGCGGCGGTTACTGATCTTGGTGGATATATGGATGTCTACGGCGGATATGGAGCTTGGACACAATTCGGTTCCGTTCGGCTTTTAGGAGAACTTAACTTAGGCACTGGTGGTGGAGGTAGAGCCCCCGCAGGTGGCGGAATTTTATATGGGGCAGGTTCAGAGGTTCAGTTTCATACGGGCCAGTTCTTATTAGGAACAAGCGCTGGCATCTTGAAAAGTTTTGACGGACCATTTTATTTTTCGTTCGTAGGCCTTCATTTGGGTACAGAACTAACATTCGATTCTCAAAATAGTAACAGAAGTGGATTTTCACCGGCAGATTTACTTATTGAAAATTCAGTTAGAACCTACTTGGGATCATCAGGATTCTCAAACCTCGGCATTGCATTCCAATTGTACAAAGAGGGATGGTTGAGTCTTCGTGGCGAGAGTTATTGGGCCTTCACTGATGGAAGAGGAGCCTATGCCGAAGGATTGTTTGGACTGCGTCTACAGCCAGGCTGGGCCTACGTTGAAGCTCAGATAGGTGCAGGTGCAGGCGGAGGTATCAACCTCTGGAATGGAGCAGGATTAGTATTTGCTAATGCAGGAGTAGATGTCCCGATAACAGAGAGAATTTCATTTAATCCGAAGGTGATTTACAATGTTTATTCGACCACCGCTTTCCCGAAATGGGGATATCAATTAGGACTTGGGTATAAAATACCTTTCACAAAAGCGTAACAGGAGTATTAGATACTTTGTAATATCGATTATGGTTATATATTCGTAGAGAATTAAGCTATTAATACTACAAAATGAAAAAGCTACTACTTACTTTAACTTTCATTGCCTTTGGCTTTGCTTCTAAGGCACAATCAGTAAACATCCCTACTGAATATGAACTAGGTTACTACTTCGGATTCCAGGGACACCAACTTACCGCTGCCGCAGAATTTGAAATGGGAGTAGGTATGGAAGGATTCGCTCGAACAGATCTGTTTCACCCTGGATCGGCTATGGACATTTTCTATCTAGCTCCGCGTTACCGTTGGAGAGGATATGATTTCCCAAAATGGGAAGGAACAGTTAGTGCAGGAGCTTGGACTAACGGTCTATTTTACAATTTTCCAATCTACCCGTTGCGCTTAGGTGCTCGTGCTTCTTTGCGCTACGAAATTACAGACAAGCTCTATGTAAGCCCACAGGTATTCCTAGCGCCTTATACAGAAAACAGCGACGTAAGTATCGGTTTGATCTACAAACTATACTAAACAAACAATTACCATAAACTTGAGTTAAGGCCCGTTCAGCAATGAGCGGGCTTTTTATATTTGTATATGTCCAAATCAATATTCTCTTTTTTCCTTGCCGTAGTTTTTACTTCTACTGCTTTAGCTCAAGGGACTTCGACATCTCTCCAGTTAGAAAATTTACAGGGGCCAACACCAATGACGTGGGTCACTCAGCGGTTCGAATTAGTCAAGGATTATACGAAGACAAAAACCTCCATTTCTGGTGGTCTAGAGACCCAGAGTGCTGTTTTAGGTAATTATGGTGGTTTCTATGCCTTCGGATTTACAGGAGGTGTGTATCAATATATACGTCCATGGATATTTGCTCATATGGGTGGATCGCTAGCCTCTGGAGGCGGTGCAGGTGCCCCAGACGGCGATGGATTAATGTACCGTGGGTATGCGGGAATGAGTGTTAAGAGCAAATACGGGATAGTGGATGTTGTCTACAATCACATCAATTTCCCTTCAGGAGCCATTAACTCGAATCATATATCTGTTGGCTACACACATGTATTGCCTTATCGAATAGAATATAGCGGCCACAACAGCTATTATCCAACCTACTTCGAATTGGTCACTGGTCTTTGGTTCTTAGGACCGGAAGATGCTTCTCGCAATAGTGAACCGGTGCAAAGTGCTTATGCAGGTGTACGTGTCGGACAATACTTAAACTCCAATCATACCGTTGGGGGTGAGCTGCAACTAGGAGCGGGTGCATTGGGCTACATTGACGGGTATATGAATTATTCCATGGGGTTACGATTCAATACACTTTCACAACGCCTTTTCTTTCGCACCCATCTAGGCTCCGGAGGTGGTGGTGGCGTATACACAGGTGGCGGAATATCTACAATGGTAAGTGCTGGTGCCCAGTTTGGTGGGCACCAATTCAGCGTAGGACAATGGACGGCGCTAAGCGATGAAGCTTCTATTCCCTTCGTTTCCTACAGCCGACATCTAGATTTCAAGAGCTCTTTAGGTTTTCATTATGGAGGAGCGGAAAGCACTTATAAAGACTCACGCGAGGTAGCCTTAAAAGTGTTGGCCGGAGTGGGACAACAGCGTTCTCCCGGAATAGACAGAAACGGTTCTCCTTACAATCCAATGTCAGGTATATCCATGGGGCTAGGCATTGAGGCATGGAGCAATGAGAACTATTCGTTGGATGCCTATGGTCATACGTTCTGGGCTGCCAGTGGCGGTTACGGTGCTTATGCAGAGGGATTATTTAGTGCAGCGTTTATGAAAAATAGCGAAACTTTCAGATACGGTGTAGACTTAACTTCTGGCATTGCTGGTGGTGGTGGAATAGAGGTGGGTTCTGGCCTGATGATTGCACCTGGAGTTCAAGTTGAAAGTAAAATTGGCCCCTTATCAAATCTCAAAATGAACCTCAGACAAAAATACTTCCCAAGCGGCACCTACAGTCCCGTATATTTTGGTGTGGAACTAATTCAATCCTTGCCGGTTCACTTGTGGTAAGTACCTAAATTTGCACTATGAAAAAGATTCTTACAATGCTTTTTGCTCTTGTTAGTCTGTCTATGTGTGCGCAGGGGAACTTTACGGATGCCTCCGGCAAGAAACAAGGCAAATGGGAAAAGAAATACGAGAGTGGCAAGATTCGTTACACAGGGACTTTTAAGAATGATATTCCAGTAGGAACCTTTACTTACTTCTTTGAGAGAGAGGGCGGTAAAATGTCTGAAATCTCATACAGAGGGACAACAGGTGTAGGTTATGCAAGGCTTTATCACAGATCTGGTGTCCTTCAAGCTGAGGGGATTTACAATGCGCAATTGAAAGACAGTACTTGGACGTATTATTCTCGCGCCGGCGTATTGACTCAAAGAGAAGATTACAAAATGGGGATACTTAATGGTCCTCAATTGACTTATTGGGAAAACGGTAAGTTGAGTCAGCGCATCGATTTTGTAGATGGCGAGGAAAACGGGAATTGGGTGCGTAAATGGGACGATGGAACTATGCGTACCAAAGGACATTACGAGGACGGTCAATTAGAAGGCGAGTGTAAATACTTTGATGAAGAAGGGAAACTCATAGCGAAAGGTTCCTATCACAACGGTAAAAAGCACGGCACTTGGTACTATTTTGAAGAGAACAAGGTGATCTTAAAGGAGTTATATAGATACGGAACACTAGAAAGCGAGACGAAGTACGATGAATAAATCAAACGCTCAAACTACCGTTGTTGTTGGCCTTAGTGGTGGAGTAGATTCTTCTGTAACCGCTTACCTGCTTAAAGAACAAGGTTACAATGTTATTGGGCTGTTCATGCGTAATTGGGTGGACGAAAGTGTTACCATACACGACGAGTGCCCGTGGGTGGAGGATAGCAATGATGCAATGCTTGTTGCCGACAAACTCGGCATTCCATTTCAAGTCATTGATATGAGCGGCCCCTACCAGAAACGTATCGTCGATTATATGTTTGGCGAATACGAGAAGGGCAGGACTCCTAATCCAGATGTGCTATGTAACCGTGAAATCAAATTTGATTTATTTCTCAAGACTGCTATGTCTATTGGTGCGGATTACGTCGCTACAGGTCATTACGTACGAAAGGAAACCATTGAAAAAGAGGGTGAGCAAGTCCATCGATTACTGGGTGGGTTAGATCGGAATAAGGATCAGAGCTACTTTTTGTGTCAGTTGAACCAGGAGCAGTTGAGTAAGGCGATGTTTCCAATAGGACATTTACAAAAGGCTAAGGTTCGTGAGATTGCCGCTGAAGCAGGACTGGCAACGGCTGAGAAGAAAGACAGCCAAGGGTTGTGCTTCATTGGAAAGGTGCGTTTGCCTGATTTCCTACAGCAAAAATTGGAACCGAAATCCGGCAATGTGTGGGAGATTCCTGAAGATGCAGAATTATTTGATGCTGAGAGGAGTACACTAGAATTGGCGGCGGCTCCGTATGATTTTCATCCAAAACACGGTAAGAAAAGAGGGCGTCACAATGGTGCGCACTATTACACTGTGGGCCAACGTAAGGGACTGAATATTGGAGGTAGTCCAAAGCCACTTTTTGTTCTTGGTGTCAACACTGAATACAATGCCATCTACGTAGGGCAAGGCGATGATCACCCAGGTTTGTATAGAACGGCACTGAAAATAAATAATCACGAAGTACACTGGGTTCGTGAAGACTTGAGGCTCGAAGTGGGCGAAACTGCTCGTTACAGAGGACGTATACGTTACCGTCAACCTTTGGTGGATATCACCTTGCATCAGAAGGAGGGCGCCCTTTACATAGAGTTTGATGTGCCGGAAAAGGCCATTACGCCGGGTCAATTTGCGGCGTGGTATTTGGAGGATGAATTAGTCGGTAGTGGAACCATAGCACATTAGAATGAAGTATATAAGAGTGGTAATAGCATGTTTGCTGTTTCTGAGCGCTGCAGAGGCTCAGGAAACCCATTCTTACAGCGTTTTTCTAACTGCTAAAGAAAACGTCCATCAACTAGATCATCCACAAGAATTCTTGTCGGAGCGCGCATTACGGCGACGTGAAGACCAAAATATAGCTGTAAAACGCTCAGATTTACCCATATCCTTGGATCGACTAGAAGCTATTGAAGACATCGTTTCTTATCAAGGTCCGCATTCAAAATGGCTCAATAGCGTTTATGTCGAGGCCACGGCTGAAGAGGTAGTTGCGTTATCGGAACTAAGCTTTATCAAAGAAATAGTACCAGTAAGCGGTCACACCTACACAACGACTTCAATTAATCCCGTTTATGATCACGGTATAGCCGCCGACCAAGCCGATCAAATTACACTGGTAGAAGGTTTACATAATCGAGGATATATAGGCGCGGATATGGTCATAGCAGTATTGGACGCTGGGTTCGTTGGAGCAAATACTGTAGACTTTAACGATTACGGTCAAATCATAGCTACGCGGAACTTCGTAGAGGGCGGTACCAATGTCTACCAAGGTTCTTCGCACGGTTTCTCTGTGCTAAGTACTATGGCAGCAGATAAAAACGGTGTTTTTGTAGGAACGGCACCAATGGCACAATACGTATTGGTGAAGACAGAGAAGGAGCTCAGTGAAACGCCAGAGGAGATGTACAATTGGATTGCTGGGGCAGAATATGCAGATTCCATAGGTGCGGATATCATCAATAGCTCGCTGGGATACAGTGAATTTGACGACCCTAGTGACAATTATACAGTTGATGACCTCGACGGACGTACGAGTATCATCTCACTGGGCGCGGTAGCTGCAGCGAGGACTGGAATGCTCGTTGTTACAAGTGCCGGTAATGCCGGAGGAGGAGCATGGAATAAACTCACCATGCCTGCGGATGCAGATAGCGTTCTTACTGTAGGATCCGTAAACCAATTCGGAATCGTCAGCGGTTTTAGTTCGCGCGGATATACGACCGATGGCCGTATTAAACCCAATGTATGTGCAAGGGGAGAAGGTGCCTATGTGTATCGACCTGATGGGACCATTACTCCAGCTAATGGAACCAGTTTTAGTTCACCAATTATTGCAGGAGCTGCTGCCTGTCTATGGGAATCATCGCCCAGTGCTACGGCGCAAGACGTTATTAAAGCCTTGGAGGTGAGTAGTTCGCATTATTACACTAAGAACGAGCGCATTGGATACGGCATCCCTAATATGAAGTTTGCTCGCTATTACTTGGATTCTAATCCAGGAACTGAGATCGTCGTGTATCCAAATCCATTTCCAGACCACCTTATTTTCTTCTTACCAGACGACAATACGACAGATATTTCTTTGGAATTAAGAGATATGTACGGACGTATAGTAGCAAGTGAGCTAATTGCAGGGCGACGTTACCAATTCCGATGGGTACCCGGTGATTACATTGCCGCTGGCACCTACTTTTTACAAATAACTAGAGGGTCAAAAACCCAAATCACCAAGGTCATTAAGATCTAATTACTTACCGTCGAAGAAGCCGCTCATAACCTTGCGTAGGCCACTTACGGCAAGAAATACAGCAACAAGCATGATGGCAATAGACAGAGCAGTCCAATACCATGCACCACTGGTTCCTTTTCCGATATAAAGTGACGGTCCAACGAATATAAAGGGGAAGGACCAAGCCAGTCGAAATAGGCCTGCGACGATGAGATCTTGATTGCTTTTATTTCCGCTCATGGTTGTACGAATCTACAGCAGCTCTTACACTGCCGTGTTTTAATAGTAATTCCTGCGCCAATTCACTCTCGATACCGAGCTCGTCAGCAACCATGCGTGTGCCACGATCTACCAACTTATCGTTGGAAAGTTGCATATCTACCATTTTGTTGCCTTTCACACGCCCTAATTTGATCATGGTAGCCGTAGTAATCATGTTCAGTACCATCTTCTGGGCAGTTCCAGATTTCATACGTGTAGAGCCTGTGAGAAACTCAGGACCGACAACTACAGCAATCTCGTGCTGAGCCGCCATTCCTAGGGGACTCCCATCGTTACATGTAATACAACCGGTTAACAGCCCATGTTTGTTCGCAGCCTCAATTCCTCCAATAACGTACGGCGTGGTGCCACTAGCAGCAATCCCAACAACGGTATCTAATGAATTTATCTCGTACGCTTGTAAATCGTTCCAAGCGCCTGTGGTGTTGTCTTCAGCATTTTCAACAGCCTTGCGAATGGCACTATCACCACCGGCTATTAGGCCGATGACCAGATCATGACTAACGCCAAAAGTGGGAGGGCATTCGCTGGCATCTAGAATTCCAAGTCGCCCCGAAGTTCCTGCACCAATGTAGAACAGGCGTCCACCTTGCTCCATACGAGGCACCAAAGCCTCAATGAAAGCAGTGATGGAAGGGATTTGCTCACCAACAGCATGTGCCACCTTTTGATCTTCGGAATTGATTCCATGCACTAAATCAGAAACACTCTTTTGTTCTAGGTTTACATGCAAGCTATCCTGTTCTGTGGTCCTCATTTCTTCTTCATTTTTGCCATGTAGAAGCCGTCATTATGGGCTCCAGGGTCAACAGTACGCTCTTCGACCAATTCAAAATCATCATTGTTTTCCAAAAACTGTCGTACCTGATGACCATTTTCCATTGGTAAAATACTACAGGTCGCATAAACAAGCGTACCTCCTGATTTGAGCATTCTAGGATAACGGTGGAGAATATCGGCTTGAACACCCTCAAGTCGCTCTAAATGCTCTGGCTGCAACTTCCATTTCGTATCTGGTTCTCGCTTTATGACACCCGTTCCAGAACAAGGGACATCCAACAAGAGGTAGTCGGCGGTTTCAGTGAGTTTGTCTAAAATCTTCGGTTCTTCCCAAGCTCTCGTATCTACGATATCTAAACCGCTCCGCTGTGTTCTCTTCTTGAGTTCTCCTAGCTTTCGACCCTCAACATCCATGGCGATGAGCTGACCCTGATTTTGCATCAATGCACCTAGGAGCAGGGTCTTACCACCTGCACCTGCACACGCATCAATGGTTGTGCTTCCCGGAGAAGGGTTCAAGAAATATCCTATTTGCTGAGAACCGGCATCTTGAACTTCAAAATTTCCATTCTGAAATCCAGGTATATTGTTTAATCTTGGACGTCCTTCGAGGTAAAAAGCATTTTCGAATACAGGATGGGGGTGCACTTCTATGTGATGTGCTTCCAATTCTTCTAACACCTCTTCAGGGCTTGCCTTCAGGGTATTCACACGAATATTCACTGTATTGGGAACATTCATGTTCCGAGCAATCTCTGGCCATTTATCACCCAATTGACTCATTGCAAGATCATTGAACCATTCAGAATAGCTCTCCTTATCTTGAATCCGGTCTAATTGCGCTAAGCGCTCTTTTACCGGAAAATCTCGTACTGCATCAAACTTTGGCCAATCGGGTAGGGTATAACCTCTCCATTGCCAATAGATGCCGAAGAGCTTTTGCAAGTCCTTTCGTTTGGTGGAAGGTTCACGCTGGTAAAGAGCCCATAACAAGCCCCACCAACGCACCATTTCATAGGTGTGCTCTGCAACGAAACTTCGATCACGCGATCCCCACTTTTTATTTTGCTTGAGTAATCTTTCGACTACCCGGTCTGCATAAATGCCCTTTCCAAAGCTCATTTCAAGTGCCTCAAGGACACCGGCTACTGTATTTGGAAATAGACGTGGTTCTTTCATTACAGGGCAGGAAACTTATTCGGGTCCTTTTCATTCATCATGGCATAGATCTCCTCAACCATATCGTCTAGCGAAGGCTTCGAGAAATAATCGCCGTCAGAGGCGAATGCCGGTCTATGATCTTTAGAACTCACCGTTTTTGGCGCTGCGTCTAAATATTGATAACCGCCTTGATCTTCAAGAATTTGCTGTAACAAAAAGGCGCTTGCTCCTCCACGTACATCTTCATCTACAATCACGAGCGTATTGGTCTTCTTAAGCGATTCTACCACATCGTGCTTTGTATCAAACGGAATGAGGCTCTGTGCATCAATGAGCTCAACACTAACCCCCAACTCTGCGAGTTCGGCGACTGCGGCTTCCGCAATGAAACAGTTTGAACCGTAAGTCAACATGGTAATGTCAGTTCCTTCGCTCAAAACTTCAACTTCACCAATAGGGGTGGTGAATTCACCCAGGTTTGTAGGAAGCAATTCCTTACGACGGTAGCCATTGAGACATTCGATCACAAGGGCAGGGTTATCGAGCTGAAGTAGTTTGTTGTAGAAACCGGCTGCTTTCGTCATGTTACGCGGAACTAACACGTACATCCCTTTGATGCTATTGATAATGGTTCCCATCGGAGATCCAGAGTGCCAAATACCTTCCAAGCGGTGTCCGCGTGTACGTACAATGGTAGGCGCTTTTTGACCACCAACAGTACGATAATGTACCGTAGCCAAATCATCGGACATGATTTGAAGTGCATAAAGCAAGTAATCCAAGTACTGAATCTCAGCAATTGGTCGGAGGCCACGCATGGCTAAACCAATACCTTGGCCCATAATAGTTGCTTCACGAATTCCTGCATCTGAAACACGTGTTTCACCGTATTTCGCCTGCATTCCTTCAAGGCCTTGATTTACATCACCAATCTTACCACTATCTTCTCCGAAGACCATAGTCTGAGGGTATTTTTCAAACAGCTTGTCAAAATTATCTCTGATAACAATTCTGGCATCCACTTCTTGTGCATCGCCGTAATTGGCAGGGGTAGAGGATAGTAAGTCGTTAGAAGGGTTCTCACTGTACAGGTGTGAGCTGTATCGACGCTCTTGATCAGCCTTGCTCACTGCGAGCCAATTTTTAAGCGCTGAAGTATCCACTCTGTCATCGCCACGAACAATACGTAAAGCTTTGCGTGCTGCCTTGAAGCTATGTGCGACTTCTACATCCTCAACAGCTTCTAATTCCATGATGGTGTTGGTGATGAAGATGCCTTTTTCGCCTTGTTGTTGCATGGCTTTTAGAATAGGCAAAACCTCATTGCGTAAACGTTTTGGTACCTCTTGGTAGATGGTCCATGCCGCTTTCTTGCCTTCGCGAGCAGATTTCTTAGCCTCTTTTACAAGCTGGTCCAATTCTTCTTGGGTCGCAATTCCTTGCTCAACCATCCACTGACCGAACTTAAGGATACAATCGTGGTCTTTTTCCCACTGTAGACGCTCCTTGCTCTTATAACGTTCGTGCGAACCACTAGTACTGTGACCTTGTGGCTGAGTCATCCCTTTCACATGGATCATTACAGGAACGTGCTCTTCTCGGGCAACCTGACCTGCTTTTGTAAATGTATTGATTAGGGCAGGGTAGTCCCAAGCTTCAACGACAAAGATGTCGTATCCATTGCCCTTTTCATCGCGCTGAAATCCTTTTAGAATTTCCGAAATATCTTCTTTGGTAGTCTGGTATTCAGCACCAACTGAAATGCCGTACTCATCATCCCAAACGGAGATAACCATAGGTACCTGGAGGACACCCGCAGCATTGATAGTTTCAAAGAACAATCCTTCGGAAGTAGATGCGTTTCCAATAGTGCCCCATGCGACCTCATTGCCATCGTCGCTGAATTTCTCAGAACCTTCGAATTTCACTTCTTTGAAAACCTTAGAGGCTTGTGCCAATCCAAGTAGACGCGGCATTTGTCCAGCTGTAGGGCTGATATCAGAAGAGCTGTTGTATTGATTGGTCAGATCAACCCAATTTCCATCTTTGTCTAAACTGCGTGTTGCAAAGTGACCATTCATTTGACGTCCACCGGCCATAGGCTCGTGCTCAACATCAGTTACGGCATAGAGTGAAGTGAAAAATCCAACAGAATCGAGCTCGCCGAGAGCCATCATAAAGGTTTGATCACGGTAATAGCCACTGCGGAAGTCGCCTTTTTGAAAGGCTTTCGCCCAGGCAATCTGAGCAAGTTCTTTACCAGCCCCAAAAATTCCAAATTTGGCCTTTCCAGTAAGAACCTCTCGACGGCCCATTAACGAGCACTCACGAGAGAGGACGGCTGTATAGTAGTCTTGGTGTATTTCTTTCTTGAAATCTAGGTAGCTGATTTCTTTCTGCTTGTCTGTCATAGTATTTGGGTGGAGCTGGGTTAAACTCTACGCAAATATAAGAGTTTATCGACCTAGAACAGACGCTTGAAAACAAAGAGAACGAACAAGGTAATCACGATTAAAAGTGCCACTTGAATACCGCCACTACGGTAGTGAATCTTATGCATTGCAAGGTCCTTGCGGTAGCTGATAAACAAGAAAGTGAGGAAGCCAATTGCGAATATCCCAGCGAATATCCAGTGTCCAGTAGTAATGTTTTCCATACCGGCAAATTTACTTTCTTTGAAGCAGAAACAATGACGAAATGAAAAAGCAATTAGACCACGTAGAGAAATTCCACGACACATTCGGTATTCCAAATGAATATGCGCCTAAGGCAGATATCAGTAATGAATTGATCGATTTAAGATTCAAATTGATGGCTGAAGAAAACGAAGAGTACCTAGAAGCCGCTAAAAACGGCGATTTGGTTGAAGTTGCAGATGCGCTAGGCGATATGATGTATATCCTTTGTGGTACTATTTTGAGCCACGGTATGCAACATAAAATTGAAGAAGTTTTTGAAGAAATTCAACGTAGCAATATGAGTAAGCTCGGTGAAGACGGAAAGCCTATTTATAGAAAAGATGGAAAAGTATTAAAGGGCCCTAACTACTTTAAGCCAAATATCGCTAGGATTATTGAAGAATAGGCCTTGTTTGCTCCTTAGAAGTACGCTGCTCAAAGAGTGGCGTACAACCGGGTAAAGACTTCATATCTTCTGTTGCCACATCCCACGGTGCATAGGAGGCCTCAACGCCTTTACTCGCGTTTACACGCTTAGCTTCGCCTTCTTCGAAGGAGATGGATATAAATGCACAAGCAGATTTATTCACCCCTTCAACAACACCATTTTCACTTATGCTATGCGTAATGTTTTGCGCGTTTCCCTTGAGTAATAAGGAGTGAATGTTATTGTCCTTGAATTGCCCCTCAAGTTCTTTTCCAGTGGCTTGGTCGTAATGTACAGAATCCTCGGTGAGACTGGTAATAGTGGTGTTTTGAATTAAAAACAAACTATCAAGATTCTCCTCTGTTAACGTTAAAATGGCAGAGTCGCAAGTGAATTGGCTTTGGCTACTCCACATCTTTGGAGTAGGGTATAGTGTCAATCTTTCCGAAGCCTCCTCATAGGAAAAGAAATTACTCTTTCCCTGAAAATCTTTGCTGTAAAACACAGTCTTATAGCGTAAATGAACAGTACGATACCCAGATGTATCCGTACGAATGTGCAATGTATCTCCTTTGGCATACAGCGTGTCCTCATCCATTCTTTGGCGGTAGTAGACTGGATAATAGGCATCTACGAAATTTGGTTCCTTTAAGTAATCTATAAACTCCGATTCTAGTACTAATCCTTGGGAGGTATCGGCAACTAGAGCATTACCGAACAGTTGACCGGCATCAGTCTTTAGGTTATAACTAATTGAATCAGAAGAAATGTAAGAACCAGGAGAGCTGATATCGGCTCCTTTTCCAAGGTTCAACTGTGTAGTTTCAGCCTCGTATACTCCCACGCTACACAAGATTCTGGTACTGTCTCTGAGCAGAGTAGAAGGACCTGCAAATTCATAGCGATCCAGGTTGGGATAGTACAAGAGAGTATCGGTAAAAAGCGTATAGGCACTATCGATTGCCTCAACCTTTCCTCGTAGCCATACCATCTCATAATCAGTATTATAAGAGCCTCTATCTGAAGTTAATTCCAATGACTTTCTAGTGAGAGTACTACGCGTAGTATAATAAGCAGTAGCAGACTTTCTATCATAAAAGAGTTGCTTGGTTTTAAGCAATGACGAAGGTGTCCTTAACTCCACATCTTTACTAATAGTGAAGGTTCGACTCTCACCATTGTAGTCCAATTGATTACCAGTAATAATTGTAGTATCTGCCTGAATGATTTTTACATTTTTAAATGCCTGGAATTCGTTTTGAGGCTGAATTAGTATGGCAGAATCGCACGTCATTACGGCGACATCCTGTTGCAGGCCAACGTTCCCTCTCAAATAATAGATTCTCGAGCCGTCATTCTGTTTTACGATATCTGTAATGTCGGAACTAAGAATACGAATCTTGGTCTGTGCCTTAACTGAGGTACAGACAAAAAGAAGGGCCCATCCAAAAAGAAAGGCCCTCATCATTATTTTCTCATAATAGTTTGCGCTCGGTCAGGGCCTACGCTGATTAAAGATATAGGTACACCTACTTCTTTCTCGATGTAATCGATGTACGATTTAAAGCTCTCGGGGAATTCATCCTCTGAGGTCATTTTCGTCAAATCTTCTTCCCAGCCTGGCACTTCAGTGAAAATAGGCTCGATCAAATCTTCTTCAAGCTTGTACGGCAAATGCTCAATAACCTCACCTTTGTAACGGTAGGCAGTACAAACTTTCAAGTTTCCAATACCGCTAAGAACATCTGCTTTCATCATCATCAGTTCTGTAACGCCATTTACATCAATTGCGTATTTCAATGCTGGCAAATCTAACCACCCACATCTTCTTGGACGACCCGTTGTTGCGCCAAATTCGTGGCCTTGGGCTTGAATAGTCTCACCTGTTTTATCAAACAATTCAGTAGGGAAGGGACCTGAACCTACACGAGTACAATACGCTTTGAAAATCCCGTATACATTTTTGATACGATTCGGGGCAACACCTAAACCTGTACAAGCGCCCGCACATGTGGTGTTTGATGAAGTAACGAATGGATAAGTACCAAAGTCAATGTCTAAGAGCGTTCCTTGTGCACCTTCAGCAAGGATAGTTCTACCGTCCTTAATTGCCTGGTGTACATAAGGTTCACTATCGATGATATCTAATGTTCTCAAATATTCAATTGC
>JAAXJR010000062.1 GCA_012269745.1 Flavobacteriales bacterium | reverse complement strand
TCACTAGACTGCTTGTCCAAAGCAGCATTGTTTTCTTGAATCTTCGCGCGTTGTACAGCGGCATGCGTCTGTCCGCCATTAAATAAAGGCACTTGAAAACCAAAGCCAATGAATTGGTTCCAATTATCTGCCAGCTGATTGCTAATGGTGTATTTAATCTGTGAGTTCGGATCAGGGACATTAACTGTTTGTGGCAATTGAAGAATAGTACCCGTTGTCGGATCCTCTACCAAGGTATAAGTTGTGAGCTCAACGTAGTCCGTGAAATACGGCAAGCCTTGAACGTAGTTAGAGTTCAGCTGGGCCAAGAAAAACAGACTAGGATACCTCGCTGCATTCGCTAGTTGAATGCCGTATTCTGCACTTTGTAGATTGGCTTCTGCCGCTCGTACTGAAGGTTGTTTGCGGATCGCTTCTTCCTTCAAATCGGTCCTGCCGTAATCCTGTAAACTCAACTGGCTAAGGTTGACTTCTGGCATTTCTATGGCGAAATCCTCAAAATCATCTTCAAGCTGTAAGAGTTGGTACAGCTGCAGTTTGCTTAAGAGCACCGCATTTCTTGCACTGGTAAGGTTTCCTTCATCATTCTTCGTTTGGGCAACACTCTGCAGGTAATTGTCTTTAGAAATTGCTCCGTTATCAAAGAGCAATTGCGTTCTTTCCAAACTTTGAATGGAGGTGTTCAACTGGCCCTGGGCAACCTCTTCAAGCTGCATGTTTACAATGATCTGCAAATAGGCCGACGCAATGTTTAGAAAAGTATTGTTCTTGACATCTTCAAGTTGGTAGAGCGCTGCAACACTGCTCATTCTCGCTTGTTGAAGCTGGTACAGGTTTCTACCTCCAGATAACAGTGTCCAGTTCCCAGAAGCGGTGGTACTAAGGGTTTGTCTTGAACCCGGCTGACGCGTGTTGGTGATTGGATCAATGGTCAAACCAAAGTTCCAATAATAGCCACCATTAATATTTGCCGTAGGAAGGAATGCAAGTTTGCTTTGCATTTCTGTCAATTTCGCATTGGCCAGGGCATTCTGACCGCGCTGAATATCGATACTATGCGTTCGTGCATGCTCGATACAACGGTTAAGCGACCAGCTTTCCTGCGCCCAAGACGCAGGGGTGGTAAACGCTAGAAGGATTAAAAAGAATACGGATTTCTTCATCAGTACTACGGTAAGGTTAGTGGTACCTCGAAGATAGTGGATTTAGTTGGCTTTTTTCGCTCTGTACAAACGGTAAGCAATACCCCCAATGATGAGGTAGGGAAAAATCATCAAATACAAGATACCGTAGTTCAATCCAGCACCAAATCCACCACCATCAGCACTCTCAGCAACCGCTTTACACATACTGCACTGGGCCATACTGATCAATGGCAATGAGAAAAAGAATATTGCTAGAACGGCCCGTCTCATCAATAATAGGGTTGCATGAACAGGTACACCAAAACACCCGTCAGGCTTACGTACAGCCAGATTGGAAATGAAAATTTGGTGATTCTTTTATGCTTTTCAATGTCGTTAGTCCAACCACGCCAGATACTCAAAAGAGCCAATGGAATCACTGGAATACTCAAAATGATGTGAGAGATAAGAATAAAGAAATAGACGTATCGCACTGTGCCTTCACCAAGAAACTTAGCACTTGGGTGAGTTGTGTGGTAAATCACATATGAAATCAAGAACACTGAGCTCAATACCAAGGCAGATATCATGAAGGTTCTGTGAATGATTACGCGTTTGTTTTTAATCGCCACGAGTGCCATGAGCAAAAACAAAAAAGTCAAACCATTCAGTACAGCATGTACCAGCGGCAGACTGCTTACTGGTGTATTCTCAGTCATACCAAGGCTCATTTTCCACTCTGTAGGCATGATCATTAATAACCCAACAGCTACTGGGATAACTGCACTAACGATATAAATAAAATTGAGGACTTTCTTGTCCTGAGCTACATTAGTCATCTAACAAATTGTGTTTGTCCCGCTCGTATTCAGCGATTAATACCTTGATGTCCGATTCTAAATCGTTCAACTGTGTTACGTCTAAAACATCATAAGAGCCTACAATGTTTCCTAGATCATCTTTTCTACTGCGAATGTTCCCATTCCAATCCACAATGATGGCATTGGTACTGTGTAAGAATCCACCTTCGGCAGTTTGGTCTTCAAAGGCATTTAGGAACAAGCTTTTTGCCAAATCATAAATCGGCTCCTTCTCACCTGTAGCAAAAAGCCACTTACCTTCTCTGTAATTGCGTTCTTTCTGATAGGTCGCCAATGCTTGTACAGAATCCTTTTCGGGATCCACGGTAATGCTTAGAAGCTTAAAGTCTGGATATCCCTTAAAACGACTCTCAATGTCATTGAGATGAAAGTTCATAGCTGGACAAATCGTGGGACACGTTGCAAAAAAGAAACTCACTACATAGATGGTGGAGTCCATGGTAGTTTTATTCACGGGTGTTCCCTGCGCACTAAGAAGTTCAAAGTCTGGTATTTCGTAGTAAATAGTATCTCCACTTTCCTCATCATACACCTTCTCTCCTACATAATCTAGGGTCTGAAAGAATACTTCGTTCTGTCCGTAAACAAAGATGATGTAAACTAAAGCGGGTAGCACTAATACTGCGATTAGTGCTACCCGTTGAAATACT
>JAAXJR010000069.1 GCA_012269745.1 Flavobacteriales bacterium | reverse complement strand
AGTGCTGGGCTTTCCTGTTGCTCCTCCTCTTGGGCTCGAACCAAGGACCCTCTGATTAACAGTCAGATGCTCTAACCAACTGAGCTAAGGAGGAATATTTGTTCCGCTTCTTTCGAATTGGGCTGCAATAATACGGCAATCCTGAATTCTCCACAATACTTAAGAAAGTTTTTTTGCATGGGAGGCTTGAAAAATGGCACCTCCTACACAAAGTGCTAGCCAAGGTGCGCCAAATAAGACTCTTAGGGCGATTGAGCTAACCAATACAAGTGCCTTTCTGGTGTTATTCATCTCTACTTTTTCCAAGAAATACATGCATAAAATGATCTTGATTAAGGCCATGATGCCGTAGAGTAAGGGCATCTCAGTGATCTCGAGATCATAGGTGTGGCGAAACAGGTTAAAGGGTACGGAAAATAGCATGTAAGTTGAAATCCACAGGTAAAGGTCCATTTTCTTCATGAGTGTAGCCATTTGTTGAACGTAGGTTGTAGGGACCACAGGGTAAAAATGGAGGCGTAGATCAGAGCCCCGAAGAGGTATTTGATGAAGTAGAAATAGGCATCGCCTCCGAAATCGCGCAGGGCTATAAGGACCCCAATGCGAAAAATGTTGAAAGCTTGAATAATGCATAAACCGACGAGGATTTGGAGTAGTGTCTTAAAATTGAATCCGGAAAAGCCGGCGATAAATGCGCCATAGGCTATGGCCAGCCTGAAACCGTTGCAGCCTTCTACAACATGAATGAGCTTGCCTTCTCGGCCCACAAAACAGCCATCGATGAAGCAGGAAAACGTACAATCTGCCACACCTAGCCCTTTGGCGAGGTAGAAGGAAAATTCGCTCACACTATAGGTTACCCAATCTAGTGTGTGGGTGTAAACGGTGTATTCCAAATAGAGTTTATATAAGGCGATGAGCACTATATAGGTCAGTATAAACCGAACAAGAAATTGTATAAAAGAGCGCTCATTTTCGAGGACAGATTGGAGGTAGGAGTAATATTTCATACCCAAAGGTTCCGAAGCCAATAGGTGGAAAACAAAAAGTGTGGAAAACAAAAAGTTCTCCACACCAGCCAGCTTAAGTCTAAAAAATCTACTAATTACTAATCGTTAACTTGAGCTAGGAGTTCGCCTACCATAACTACATCGCCTTCGCTGATACTTTCATCTACAACGAATAAAACGCGCGTTCGGCCGCCTTTTCTATATTTTACTTCTTGTCCAATTTTTAGGCTCACCCCAGAATTTGATTTTGGGCTGAGGTTCGGGTTCATCACACCGGGAATGATTAAGGGAATACTTTTCATGGTTTCATTCCTTAAGGTGAAATTGATGTAAACATCATCCTTTGCAACAATAACGGGCTTAGTCTCCGTTATTGAGTAACGAATGCTCACGTCTTTCGATGACGGGTTGCTAATTTCTAAGAGGCCGAGTTCTGCCACAGCTACAGTAGCCTTGCCCATAGGACCCAGTCCAAAGCCGCTGATTTTTTCTCCGCTCACTTTATTTACGGTGGCCACTTCGAGGGCTTTACCGCTCTTGTTTCTCAACTCAATCGCAAGGTCCTCCTGATCAGGGTAACCTATTTGTACGCGGCCGCCGGACGGTATTTCGACCGTGCTTTGCCCGAATGCAACTAAGGAGAATGTGATAGATAATAGGGCAATGAATTTCCTCATAGCTTGTTAGGATTTAATACTTAACTAAAGAAGTTGGGCAATTGTTCTTGAATTGGTCCCTATTCTCTAAACCAAGCCGTAAATTTGCCACATCAAATAACCCACAAGATGAGCTTATTAACTGTCGGAACCATGGCCTATGACGCCTTGGAAACACCATTTGGAAAAACTGACCGCATCCTAGGAGGAGCTGCCACTTACATCGCATTATCAGCAAGCTACCACGTTGAAAAAAGCAACGTCGTTTCTGTAGTTGGCGCCGATTTCGAACAACAACACCTCGACCTTTTGAAGTCAAAGGGTGCAGATCTCGAAGGCGTTCAAATTATCCAAGACGGGAAGACCTTCTTTTGGAGTGGCAAGTACCACATGGACATGAATACGCGTGATACATTAGACACTCAGCTCAACGTATTAGCAGATTTCAACCCTATTGTTCCTGAGGCATATAAGGACGCAAAATACTTGATGCTTGGCAATCTTATGCCGTCAATCCAACAGCAGGTTTTGGACCAATTGCCGCAACGTCCAAAGCTCGTTGTACTAGATACGATGAACTTCTGGATGGACAATTGCTGGGACGACCTCGTTGAAGCATTGAAAGGTGTGGATGTGTTGACCATCAATGACGAAGAAGCGCGTCAGATGTCCGGCGAATACAGCCTTGTCAAAGCGGCTAAGAAGATCATGACTATGGGGCCAAAATTCCTCATCATCAAGAAGGGTGAGCACGGTGCATTGTTGTTCCACGAGGACAAGGTGTTTAGTGCTCCGGCTTTGCCACTAGAAGAGGTATTCGATCCAACAGGTGCTGGAGATACCTTCGCAGGAGGTTTCATCGGTTACCTTGCAAAGACCGACGACATCAGCTTTGAGAACATGAAGCGCGCCGTAATTTGGGGCTCAGCTATGGCAAGCTTTACTGTTGAAAAGTTCGGTACAGAGCGCATTGCAGATCTTACCACAGAAGAAATTAACGCACGTCTAGAGGACTTTAAAAACCTCGTGAGTGTCGATATCAAGCTCGTATAACACGAGAAAAATTCGAGCATGAAAAAAGCCGCCCTTGGGCGGCTTTTTCGTTATAAAATGGCATCGTTTAGGTCAATGGTCACAGTGGTAGATTTCTTTTCATCCGAATCTAACATTACAACTGCGTTCATTTTGTGACACAGAATCTTAACCTTCGAAAGCCCCATACCTCGTGTTTTGAGCTTTCTCTTAATTGAGAGGTCCCCAGTTTCGAATGGATGGAAAATAGTTTTATGGTATTTCTTAGCGATACCGGGTCCACAGTCGAAAATAGTTATCCTGATTTGTTGGCCTTTTTGCCATAAGGAGACCTTGATCAGCGAATCCTTGGTGGCATACTCAATACTATTTTCAATAAGAGCTGAGATACTTATTTTGAGTGCTTCTTGGTCCTCTTTGATTGTCAAATCGTCAAATTCATATTGAAGTCTAGAATGGTATTTTCTGAATTTCTCTTTTAAGTCTAACTCTAGATTCGAGGTTTGGAAAACCGTCTTCTCTATGGTTCGGTAGGTTGCGGATTTGAATAGATCCGAAAGTGCCTCAATACGCTCTTTTAAGGTGGAATTTGCCTCTTTCAAAAGAGTTAGGTACATCTCGCTTTTTTTCTCATCCTTAAGACCGCCAGACCGTTCTATGAGTTCTGTAACGAGCTCGATATTCCCTAAAGGGTTTTTTAAATCGTGACCAATTTTATTGGTATACATGCCTGGAAAATCCAAAAGCGTATTGCTGGAGTTTAAGAAGAAGCTATTTACATTGTGTTGCAGCTGTTCTGCTAAAATCATTAAAGGTTCTAGTTCTTCAAGAGAACTAAAAATAGGGGTATCATCCGCGGCGAAGAGAATGATACTAGAATAGTCATAAGTCTTTAAAGATTTAGGAATGCTTATGAATGAGCGAATGCCATTCTTAAGGACAAAAAGGTCTTTGGATAATTTATCTTTTCTGGATATAAAGTCTTTTAACGTGGGATGGCTTAGTGTTAGGCTTGAGAAAAAACCTTCTGAAGATTGTAGGCCAATTGAACTCAGGATACTTATGCTAGAATCTGTTCTAGATTCGATAGCGACCCCTACGACTCTCATATCAGAAATATGAGCTGCCAAAGTTGCAATACGGTGCAGACTTTCTTTTAGTCCGTCCGGGCAATGGGCCGTGTATTTGGTGTGGAGTTGGTGTTTGTTTGTGGTCATCAGAGAGCAATATATTAAGCGAATATACTTAAATAAACCTTGCTTTTTACCCATAAATGAAAACAAAAGAGTATTTTAGCCGAGTATATAACCTCAATCCCTATGACCATTTTAACTTCGAAGCTTGAAAATTATTCTAAGGTTGAACTAGCTCAAAAGCTCGAGGAGCATAATGAAGTCTTTCATCATGTTTTGGAGGGTACTTTGGCTGGTTACTGGGATTGGAACATCCCTGCGAATACGGAGTATCTCAGTCCCACCTTCAAATCTATGTTTGGATACAAGGATCATGAGATGGAAAACTCTCCCGAGGCTTGGCAGAAAATAATCCACCCTGAAGATTTACCTGAAGTTTTTGAAGTGTTCAACAAACACATAAGTTCTAAAGGAGAGATCCCTTATTCAAACGAATGCCGTTATTACCACAAGGACGGTTCTATTGTGTGGGTGTACTGTAAAGGGAAGGTTATTGAATGGGCAGAAGACGGTAGCCCAATAAGAATGATTGGTTCACATGTGGACATTACAGAGCTCAAAAAGAAAGAGGCTGAAGCGCGTAAATTAAATGAACTTCTGAAAACTCAGAACGAAACCTTAGAGCAGTTTGTCTACGTTGCAAGCCACGACCTCCAAGAGCCCATGAGAACTATTACAGGCTTTTCAGAGCTTCTTGCAACTAAATATGGAGACTCTCTCGGTGAAGAAGGTTCGGAATATTTAAACATTCTGAAACAGTCTTCCAATCGAATGACAAAACTCATTTCTGCGCTGCTGGATTACTCTCGAATAAATAAAAAGGCCGCGTTACAGAAAGTGAACTTAAAAGAGCTCATCGAGCAAACGGTAGAAGAGCTTAATGCTTTACTAAAAGATAAAGAGGCAACAGTAAATATCACTGTTCCAGATTTCATGTATTTCTGTTATCCGAATCATCTTCACAGCTTGGTCTTGAACCTAATGAGCAATGCTATTAAATACTCAAAGAAGGATACAGCACCGGAGGTCGATATTAATTTTGAAGAGCATGACGGATTCATTCATTTATCATTCAAGGATAATGGCATCGGTATTGAAGAGAGATACTTCCAACGCATATTTGAGATGTTCCAGCGCCTTCACACTCGAGATGAATATCAAGGTACAGGCATAGGCCTCAGCCATGTGAAAAAAATTGCCGAAATACACCAAGGACATATTGCTGTTAAATCAATGTACGGAGAGGGTTCAGAGTTTATTGTAACATTAAAAAAAGATTTATTATGATGAGTTTAGTATGGCTCATTGATGATGATGCCCCGACCAATTTATTGAATAAGATTTTGTTGAAAGAAAGTGGCTTTGCGAAGGAAGTCCAAGACTTTATCTATGCGGAAGAGGCATTAAATGAGCTTGCTTCGGAGGATACAGAATTTCCAGATTTGATCCTTCTTGATATTAATATGCCGCGTATGAATGGCTGGGAATTTTTACAGTATTTAAAAGCTCTGAATCGTATGGTGACCCCTCCTACCATCTTAATGTTGAGCACTTCGCTTAATCCTGTTGATAGGCAGCGCGCTGAGGAGAACAAAATCGTCAGCGGCTTTATTAAAAAGCCACTAACTACAGATCAATTGCTGGATCTTCTCGAGCGGTATCAAGATTAAAAAAAGCCGCCCTAGGGCGGCTTTTTTTAGCATAAAAATTTTTCAGGCTTACATCGTCGTGCTGAAGATATCTTTCACATCGCCTGCTGGCTGAGCGTCAATAGTCAATACAGGGATGTGTGCGTTGTTTTCAATCATGTTTTGATCAAAGCTCCAACCGAAGAGATTTTTGATACCGTCTTCATGGTGGTTAATGGTCGCGATGAGATCACAAGATTTCTCTGCGGCAATGGCGACAACTTCCTCGTCGAAATTGCTCTTGGCTGCAACTGCGTTTAAGGCATGATCAATACCTGCTTTATCTAAGAAGCTCTTGGTGAAACTCAAATTGCGCTTCATCGTGGCAGCTAGAAATTCATCAGTTTTCTCGTGGTAGATGACTTCAATCATAGCTCCCATGAGCTTGGCAATACGACTGACATAATTCAGCATTTTCTTGTCCTCCACGGCGAGCGTTAAGGGCAATGCAATCTGCTTAATACCGTCAGGATCTCTTCGGATTTCATCCTGAACGACAATGACCGGGCAATTCGTATGTTGGATGAGTTTTACGGCGTGAGAACCTACAACTTTTTGAAGCCCACGCGCTCCGTGGGTACCAAAAACGATAAGCTCAAACCCTTCTTTTTTCGAATATGCTCCGGTAGCATCATAGAGATCACCATGGATGATTTCTTTATTGATAGAGACGTTGCTTGGGTTCGCAATACCATCTAAAAAAGGGGTAAAGTTTTCCATGGCCTTAGCGGCATCAGCAGGCTTGCTTACCACGTGAGCAAGGGTGATGGTCTGTTCACCTTCTGTAACTAATAGGTCTAAGGTATATTCAAGAGCGCGCTTGGAGGTGTGGCTGAAGTCAGTGAGGACTAAAGTTTTCATAAAATAGGTTTAATTGGATATGGTTAAGATCGGTATTTTTCCTTGGTTTTCAATCATGTTTTGATCATAGTTCCAACCGAATTGATCAAAGATGGCATCGGTATTCTTCTGATCGGTAGCTATAAGGTCTACATTAAGATTGGTAGCTGTTTCAATGAATGCTTTTTCAAAGGACAAGTTTCCACTAATCAGATGCTTCTTCACTGGGATGTTGGACTGTCTAAGCACTACAATTGCGCGCCGAATATTGGTCTCAATGACGGCGTTGTGTTCTTCATTGTTCGATTTCTTGCACAGCAGTGCCACCTTAGCATTGAATGCTAAGGCAAGTTTTTTTAAACTGTCCATGAGCCCATCGCTTAAAGGCTCAAGTTGTATCGGGGCGGCAATGATTTGAACGGGCTTGCCGTTCCATTGATGTTCCTCCGGAAGGGCCATGAAAGGCTTTTCCGAATTTCTAATGACAAGTAGGGAATCACTGGTGAGCAGCCTTCTCAACCCCTTGGGGCTGTGCGTACCCATGACCACAATGTCGGTAGGATACTCGTTAGCAAAAGCGCCAATCTCAGTGATGAAATCTCCAGCTTGCACTTGGACATCTATTTTGGTGTGGTAGGGATTATTGATGCGGTCGGTCAATTGCTTAATGTTCTGGTATTGCTCATCGATAAGCCACGGCGCGGTGACCACATGAAAGGCGACTACCCGCGAACGCGGCACGTGCTGAGTCATCCCAACAGCAAAATCTAGTGCATTTAGGGTGCTCTGCGTGAAATCTATAGGTACCAGGATGTTGAGTGGGTGATATTCAGACTCTTCGCATTGCCCATAAAGTTCCTGAAGGTTGGTAATTTTCTGGGGATCTAATCTTGATTTGGCCGTTTGTGTCCAGTATTCATGAGACTGCAAAAATTCACGTTGCAACTCTAGCCAAGCTATGTCTGAATAAACTCTGCCTTCTTTTTCCCACTCTTGCCTTAACAGATCGGAGACCCGTTTGTAGCCTTTAGTACCTATGTAAAATAGGTCTGCATCACATAATATTTTGGCTTCAAGGCTTTTCGGGCTTTGTGGCAATTTTGTCGCGAGAATGTACTCTTTGACAGTAGCTATCTCACCTTTCTCGTATCCATATTCTGGAAGATGCTCATCTGCCCATCGGCACCCATGAATCTCATGGTCGCCTGCCTCAACGATAAAACCAATATCATGAAGAAGGGCAGCGGTAGCAATGAGGTGCTGTTTGTATGGGCTCACCTCTTCACCGTAAGCGAGTTCTTCGCAGAAGCTGAGGACTTTAAGCGTGTGAAAGAAACTGTGGTAATGGTATTTCTTGGGTAATTTGACCAAGAGCTGGCATACTTCAATAAAGAGACGCGTAAAGCGTTCTTCCATGAAATCTATATTCGGTTGTTGTGGGGACATTTCTTCAATAAAAAACCTATTTTAGTAAGCCAAACCTCTTTAAAGATAGCTACTTTATGCGCTATATGCGAATTCATAAGTGTATTTTATTACTGCTTGTCGCCATAATTTCAAGTCCACTTTCGGCTCAAGGTGAAGGGCAAGTTTACCAGGAAGAATTAAATCGACTCAATAGGGAGATTAAGCTTTCGCAAGATTCGATCACATATTTATTAGAGGAAAAACCTGAGGTTCAGAATAAGCTCTTTTCATTCATCTCGGATTCTGATCAAAGTCTTCAAGCGACTGAGGCCAATAGGGCTTCGCTCAAGCGTAGCCAAAACATTCTCCTAGGCCTAGTAATTATTTGCGTGATTATTTTATTGACGTTCTTCTTCATGAAATCTGGTGAAGTGAAACAGATAAAGACGCATAAGAGACAAGAAGATAAATTGAAGTCTATGCTCTCCAGGCTCATTCCGGAATCGCAGGTGGATCATTTGCTACACAATGAAAAGGTAGATCCAGTGATGTGGAAAGAATGTGCGATTATGTTTATCGAATTGGACGAATTGGCCCCGTATAACAGCCCACAGCACCGTCTTGAAGTCATTGACCACCTCTTCCAGGTTGCCGAAAACCTCTTCAAGGAGTACGACTTGCAGAAAATAAAAACCTCTGGCCAACAGATCTTGGCAGTTTGTAAGAAGGGCCGTTTAACCCCAGTGCAACAGGTGGAAGCAACGGTGCAGTGTGCCGTGAAATTACGCGAATCATTGAGGTATGTCAAAGATCCTCAAATGTCTATTAGAGTGGGTATTAGTTATGGAGATGTTATTTCCGGACTGATTGGAACAGAAAAGGTGAGGTTCGACATTTGGGGAGAAGACGTGAATATAGCCTATCGAAACGTTCAATACGCAGCGGCAGGTAAGATCAACATGAGTAAGTATGTGATGCGCTCGTTGAACAAATCGAAGTACACAGTGGAAGAGCTCGGCGCGGTAGAAATCAAAGAAGGTCAAAAACTAGATATGTTTGCCGTATGATGAAAGTTAAGAACCTTCTCGCGGGCCTATTTATAGTTCTTTCCGGTCCAATTTTTTCCCAGACCACCCCTTTTGAGATTAACGGATACGGAACAGGTCATTGGTTCGACACCATAAATGTTGCCGTCAATGGGTCTTTTAGAAATGCGCGATCTGCTGGGGAGCAAATGGAAATTCGTACTGAGGTAGTCGCCCTTCTAGATAGCCTTATGGCCTCAGAAGTGAGCGGTGCCGCAAAAAGCTATGCCAGTAGGCTAGCCTATAAAATTTGGGACAAGCGCAAAGACTTTCACCGATACATTTCTGTCCTCAAAGACATCGAAGAATACGCCCCTTCAGATAGTGTCTCGCTGAAATTCTTCGCCAACTATCAAATAGGAAATACTTACATCTTTAGGGATAAGTATGACACCGCAGCCATCTACTTGCTCAATGCGTATGAGATTGATGAACTTCACGACTTAGGCGGGTTCGAGGGTAGTGTTCAAGAGCGCGCGGCACTTATTCTCTACAAACTTGGTGAGTTTGAGCACAGCCTCAGTCTTGCGAAATCTTCCCTAGACCAAGCAACGGGCCGTTTGCGTGCCGCCGTCTACAACCAGTTAGGAAATACGTACAACATGCTAGAGCGCTATGAAGAGGCTGCAATCGCTTACGACAGTGCCGCTGCGAAGTATGAGGATGTTGGAGCCTCGAATTGGATGCCACTCTTTAATTCCATGACTGCATATATGGAGTTAGAGGGGGGAGAAGACAAGTTTTTAGAGGCCTACCGGCGTGTAAAGGAGGAGACCGAACTCCTGAAATACGACCAGTTCTATCATAGTATAGAGGTGGCAAAGGCAGAGTTCACCATGACCTATTGGAAGCGCCCCGACCGTTATGACCCGGAAAAATTTGGTGATATGATTCTACAACGAACTCCTGAAAATGAAAAGGAGGTTCGAAGAATTCTAGGAAAGCAGATAAGGTATGCCGAGGGAGAATACATGAAACAAGGTGAGGCGTACAAGCTTTTAGAGCGTTACTACGCATTGGTTCAGCCAGATTCAATTAACTACGCGCTCAAGCAGATATTGGCCATCAATAGGGCCTACAAAAAGGAGCTTTTAACCTCTGGTGCCAAAGAGCAGCCGACAGAAGGTCCTTTAAAAGAATTGATCATAGGGATTGGACTTGACCGTCTCGACGAAACTGAAGAGAACCATGTGACAGCCTTAGAACAGATTCAAACGGGTCGAAAATGGCTCATTGGTTACGCGGTATTACTAGTCATCTCATTGGTTGGTCTCTACAGAGCTTTATTGCTTCGCAAGCGTAGAAAGAAAGTGATCGAAGACTCCCAGTTGCTGCAAGAAAGAGAGCGTCAATTGCTTGAAAACATGCTGCCAGAGAAGTACCACAAGATCATACAAGAAGGCGGAGTCGTTAAGAGTGAACAGCACCAAGAAATCATTGTGCTGGTGGCAGATTTCCAAGGATTCTCCGCTTTTGCACAAAAGGTTCCCATCGAGGATTTGATCCAATATTTAAAGGAATTCTTTGACCGATTCGAATCTGATTGCGCCCACTTTGGTCTCGAAAAACTGAAGACCGACGGCGATTCCTTCATTGCCATCGGCGGTATGAACCAGGACTATGTCAGCCCACGTCAAGCTTTAAATGCTGCACTGGCCATGCAAAAAACTACGGCATCCATCAACAGCGAACTAAAGCGCTACAACATGGCGATGTCGCTTCGCATAGGCATAGACATTGGGACGGTAGATTCAGGTCTTTTGGGCAACACGTCCCTAGT
>JAAXJR010000060.1 GCA_012269745.1 Flavobacteriales bacterium | reverse complement strand
AAATACTCTCGTCTTCCTCTTCAAGTATCACAGGTGATCTGTGGTGCGATATCGCTGCTGTGATCTTGTTACTTACTGTAGTAATGATGGCAAAAGAGTCAATCATTTCACCGGTATCTGGATTTACCCATGTGTCGTAAATACCTGCAAAGGCAAACGGACTGCCGTCTCGCTTATACATCACATAGGGCTTAGACAAGCGTTCTACCTTAGGTCCTTCAATAAAGGCATCTGCCAACACCAGGCAACGTTTAGAGCGTATACTTTGACGAAATGCCGGCTTGGTGGTAATGCCTTTAGCACCGCGGTAAGAGGTGTCGTTTTCCTTGTTGTGGTCGCCTTCAGACCTAGCATTAAACAGATGAAATGGTTTCTTCGCCCAATACGGTGTAAAACCAAACTGGTAGTGTTTGATTACATCTGGACGCTCCTGGGTGATAATAGGCGCAAGGGTTCCTATACCTATGTTTGTATTAGGCGCATAAAGATCTGGACGCTCTACAATAGCGCTAAAGCGTTTTTCAACGGCTTTGATTTTACTGATATTTACGTATCTACCACACATTTAGGAGAATATTAAGTTAGTCTTTTATCGATGTCTATTTGCCAATAGTGGTGGCGGCTCACCATTGAAAGGGTTGGTACGGCCTATGGTCTTTGCTCCCAAACTCACAGCACGGAGTACAGAACGGTCTCCAAAGCGCTGGCGAATATGATCCATAGCACCGTAAAGGCGACTTAACTCCTCGCTCTCCTCAAAGAGGTTCATTTGGTAGCCACCACCCACCAAGTGCGAGAAACGGACTCCTACTAGTCGTACCAGTAGACGGCGTTCGAAGAGGCGTTTGAACAATTCTTTCACTTTCGGGATAAGCACATGATCAGCTGCCGTATATGGTATTCGTGCTTGAAGAGTATGTGTATTGAAATCTGAGTAGCGAATTTTCACAGTAATACATGAAGTGAGTTTGTCGCCACGACGAAGCTGGTACGCTAGATTTTCTGCCATAGCCACGATAATTCCTTCAAGCTTTACCACATCAATGGTATCCTTTGCAAAAGTGCGTTCGGTGGAGATGCTCTTACGTTCTTGGTAAGGAATAACAGGGCTTTGGTCTACACCCTGGGCTTTGTGCCAGATGACTGAGCCGTGCTTCCCCATGACACTTTGCATCATCTCTAAGGGCATTTCTTGCAAGGTTTGGATGCGTCGTACACCCAAGTTGCGCAAGGTCTGGTAGGTCTTCTCTCCCACCATCGGGATCTTACGTACTGATAAGGGTGCTAAAAAAGGACGTTCAAGACCTTTCTCTACATAAATCTTATTGTTTGGTTTAGCCTCACCGGTAGCGACCTTACTAACGGTCTTATTAATAGAGAGACCAAAGCTTATGGGCAGACCTGTTTCGCGGATAACACGGTCTCTAAGCTCGCTTGAGAACTTAAAAGTACCAAAGAAGCGATCCATCCCTGTGAGATCTGCATAGAACTCGTCGACGGACGTTTTCTCATAAACAGGAACCTGTTCCTTAATCACATCTGTTACCAGGTTTGAATACTTGGAATAATTGGCAGAATTTCCTCGAATGATGATGGCTTCAGGGCAGAGTTCACGAGCCATACGAACAGGCATGGCAGAATGAACACCAAACTTGCGAGTCTCGTAACTACATGCCGCTACTACTCCTCTATCTCCTGTTCCACCAATAATAATGGGACGGTTGTTTAGCCTTGAGTCCATCAACCTTTCTACAGAAACGAAGAAAGTATCGAGGTCCATATGTAGGATTGAGCGTTCCATTTGGGCTGGGTTTGGACAGTCCTCAGGCAAGTCGAGCGGCCCAAGAGCCGCTCAATTTGAAGGAGAAAATCCAGTAAAATAGGGGATTAATTAGTTGTCTTTCAGTTGATTCATTTCCTTTTTCAAATCTGCCATCATGTGCATGAGTTGCGACATGTCTTGGTTATTGCCCGCAGACGGCAATTCGAAACTGGTGTATCCTACAGCGCGCCAAACTTCAACAAGACGATCTACAGGAACGGTATAGGGTGCAAACTGAGGATTGTCGGACTTTAACATGAGTTCGCCGATGTGCAAGTTGTTGATGACACGCTTGTACACTACACCTTCATCTTTAGTAATGAGTACGTAACATTCGTCATTGCGAATGGACTTCCAATCCTGGATATATTCTGTAATGACATAAGAACCCGGTTTGATAGGCAACATACTCTCACCGCGAATTTGGAAAACGCGATACGTACGATCCTGAGGTAATTCTGGAAATGGCATAGAGAAACGAGGAAGTGCGCCAATGTAATCGGCATCGCCATAACCTGATAGGTAACCTGCTGAAGCTTTAACCGGTACAAGTGTTCCCAGCTCTTTTTCCTCTGTACCGTCAACAATAACAGGGAGGATACGAAGTTGTGCACCACTTACATCTGCCTTAGGAATAGAACCAGAACCACTGAGGTCTTTGTTTACGAAATCATCCAAACGCACCTGGAAATACGCTGCTAAATGCTGTAACGTGTGGAGTCTAGGCTCTGCCCTTCCCTCCTCATACGCACCAATCATGGCACGTTTCACACCTATCTTAGTAGCCAACTGCTCTTGGGTAAGCGCTTCCTTCTTGCGAAGAAATTTGAGATTGTTCTTTACGTAATTCATAAGACCTATCTTTAATCGGTAGTTTTACAATGCTAATTTA
>JAAXJR010000042.1:29631-36924 GCA_012269745.1 Flavobacteriales bacterium | reverse complement strand
TTATTTTGCTTTTTTTTCTGAAAAACTTTCGCTCCGCAGAAAACGCCTGGCCTCGATTATAACTGGAGTGATTAACTCTTATTATTTATAGTTGAAAAAGAACGTGCCTCGTTTCCGAAGCGGGTGCAAATGTAAGCACAATTAGTAAATGCGCAATAGCTGAAATGAAATAAAAACAGACAAATTTTACCTCCCACCAACTGACCTGAACAAACCTTTTGAATAACAAGAGTTTACACATAATCAGAACGGTCGTTTATGACCGATTTTTTTATCTAAAACAAAAAAGCCCCGGCCGATGGCCGGGGCTTTTTATATTATGTAAGTCGGATGCTTATTCGAATACAAGAACGAATTCTTGTACAGAACCTTCCTGGTCAAGTACGAAATGCGTGAATCCACCCACTTCCTGACCATCGACGTTGATCATTCCGCGACAATCGAAGTTCGTACCATCCGTATCTCCTTCCATAGAAGTAAACGTACCGCTCACCTCTTCAGATGTAAATTCGATAGATACTGATGCCGCTCCATCTTCAACAGTTACGTCCATAGAAGCCACAGCATCACCAGCAACCGCACCTTCTAAACGTACAGCGATGTCTTTCAACTTCATCTTCATTACTTCTTGACGAACCTCAACTACTTGCTCTGCGTGAGCAGTTGAAGCGTGGCTCTCGTGACCGCCACCAAGAATTGGCGCGATAACAAGACCTACCAAACAAGTAAGCTTGATCAAGATGTTCATCGATGGACCTGATGTATCCTTGAATGGATCACCTACTGTATCACCAGTAACAGCAGCTTTGTGAGCCTCAGAACCTTTGTAGGTCATTTCGCCGTCGATCATAACACCAGCTTCGAAAGACTTCTTAGCGTTATCCCAAGCACCACCAGCGTTGTTCTGGAAGATGGCCCAAAGAACACCTGATACAGCAACACCTGCCATATAACCACCAAGCATCTCTGCTGCTTCTTGACCCGTGTAGCCGAATGCCATTGGCAAGAATGCTACAACTAGTGGGAAGATGATGGTCATTGCACCTGGCAACATCATTTCTTTCAAAGAAGCCTCTGTTGAGATAGCAACACACTTGTCGTATTCTGGCTCAGCTTTGTATTCCATGATACCAGGAATCTCTTTGAACTGACGACGTACTTCCTTAACCATTTCCATGGCTGCTTTACCCACTGCGTTCATTGCCAAGGCAGAGAACACTACAGGAACCATACCCCCTACGAATAGCATCGCAAGAACCGGGGCTTTAAAGATGTTAATACCGTCAATACCTGTGAAGGTTACAAAGGCAGCAAACAATGCCAATGCAGTAAGTGCTGCAGAAGCAATAGCGAAACCTTTACCGATCGCTGCAGTTGTGTTACCTACAGAATCCAAAATATCAGTACGCTCACGTACCTCTTCTGGCAATTCACTCATCTCAGCGATACCACCAGCGTTATCTGCGATAGGACCGAAAGCATCAATAGCCAACTGCATAGCTGTTGTAGCCATCATTGCAGAAGCTGCGATTGCAACACCGTAGAAACCGGCGAATGCGTAAGAAGACCAAATCGCTCCAGCGAAGAGAAGGATAGGCGCAAAAGTAGAAATCATACCTACACCTAGACCCGCGATAATATTTGTCGCAGCACCCGTAGCTGATTTCTGAACGATATCTAAAATTGGCTTTTTACCTAAACCAGTGTAGTATTCTGTGAAGTAAGAGATCAAAGCACCTACAACAAGACCTACGATTACAGCACCAAACACAGCCGCACGAGTTACCTCTTTAAAACCTTCACCAAAGAACTTCATGCTCAATGTTTCAGGAAGAAGCATTTGGATCAATACGTATGAACCGATACCAGTCAAAATAATTGAAGACCAGTTACCGATGTTCAAAGCACGCTGAACCTCCGGCTCCTTTGCGCTATTGTCTTTAATACGAATGAAGAACGTACCAATGATTGAGAAGATGATACCTACACCAGCAATCATCATTGGCAACAAAATTGGACCTTGATTGTCTAGGAAAGAACCTGTACTCAAAAGGTTATCGTTAATTACGTAGTTACCAAGAACCATAGATGCCAAAACTGTTGCCACATATGAACCGAACAAATCGGCACCCATACCTGCAACATCACCTACGTTATCACCTACGTTATCTGCAATAGTTGCAGGGTTACGTGGATCATCCTCAGGAATACCTGCTTCTACTTTACCTACAAGGTCAGCACCTACGTCGGCAGCTTTCGTGTAGATACCACCACCTACACGCGCAAACAACGCGATAGATTCAGCACCTAGAGAGAAACCAGCAAGGGCTTCCAATACGATAGTCATTTCATTGTAGAATGAATCTTCGCCAACGATGAACCAGTTCGATAAAACGATAAAGAGAATACCTAATCCGAAAACTGCAAGACCAGCAACACCCAGACCCATTACAGTACCACCACGGAACGAAACTTTCAATGCCTGTGGCAAAGAAGTACGAGCGGCCTCTGTAGTTCTTACGTTTGAGTCAGTAGCGATACGCATACCGATGTTTCCAGCAACTGCTGAGAATACTGCACCAATTACGAATGCAACAACGATGAACCAGTGTGTTGTTTCAACGATTGAAGAAACAATTCCGAGCAGGATACCTGCTACTACTACAAAGATTGCCAAAATGCGGTATTCCGCGTTCAAGAATGCCAAAGCGCCTTCTTTAACGTAAGCAGCGAGTTTTGACATTTTTTCTGAGCCTGAACCTTGTTTTACGACCCAATTGCGCAAAACGAACATGTAGATTAGACCAACGATACCAAATACTGGTACCAACAAAAGCATATTTTCCATTATAACGATGGTTTGATAAAAAAATCAGCCCCCTTCGCTTTTACGAAGAGGGCTGCAAATATAAGTAGTAGAGTCTTTATCTCGACCTCTAGTTAAAAACCTCTGGGTTATTTGACATACATCACTGATTTCACAGCATCAATTACTTGTCCAACTTGTGGCAAGAATGCCTCTAGAAGCGTTGGTGAGTAAGGGGCTGGAGTATCTGTAGTAGTAATTCTCTTTACTGGTGCATCCAAGTAATCGAATGCTTCTTGCTGTACCTTATAAGTAATCTCAGTTGAGATAGAACCTAGTGGCCAAGCTTCTTCCAAACACACCAAACGGTTAGTTTTCTTTACACTTTCAATGACCGTTGCGTAATCAATTGGACGAACAGTACGCAGATCAATGATCTCACAAGAAATGCCATCTTTAGCAAGGATGTCCGCTGCCTCGTAAGCCACTTTAATAATCTTACCGAAAGACACAATAGTTACATCTGTTCCTTTACGCTTGATATCAGCAACACCAATAGGCAATGTGTATTCTCCTTCAGGCACTTCACCTTTATCACCGTACATCTGCTCACTTTCCATGAAGATTACAGGGTCGTTATCACGGATAGCGCTCTTCAACAATCCTTTACAATCGTAAGGGTTTGAAGGAACAACCACTTTCAAACCTGGACAGTTAGCGTACCAGCTCTCAAACGCTTGAGAGTGAGTAGCAGCCAACTGACCTGCAGATGCTGTAGGTCCACGGAATACGATTGGCACATTGATTTGACCACCAGACATCTGCTTCATCTTTGCAGCGTTGTTGATGATCTGATCGATCGCCACCATTGAGAAGTTGAACGTCATAAATTCTACGATTGGACGCAAGCCGTTCATAGCAGCTCCTGTTGAGATACCTGCAAAACCAAGCTCTGCGATAGGCGTATCAATCACGCGCTTTGGACCAAATTCATCCAACATACCTTTAGATGCTTTGTAAGCACCGTTGTACTCAGCAACTTCTTCACCCATCAAATAGATGTTCTCGTCGCGGCGCATTTCCTCGCTCATGGCCTCACAAACGGCCTCTCTAAACTGAATCGTTTTCATAGTTTCAAATGATGTGTCAGGACGGCAAATATAAGATGCAATGGGAACATTAGCAGAATTTTCTACTTCCCTCTTTCCACTTGAATATGGTTGTTAAGTTTTGGGGTCAATTTTTGATGCTTAAGACCATCTTTTTCGAATTCTTTAGAAGATTGATAAAAATGCATATGCACTAAAAAATTCTTTGGATTTATTATGCGTGCATAGTAATTTAGATGCAAATCATAACCCAACTATGAACATACTAGTTTGTATTAGTCACGTTCCTGATACTACTGCGAAGATCAACTTCACAGCTGATGGAACAGCGCTTGACCCTGCGGGGGTACAGTTCGTCATTAATCCTTACGATGAGTTTGGATTAACCAAGGCCCTTCATATTAAGGAGGCGCAAGGCGGAACCATCACCGTAATAAATGTAGGACCTGCAACTACAGAGCCTACTTTGAGAAAAGCGCTTGCAATAGGTGCAGATAAAGCAGTAAGAATAGATGCCATCCCTATGGACGCTATCACAGTAGCCAAAGAACTCAAGAACCACATCTCGGCAAATTCTTACGACCTTATCATTTGCGGCCAAGAAAGCATTGATTATAACGGACAACAAGTACCTGCAATGCTTGCAGCCCTGCTTGAACAACCTTTTGCCAATGCGTGTGTCGGACTTTCCTTAGATAACGGCACCGCTACGGCAACCTCTGAGATTGACGGCGGTCATGCCACCTATAAAGCATCTCTACCTATGGTAATTGGCGGAAAAAAAGGTCTAGTCGAAGAAAAAGATCTCCGTATCCCAAACATGCGCGGCATTATGTCAGCTCGAACCAAACCTCTTGAAGTAGCACCAGCCACAGAAGGCGAAGGGCCTACTAAACCAGTTTCTTTCGAGAAACCGGCTGGAAAAGCAGCAGTCAAAATGGTTGATGCAGAAAACGTTGATGAACTCGTGCGCTTGCTTCATGAAGAGGCAAAAGCCATTTAAAATTTTAAACGATGTCAATTTTAGTATTTGTTGAAGATTGGAATGGAGCGTACAAGAAAGCTTCATTTGAGGCCGTAGCCTACGCGAAGAGCTGGGCAACAATGAATAGCAACAAAGTTATTGCCGTAACCAGTGTTAGTGCACCTGCAGGAGAGTTAGCAGGTTATGGTGCTGATCATATTATTCAAATAGGCCTAGGCTCCACCGCTATGGGTATTGCAGGTCAATTGAAAGAACTAAGTGCAGAAGCATCAGGTATTGTAATAGCAGGAACCTCTCTTGGAAGAAGTCTTGCACCTGCCCTTTCCGCATTGACCAGTGGCGCATTGAGCACCAACACAATCAGCTTACCGTTAAGTACATCTCCACTGCAACTAAAACGCGGCGCATTTTCCTCAAAAGGGATTGAAACCATCGAACTAGATAGCACCATGCCTATTGTTTCTTTTGTCCCAAATAGCATTGGTTTGGAACCAGTAGCTGGTGAAGGAAATCTAGAAAGCAGAGAAATATCGTCTAATGATGCGCTGGAGGTTCTAAGTACTGAAGTAGCTAGTGGAAAGGTTGCACTGCCTGAAGCGGAGGCTGTGGTAAGTGCTGGTCGTGGGCTAAAAGGTCCTGAAAACTGGGGTATGATTGAAGAGCTTGCAGATGTTTTAGGTGCTGCTACTGCTTGTTCGAAACCGGTCAGTGATATCGGCTGGAGACCTCACAGCGAACACGTGGGCCAAACAGGTATACAAGTCAACCCTAATCTGTATATTGCAATCGGAATTTCTGGCGCGATTCAACACCTTGCAGGTGTCAGTGCTTCGAAGACGATTGTTGTAGTAAATACGGACCCTGAAGCTCCATTCTTTAAGGCTGCAGACTACGGAATTGTCGGTGATGCATTTGAAGTTGTTCCCAAATTGGTGAACGCTTTGCGCGCCTTCAAGGCCGCTAGCTAATGCAAGAAATTGAAATTACGGTCAAGGGACTATCGTACAGCCAAGGAAAATCGGGTGCCTATGCACTCATCCTAGCTGAAAGAGGACCTAATGCGCGCAAGCTTCCAGTAGTTATTGGAGGCGCTGAAGCGCAAAGCATTGCCGTTGCTCTAGAAAAAAGTATTGCACCACCAAGACCTATGACTCATGATACCTGGCAGAATATGCTGGACGAGTTAGGAGCCACGGTCGAAAAAGTACTTATTCATCGACTTGTTAACGGTGTTTTTTATGCCTCCATCTACGTACGAAATGAACATGGAGCACAACTGGTGTTCGATTCACGTCCCTCTGATGCAGTGGCGCTTGCAGTTCGTGTCTCGTGTTCGATTTTCGTATTAGAATCGATTTTGGAACAAGCTGGAATCACAGAAAGGGAAGAGGCTATAGCCGATGGCAAAGAAGACGAATTAGTAGATCACTCCCCTTCCACAAAAGAACCAAGCAGTGAATCTGTAGAAAGTCTTGAGCAGCAACTTGCAGAGGCAGTCGAAAATGAAGATTATGAGTTGGCAGCACGACTCAGAGACCGCATCGATAAATTAAAATCATGATCGAATTTATTTTAAGAGGCATCGCGGGTATCGCGGTTCTCATTGGTATCCTATGGCTTTTGAGCAGTAACCGCAAGGCCATTAAATGGAAGACTGTACTAAATGCCAGTTTGTTACAGCTGACACTGGCTGTACTTGTGCTCAAAGTACCTGGATTCTCTTGGGCCTTTGATAAATTCTCTCTTGGTGCAGTAACTGTTCTAGATTTTACAAAGGAAGGATCTGAGTTTTTATTTGGCGGTTTAATCACTGATACAGATAGCTTCGGCTACCTATTCGCCTTTCAAGTCTTACCTACCGTTATTTTCTTCTCAGCCCTAACTTCACTTCTTTATTACTATGGAATTCTACAGCGTGTAGTTAAAGCTATGGCCTGGGTAATGCAAAAGACTCTGAAGTTAAGTGGCGCTGAATCCTTAGCAGCAGCAGGAAATATATTCATCGGTCAGACGGAAGCACCTTTATTGGTTAAGCCGTACATCTCAAAGATGACCAAAAGTGAATTGCTTTGTTTGATGAGCGGTGGTATGGCCACGATTGCTGGCGGCGTATTGGCAGCTTATATAGGCTACCTAGGTGGCGCTGATGCAGCTGGAAAACTGTTCTTTGCCAAACACTTAATCACCGCTTCTGTACTCAGTGCACCCGCAGCCATAATGAGCGCTAAGATCCTCATTCCAGAGACAGAAGAATTTGACGAGATTGCCGAGATCTCAAAACAAAGTATGGGGTCTAACGCTTTAGACGCTATCTCAAACGGTACAACGCAAGGTGTCAAGCTCGCAGTGAACGTTGGCGCTATGCTATTGGTTTTTGTTGCCCTTGTTTATGG
>JAAXJR010000042.1:0-29531 GCA_012269745.1 Flavobacteriales bacterium | reverse complement strand
ATGAAAGAAGGTGGATTATTTAGTAGTGAGCGCTCTATTGTTCTAGCTACCTATATGCTTTGTGGCTTTGCGAACATTTCTAGTATCGGCATTCAGATTGGAGGAATTGGTGTTCTTGCACCAGATCGTCGAAAAGAATTGAGCGAGCTAGGTGTAAAGGCACTTATTGCAGGTACCGCAGCCTCACTATTTACCGCTGCTTACGTTGGTATGATCATCTAATCTATGGAAAACGAGATTGACAAAGTTATTATCGGAGTCGATCCCGGAACTGTGGTCATGGGCTACAGCATTGTTCACATTATAAAAGGTCAGATTAAGCCGGTTGTTCTCGATGTACTGAAGTTCAATGCTAAGCTTGATCATTACACACGTTTATCACACATCTTTGAGGAGCTAAGTAAAGTTGTAGAGCTCTATAAGCCGGATGAAATGGCGTTGGAGGCCCCCTTTTTCGGAAAGAACGTGCAGTCTATGTTGAAGCTTGGCCGTGCCCAAGGAGTCTGTATGGCCACAGCCCTATCGAAAAAGATACCTGTATTTGAATACAGTCCAAGATTAATCAAGCAAAGTATCGTCGGAAATGGTAATGCCAGCAAGGAACAAGTCAGCGGTATGTTGCAAAGCATGTACCCTGGAGTAAGTCACAAGTATTTAGATGCTTCTGATGCCTTAGCAGCAGCCGTGTGTCACCATGCACAAACTACAGGTATTCCATCACCCAAACACGGTTCAGGAGGCAAGAGACCTAAGACTAAGGGTAAAGGGGGAAGCTGGGAGGCTTTTATTCAGCAGAATCCAGATCGTCTGAAATAGTTTTGGCAAGTGCTGCCATCTCCTCATTGCTCAAACGAGATTTAGCGTTTGCGAAACTCAACTCGTTCTCTGCATTAATCGGCACTAAATGAAGATGTGCATGTGGAACTTCCATCCCTAGAACTAAAGAACCTATTCTCTTACAAGGCACTGCCTTTTTCAAGCTCTGAGCCACACGTTGAGAGAAATCCATAAGGCTTAGGTAATCTTCTTGAGGGAGCTCATACAGCTCGTCTACTTCTAGCTTTGGTACACAAAGAGTATGACCGTTCTGTATAGGACGGATATCTAGAAAGGCAATGTTCTTTTCGTCCTCAGCAACCTTGTAACAGGGAATTTCCCCATTTATGATTTTCGTAAAAATGCTGGCCATAGCTTTAGGCCATAGAGATTTCTAGAATTTCAAAACTCATAACACCACGCGGCACTTGAATCTCCGCAGTATCTCCTACCTTCTTTCCCAATAGGCCTTTACCAATAGGACTGCTCACAGAAATCTTGTTCTTGCGAATGTCGGCTTCTTTTTCAGCGACTAAAGAATATTCCATCGTAGCGCTATTGGCAAGATTCTTAATCTTCACCTTAGTCAACACTCCGACTTTACTCAAGTCGATATGCTCTTCACTTAAAATGCGGGCGTTCGCCAATACATCTTCAAGCTTGCTGATCTTCATTTCTAAGAGACCCTGAGCTTCTTTAGCAGCATCGTACTCTGCGTTCTCACTCAAATCTCCTTTATCACGAGCTTCTGCAATCTGTTGCGAGATCTTAGGACGCTCAATGGTCTTCATTTGCTCAAGCTCTTCTTTGAGCTTTTTAAGTCCTTCTGCTGTGTAATAGCTAACTGCTGACATAACGAATAGGTTTTGACTAAAAAAGAGGCCCAAGAAGGCCTCTTTCTTAAATCAAAGGTATAAAATCTTTCGAATTACAAGTTGATTCTTGCACCTATAGTGTGGATTCCACTAAATGCTGAAGTTGTACCGCGGTAGGCGTAATCAATAGCGAATGAGCCCTCGTCACTTGTAGGAACGTTAAAGCTAAATCCACCACAAATTCCTGATATTGCGGAAGTACCAATTCCATCTGCGCGGTTGTCTCTTGCGACATAACCTACTCGAACTTGGAACAAGTCTTTCAGGCTGTATTGAAGACCGGCGTGGTACGTATCTTTTTCAAATGCATTAGATGTAAAGTTCAATGCACCTGTTACCTTACCATTCTCTAACAACCAGTCATAAGAACCACCTATACTAAGAGCTGTAGGTAATTCGAAGATTGCTGAGCGACTCTCAAACGTTTGAGTATACGCTACACCATAGGTTGGAACTGGAAGTGTTACACCGAAACCGTCACCCTCGTAAGTGATACCTGGACCTACGTTACGAAGTGTGATACCAAATTTGAATCGGTCCTGGACACCTGTACGGTACTGAACACCTGCGTCAAAACAAACACCACTCGTATTCAAGTTTGAAATAGAGCTACTATACAATTTTACATTTGCGCCACCGTAGATGTTCTCAGTAAATTTCTGAGCGTAACCAAGGTTGATCACAATACTCTGAGGAGAAATAGTTGCACCTGTCCCTTCGGGTTGATCTTCAGTCGTCACTTCCCACTCGCCGTAGTCGAATGCGCTGATTCCCATGTTAAGTACACCTACATCGCTAACACGTTGAATGAGGGTAGCACCGTTCATTTGAATGCCCGCGCCAACTAACCACTGAGTGTTGTTAAAAGCAACTTGTGTATTTCCTTGAGTCGCTGCAATACCTGCAATGTTCAAGAATGATGCATCCATACCGCTTACACCAGCGACATTTACAGAACCCCAACCCGCAGAGCGAGCAAATGGGTTAATCAATAACTCGGAAGCACCTGCTGAACCAGCACGCTGCGGGTTACCCGCCTGTACCGTCCCTACAAGGGCTAGCGAACAAAATGCTATGATATATTTTTTCATGTTCATTTTTCTTCTCTGCTTAGAATGAGTTCAAATCTACTGGACGGAGTGCACCGAACCACTTCACTACCTTCTCACCTAGGTCACCAGCATCTACGTGGATGATGTATACACCTGAAGCGATTGGCACGTTGTACGTGTTTTTCAAATCCCACTCAATGAAAGTGAGTGAGTTATCTTTTCTCAATTGACGCACCAGCGTACCAGAAGTCGAGAAGATACTTATTGTACAAGTCTCTGGAAGGTTTGTAATCTTCACAATATTGTCCAGCTGTGAACCCTCGTACGCACTGAAACCGTAGTAAGGGTTCGGAACCACGCGAATGGTTTCTAAGGCACTAGAACCAACAGTGTCTACAAATGTCTTCGTAGCAATGTTAGAAGTGTTGAACTGGAATTGAGGAAGACCATTATTAGGTGCATCAGCCAGTTGACTGTTCTGATAAGCGGTATTCATACGAATACGCACACGAGTTTCAGTTGGTAGCTCTGTGTAAGGATCAAAGTCTAAACCACGACGTAGTGTAGGCATACCGATCCAACGACAAGCTCTCCAGAAGTTTGCTTTGGCAATGTTACCTAAACCACCCGTTAATGGAAGATCCTCCATAAGGTCTTTCAACGGCCAATTATTGATGTTTGCACCCGAGTAAGACAAGTCGACGTCACTACCGCTAATTCTATCTTCGTCAGCGAATACATAGATATAATGTTGACCACCAAATACGTAACCTCCGTTTACAGTATTACCTGGTGGCAAGAACTCACGATCCGTTGGGTTCCAAAGCATGTCGTTACCATTTTCACCTGGTAGCCATGAATTTTCACCGAAGGCCATCGATAAACGCTTACCTGATTCTACATCGATAGCGTAACCTGGGAAGTACGACCAACCTGGAGCCATATTTGGATCTTGAACAAGGTTCCCATTGTTCAATGTCCATGACGTATCCTGACGTTGCGTTAGCTTTCTATCACCGTGCTCACTCAAACCAACTTCCTCAGCCAATTCGAATACAGGAACACGCGTCCATTTACTCTTATCTTGGGTAAAGACGATATCTACAGAGTGCAGATTCGAAGCATCGTTTAGGTTACGACCGATAGTAACTGCTGGTCCCATACCGTAGTTAGGGAAACCGTTTACATTCACACGGTTATTTCCTGAAGCGTACATGTATGGACCCCATGTACCATCTACGATGTTTTCAAAGTAGCCCTTTGCATCACCATCTTGATCAGGATAGAGTGTCGCTGGCTCTTCAGTTGGGAAGCTATTCGTACCCGCTAAGATCCAGTTATACGGAGTATATGACTTATCATCCTTAATACCTGACCACCATTCTTTCGATGGATCGTCGTAGATAATTTCGGAGAAAATCACCCCGTTATCGTAAGAACCCTCGTCATCACCACCAGGAGCCGGTGCTTGCTGAACAGCTACAGACAAACCTAGGTCTGGGATGATTTGCTCGTTGTAGAATGAGATTGTTGTATCAGATTCAGCAATTACAGCTCCTGTTCCATCAGTGATTTCCCAATTAGCTGTCGCATTTGCTGCATCAAAAGTAAGCACATATTCACCGTCCTTCACTTCCAAAGGATCAACAACCTTGATAGCAACCGGTCCCATACCTCCCATGTAAGAAGGCTGACCGTCAGAATTACCGCTCATGATTGCATCAACTTCCTCTGGGAGAAGTTCTAGCTCAGTTCCACCGTTACCTACACCATCAAGACGCTTGATGATAGGTCCGTCACCGTACTGTGCAACTTGAACTGTACCGCCTTTCTCCGAGTCGATCTCATGTGGAATGGCAGTGTACGTTTTAATGTTTCGACGACCTGCAAGGAACGGAATCTTCTGACCACCCGGCGCTGTCGTAGGATCAAACTCTAAGTATTGATTTTGACCGTAGGCAATTACAGTGAAGTAGTACTCTTTGTGATTGATCAAAGTACGGTCACCTGTAGCAAACTGGTCTTCGGTAATTTGGAATGAAGTAAAGATTCCTTCGTTGTTTGACTGAAGCGTCATGTCCTGTGGAACCAATGCATTCAAATCTGGATCTACTTCCCAATTGATAAGCTGTGTAAGACCGTTCTTAATATCACACTGAGCGACCATACGGCTTTGTGTAGGATCATAGATATCAGAAATACTTACATCAGAGTTCGCCAATTGGAAGATTTGGAATCCTTCAAATTTGTAATCGAAGTAATCTGGATTTGCATTCAAGATTGAATCGCGATCGTCTGGACTAACAGTAATTAGCGGATCGCGCTCGCGGTAACTAAAGCCAATGTTGTTTGAACCAGGACCGTACGTCAACTTCAAGATGATCTCACGATCAAGCTCTTGAGTAGTCACATCCGGTGCATCAGGACCGTTCAATACTTGGAAACAGTTATCAAATAGTTTTTGAGCCTTATCATCTGCGATAATCACTTTCTCTACAGAAGCAAATAGATCGTTATTGATCAAATCACGCTCCCATACTACACCCGTAGTTACGAAGTTCAGTGCACCCGGTGCTAGCGAGAATGGACCTGCACTGTGCAGACCACGCTTATCTTCTTTGTTCGCTGGGCTCTCCCACCAATCTACTGGTGAGTATGGAGGATATGCACCCGTTGTGTCGTAAGACATACCTGGGTAAGCAAAACGAGTAGGTGTACCGTTACCTGATGCAACGAAACCGTCACCGTTTCCTTGGTCACCAGGACCTGAAGGAGTTTCAATAATAAGCTCAGAACCGTTTTTCCACAAAGCACGCATGTAGTTGTAGAAGTGCGTTGCGTTATCTGGGTTACCCGAGATGTTTGAAGCAGTGTTGTTGTAGTACATGAACTGGCTCATGATGATACGCTCGTTAACGCCCGTTGCTGGATCTTCAGCAACACAAAGGCCCGTTTCCGGATCTTTCACACCATCGACACAGCCGTCACGGTCATTGTCAAGACCGTCGTAGTAATCTGCAAAAGGACCTTGGAAGAAGTCGAAACCTACAGCAGGAGGATTCAAACCATAACCCAGTGCTCCTTCATCATCTGTATCAGAGTTGTAACAGTAACCTAGACCACGTGCGATATCACAACCAATGATATCATCAGTGTAGTTCCCTAGATCTGGATCGAACCAAGTAGAGAAGTACGTATTGGTCAAACGGAAGGTTGAACGGTTGATAATACGGTAGTTGTTAAAGGTCATGTTGTTTACCTCGTCGTTGGTTGAGAAGGCAAACGCCTGTGCACGGATTTCGAATCCTAGTGCACCTGCTTGAGATTCAGTGTGAACGTTACCACGGTCGTTGTATACCCACCAGATCGTCTGGTCACCGTAAAGAACGTCTGTTTCTTTGTCACGACAGTCGTACTCTTTGTCGATATCGTATGCTGGGTAATCGACCAAGTAATCATATACTCCATCTCCATCGCGGTCAATGAATGGAGCCAATTGGTAAGGCAATTCACCATCTACACCGTTACCTGGCCATTCCTTAATGCTTTGAGGAATTTGGCTCTCGTATCCTGGGAAAAGTTCTGCATCGTTACAGTTTGGGTCGTCCAAACACTCCAACCATGCTTTGTGCACGTCTACCTCTTCGCGGTATACAATCCAGTGGCGGTCGTACTTATCACAAATCTCTTTGTTTGTAGAAGCCGTACCGTCTGTAGTAAGTGGACCTGGCCAGTAATCGTTACCAGATTGGCGGTAGGTCATGGCAGCCAATTTTAGTTGGTTACCCTCATCAACACCACCAAGCCAAAGTGAACCGGCAAACATGGAGTGCTTGTTCGAGCCTTTTGGCACCTCGTAACGTGCGGTGTTCAAATCCCACCACATATCACCACCACCGAGGATGGTTGCGCGTACATTATTAATACTCAAATCACTCTGTGCCTTGGATGGCTGACAAAGTTCTTCGACTGTTTTCATAGAACCGGTATTGGCATTACCTGAGTTCTCACTTGCGCCTTGCACTTCACGTGCAGAAAGCGGTAGTGTAAAAGCGGCTGAAAGTAAAAGGAGATATACTCTTTTCATATGCTGTTTTTCGAATGCTTTTTAATTATAGTCCGATACGTAAACCTAGACGGATACGACGTGGCAAGCTGAACAAACCAGGGTTTGCCAGACTAATGTTGTACAAATCAGCGAACGATTGTGCGTTCGTCTGGAATTGAATCGCATTTTGTCCTTGAGGCGAGCTCAAGTAACCGTCATCGCTAGGTGAACCTGTGTAAGAGTACACACCTAAGATGTTCTGCGTATTCAGAACGTTCAACATTTGAACGTAGATCTCGAAGTTGCTTAATGGACCTTCGTTGAAGTTCCATACTTTGTTTGCAGTAGCATCGATACGGAAGCTCCATGGTAGGCGCGAACCGTTAATGTTACCTGTAATTGGCGTTTGGGCGTCTGTTAAACCGTATGCCAAAGAACGACGAGTGTAAGGAGTTCCTGAGTTTGCATTTACTACCAAGTTCAATCCAGCGTTTTCTAGTACGCGCTTACCGAACCAAACTGGACCGTTGTAAGCTGGACCACCACCGTAACGGTAATCCATGTTCATTACTACTTGGTGACGTGAGTCGAATGATAGCGGGAGGATGTAACGCAAGTTCGGCTGACCTGAACGTGCGATATTCGCACCTGAGGTCGAGCTAGAACCGGTACCATCAGCAAACTGTAGGGTGTAGTTGGCGTTCAAGCGAACATTACCCGTACGACGAAGGTCGTAAGCAATGGTATATCCTTTAACGGTACCGAAATCAAGATTACCAAAGGCGATGTAAGTTACAGGGTAAGCTTCAGTGAAGCTGAACGACTGCATCATATCACGCATCTCACGGTAGAAGGCGCTTAATTTAAGTGCACTGTTATCGTTGAGCTTTTGACGGAAACCGATCTCGTAATCTGTAGTACGCTGTGGTCTCAAATCTGGATTTGCCAAAAGGTTACCGTTATCACCGTTCTCAAGTTGGAGGTAGGTGATTGGGTTCATTCTGTTCAATCCTGGATCAGGACGCTGAACCATGATATCGTAGTGTGCGAAGAATTCCGCCTCATCAGAAATAGGGAACTGGAATGAAATACGAGGACTCACCGTTACTTGTGGTGTGTAATCCTTGAAGCTTTCGTTCGCAGTAACTGACAACTTCTGGTCTTCAATTCCTGGGTTGATCAAGAATGGCTTGATACCCCCACTCAAATCTGCAATGTTTTTTGGGTTGGCTTCCACCTCACCTGCTGCTGTGTACCATGTGTTGCCCTCGCGGTAACCCACAATTGACGACGGATTCTCTTGATCGTCTACATATACTACAGCGTTTTCGCTCATACCTTCTGGAACATCGTAACCTGCAAGCGCAGTAGAACCTAAGTCGCCTACTGTGTATGCTGGGTAGAGAACGTAAGGGTCAGCTAGAACTGGTTGGTTGGCATCGAAACGGTCTACACGAACACCAATGTTAAAGAAGAGGTCTTCATAAGTGAATTGGTCTTGGATGTAACCTGCCATGTATATAGGTTCAAAAGCACCCACTAGACGCGGAGAATTTCCTTGAGCATCCGTCGCGAAGAAATCAGTCAGCGAAGGACGAGTGGTCAATCTATTACCGAGGTAATCAAAACCGTAATAAGTTACGTACTGACCTGAACCAATATTTAAGAGTTCGTTCGCGGAGAACATGTCTAACGAGAACGTTGATGGATCGTAAGAATCAATATCCAACCAATCGGTACCGTTTGGATCCATACCCAATGCTTCGCGCAAGTTGCGGTCGAAAGTTCTTGGCTTATCAGCATCGAACAATCGAGGATAATTCAAAGTATCCTGGAACACACCATTGTTATCGTACGATGCGATTGGATTGTTTAGGTCCAATTCTCGGATGGCATCATTTTGAAGTAGACGCATCAAAGTCCATAAACCGGTGGCACCTATTCTGTACGAACGGTCAAAACGTTGCTCGTATTCTACCCCGACAATTAAAGAGTGGTCTTTAATATCAAAAGTTGACGACGCCGTAATACGGAACTGGTCATTCAATGTTTTAGCGTAAGAAGCTTGGTTTGCGCCAACGTTGCCCCAAAGTCCATAAACTGAGGAAGGTTGATCACCGTTAAGTAGACCCCCACCTGCACGAATATCTTCCAACGAACGAGCCGAGTTGAAAATCAAGTTTTGACCAACAAAGTCGTAGAAGTTAGAAGTGTAGTTGGCGAGTATTGGGTTGTTCTCTCCTGGAGTATAGTCTACGTTCACACTCTGCCATACAGCTTGAGTATATGCATCCATTACTTTACCGTAGTTAGGATCGTTTGGATCTGTAATGGTATCTGAACCTAAAGTGTAAAGCGGCTGGTAGGTAGTATTGAAAGTACCAATGTGACCGTAAGCGAATAAGTTGTCTTTGTGACGAGCATCTTGCGTCAAACGCTCATTACGCGTAAAGTCCATTTGAATGGTGTAGAACGCGTTTCTGATTAATGAGTTGGACGTATCCGATGGATTACCGAAACGTTGTTGGAAACGAACGTAAGTTGACCAGTCTTGCGCAAACGATTCAGCGTTGTTGCCGTAGTTCATCAATTCGTTGAAACGGCTACCGTTACGCCCTTGGTTCATATTGTAACGTCCACCCACCGTTAAGGTAGTTTTTTCAGAAGTCACAAACTTCAAGTTACCCGAAATACGAACTGCAGTACGAGCTACATTTTCTCTGTAGTTCTGTCCTACTAAATCATCTTGGGTCAAGAAGTCCGCCGCATTCAACACACCAAAACCTGAAGATGCAGGTACTAGTGGGTTTGACTGAAGTTCAGCTAGTTTATCGTCGTTTACTTTCCACGTGGTCAAAGAACGAGGAGAGCCATCGCGATTGTACTGGAATTCAGAGGCAAGAAGGAAACCTACGATCGGTTGACCTGTCTTCTTGTTTCTAATGATCGGTCCACCAAGGGTAAGTGCACCTAGGTTGTAGTGGTAAGGATCAAAAACTGAACTAGTCAAGATCTCAGACGAACCGAAGTAATACGGTGCTGGACCTTTTGTTGTAGTAGAAATTACACCACCGGTAACATCACCGTACTGTGCCGGAACACCACCTGTAATCACCTCAGTCTGCAAGATTGCATCACGCGGTAGGTTCACATCACCACGAACCTTTACCCCATCGATGAAGATTACGTTGGTAGACGAACGTGAACCACGAACGTTGAAGGAACCGCTACCGTCTTGCTGGAATACACCAGCGGTAGTACCAACAATCTGGCTAAGGTTACGATAAGGGAGGTTTTTAATTTCCTCAGAACTCACGATATCTGAGGTCTTACCTGTTTCGATCAATTCTTCTTGAGCGGTAACGGTAACTTCCTGAATCATGGTACTCTCGATTGTCATGTCGAAGTTCACGACTTTAGGCTTTCCAGAGTATACTGTTACTCCATTCAGGTTGAAATCTGCGTAACCAATGAAGTTACAAGTAAGATTGTACACCCCTGCATTAACTGGGTTGATGTTATACTTTCCATCGAAATCTGTCGTTCCTGTTGCAATGACAACATCCTTGTCTTTTACGATTACCGTAGCAAATGGAATGACCTCGCCGGTGCGCTTATCTTTTACTGTCCCTTTGATAGAACCGGGACGTGTTTGACCATAGCTAAAAGCTACAGCGAAGACCATAATAAGCGTGAGTATTCTTTTGACCATAAATACTGGCTTTACTTTTGGGTTATAAGTCCGTAAATATAAGCATCACAACCGGAGAATTAACAAGGAAATCGAGCTATCTTGCAGCCAATGAGTGAACGACTTTATAGACTGATAAACAAATGCTTACAGGCCATGCCACTACTGGCTTTGGGATTAATTGCCTGCAACAATACTAATGTGGTATACGATATTCCGGAACCTTTGGTCGATGAAACAGTCTACGTGAGCGACCCTTCGAGCTTCAATCTTACCGTCGTTGGAGGCCAATTATTACTGCCAAATGCAGGCCATGCGGGAGTCTTGGTTTACCGCCGTTATTTTGACGGCCAATTCTACGATTTCGCAGCTTACGAAGCCGCCTGTCCCGAGCATTGGGCCGACGGTTGTGGCGCGCTAGAAAGTACCAATGGGGATTTCTATTTTACCTGTGGGTGCGACGCACACCAATACCAACTTCTGGATGGACAAAGCGTAGATACCAGCTACACTTTACCGATCAAAGAGTACAGCTGCACTTTCGACGGGGTAAATGTGATTCGAATTACGAATTAATCTAAACAAAGGCATTCTCGCCGGTAATGTCTAAACCGGTGATTAACAAGTGGATATCGTGTGTACCCTCATAGGTTACTACGCTCTCCAAATTCATCATGTGTCGCATGATTGAGAAATCTCCAGTAATGCCCATTCCACCCAACATTTGACGCGCCTCGCGAGCAATTTTTAATGCGATTTCTACGTTGTTTCGCTTCGCCATAGAGATTTGTGCAGAAGTGGCACGACCCTCGTTTTTAAGGTGACCTAAACGCCATGTCAGCAGCTGTGCCTTGGTGATTTCGGTGATCATTTCTGCCAATTTTTTTTGTTGCAACTGGAAAGCTGCAATAGGCTTACCGAACTGAACGCGTTCCTTGGAATACCTCAAAGCAGTATCGTAGCAATCCATAGCTGCACCTAAGGCGCCCCATGCAATACCGAAGCGCGCGCTGTCCAAACAAGATAGCGGTGCACCGAGGCCGTCACGACCCGGTAAAATATTTGATTTTGGGACGCGCACATTATCGAAAACGAGCTCGCCTGTAGCAGAAGCACGAAGCGACCATTTGTTATGTGTTTCCGGAGTGGTAAACCCTTCCATGCCACGTTCAACAATGACGCCTTTGATACGTCCAGCCTCGTTTTTAGCCCAAACAACAGCGATGTCACAGAACGGCGAATTTGAGATCCACATCTTCGCACCATTTAGTATGATATCATCGCCGTCTTCAACGAAGCTCGTGGTCATTCCACCTGGGTTAGACCCAAAGTTTGGCTCCGTGAGCCCAAATGATCCGAGGTATTCACCCGTGGCCAATTTTGGCAGGAATTTTTGCTTTTGCTCCTCGCTACCGTAGGCGTAAATAGGGAACATAACCAAAGAGCTTTGTACGGAACAAGTAGATCGAATGCCTGAATCGCCGCGTTCTACTTCCTGCATCATTAATCCATAGCTGATGTGATCTAAACCGGCACCTCCATATTCTTCTGGGACGTAAGGACCAAAAAGCCCTACCTCTCCCATTTCTTTGACTAAATGTTGTGGAAAGGCAGCACGCTGCGCAAAATCTTCTATGATTGGACTAACGCTGCGCTTGACCCATTCCCTCGTGGCATCGCGGATCATCTTGTGCTCGTCACTTAGTAATTCGTCTAAGAGGTAGTAATCTGGATGTTGGAATTGGTCCGTCATGTTCTGTGTAGTTTTCTTCAGTGGTTGTGAAATTAAACACAAACGGCGAAAAAATGTTATAAATTGAACCGAGAGTTTTTCCCTAACTATAAAACCCAATACCCATGAAGAAATCTTTACTCATCATTGCCTTAATGGGCATCTCAACTTATTCCTACACCAATAGCGGCGGATCGCCGGCCGGAAAAAGCGGATCTCCAGGGGATAACGGCCAAACGTGTTCCGGAGGCTATTGCCACAGCTCCGGCAGTCCTATGGGCGGTGAAGTCATCGGTATTATGGCCTCGGTAGATAGCATTTCTGACGGAAACACTATTGGTATTACCCTTGGGGTTAAACCAAATGGCACATCTTCCAAGGTGGGCTTTATGGCCAGTGTTGAAGATGCAAGCGGTAATCAATTGGCCACATCTAATCCAGGAAGTGGTGCGAAAAAAGTGAGCGATTACATCACTCATACTTCAAGCGGTACGGCAGTTACAAACGACAGTATTCATTGGACCTTTGATATTGATGGAACCACCTTTCCAGATAGTATTACCGTTTATGCTGCCATCAATTTCACCAACGGCAATGGTCAAACCTCTGGCGACTATGTTATGACGACTTCTAAGACTTTATACAAGAGTGTCGGCAACAATATTGGCTTTAAGGAAGCAGATAAATCGGCGCTCATGGTGTACCCGAATCCTGCCACTAATATGATCATGGTAAAAGCGGAAGGGTTAGTTGAAGTGCGCATTTACAATACCATTGGCCGATTCATGCAGTTGGATTATGCTGCAAATCTGGAAAATGAAGCCTTGCTTGATGTAAGTGATTTGGCCCGAGGCAACTACATTTTGCATGCAGAATATTCGGACGGCAGCATTCAGTACAAGCACGTCGTTTTGCAGTAACTTCGCGTCCTAGATGGACGTAAAATGGTTATTTATTGGATTCTTTGCAGTTCTCGGTGTCTTCCGAGCGGTTCGTCCTGTTTTATTTAAGCAATGGATCACACTACGTTGGTCTGATCTTGAGGATTCGAGAATAAGCCTATCAGCGTCTTTTCTGGGCGCTTTGATGCCGGCGGCATTATTACTCATAATTGTTCATGCTCTGGAGCTTACTTTGCCCTGGTGGAAAGGTCCAGCGATGCTTCTTGTATTACTTGTGGGGCGTGTACTATTTAGTATGATTCTGAGTTTTTTATTCTCGGGACCTGCCCGTTTAAAGCTGCGTACTGATTTACTGGGAGGAATACCGTTGAGCCTCATATATGCAGTTGTGGCTTTATCAGTACTTACTCTCGTATTAATCGACTCTGAGTGGCAAGGCATGGGACTATATCTACTTTGCGCTGGGCATTTTGGAGGCTTACTTTGGTCTGTCGTCAAAAGCCCTTTACTTCAAAATATAAGTAATACAGGTTCCCGTTTTTATGCAATGTCTTACCTTTGCACGCTCGAACTAGTATTAATTTTTTCGTTCGTCAACTAACACACATGGCAGATAGACAAACAAAAGTGAAGTCGATTTTGGTATCACAACCAGAGCCAACCACCGAATCCCACCCTTTTTTCACACTTGCCGATAAGCACAAGGTAGATGTGGATTTCCGCTCGTTTATTCACGTGGAAGGGGTAACCGCCTCCAATTTCAGAAAAGATAAAATTCAGATAAGAGATTACCGCAACGTAATCTTGACCTCAAAGAACGCAGTTGATCACTACTTCCGTATGTGTGAAGACATGCGTGTTCAGATTAGCCCAGATACACGTTACTTCTGTATTTCTGAGGCAATCGCTTATTACTTGCAGAAATATGTGGTTTACCGTAAGCGCAAGATTTACCACGGTAATTTGAAGATTGAAGAATTGATCCCAACGTTGAAGAAGTTTAAGAATGAAAAGTTCTTGATGCCTTCTTCGAACAGCTTGAAGCCATCTATTCCAAATGCATTGGAAGAAGCTGGTATCGATTACACACGTGCAATTCTGTTCAATACAGTAGTGAGTGATTTGAGCGATCTAGAAGATGTATTCTACGACATCCTTGTGTTCTTCTCTCCTTCTGGGATTAAGAGTTTGTACGAGAACTTCCCGGAATTCAAACAAAACAAAACGCGCTTGGCTTGTTTTGGGCCAACGACACAAAAAGAGGCAGAAAGTCACGGATTGATCGTTGATATCCCTGCACCAACGCCGGATGCCCCATCGATGACAAAGGCCATCAGCGATTACATCAAAGTGGCAAACAAGAAGTAAGATAAATTGTAAATTGAGGGCCCGGCGCATGCGCCGGGCTTTTTTTATGCGCTACAGTTTTCCAAAAAAAGAACACCTCACTAAGAAGGAGCATTTCGACGGCCTCCATGCGGAAGGCCGTGGGGTGAAAGCCTTTCCATTTAGCCTACGTTACATGGAAGCGGAGCTCGAGGATGGGCTACAGAGAAAGGTGGCGATTGTGGCGCCGAAGCGCGGGCTGAAGAAAGCTGTGGAGCGCAACAAGATGAAACGACAGATGCGGGAATTGTACCGTTTGAATAAAGACAACGTTTTCGATAGTGGAGTGGCTGAGATTTGGTCGATCCGTTATTTAGGAAACCGACCAAACGATTACGCCTTTCTAGAGGCAGGATATTTGAAGTTGCTTGAGGCCTATGAAGCGCAGCGAAAAAAAGAATTGGCAGATGAAAAATAAGATGAGCCTTTGGGCAGTGATTGTGAGTGCAGGCGTGCTAATGAGTGCGGCGGCGGGAGATCCGTTTGAAACGAGCAAGCAATTAGAGGTGTTTACCGCGGTGTTGCAACAGGTGCAGGTGAATTATGTCGATGAGATCGGTGCAGAGCAGGCTGTCGGGAGTGCGATTAAGGGGATGCTGAAAGAATTGGACCCCTATACCGTGTATTACCCTGAAGATAAGATTGAGGATGTTCGGTTGCTTCAAACCGGCGAATATGGCGGCGTTGGATGTGTCATTCAGAAGATTGAAAAAGATATTTACATCTCTGATTTAAACAACAGCGGACCTGCGAAGGCTGCCGGAATTCAGGTCGGAGACATTATCAAAAAGGTAGACGACACCTCTATTGACGATTTTTCCATTTCGGATGTGAGCTCCCTGCTGAAAGGAACACCGGATAGCGAAGTCAAGCTGGTGGTCGAGCGAGGTGGCAAGGAAGAGGTCTTTACTTTCAACCGTGAAAACATTACTTCTAAGGCGGTGCCGTTTTATGGCATGCGCGAGGATGGAATCGGCTATGTATACCTCGATGGATTCACAGCAAAAGCTTCTTCTGAGGTTAGAAACGCTTTGGTAAATCTCAAAAAACAAGATCCAAAAGGTATCATTCTAGACCTGCGCGGCAATGGTGGTGGATTGCTCATGGAGGCCGTAAAGATTGTCAGTTATTTCAGCGACACCAAGGATACTATCGTGAGCACACGTGGTCGCGGTGGAGAGATTCAGGACGTATACCGTAAGGCGGCTAAAACCCTGTTTCCCGATCTGCCGTTGGCGGTATTGGTGGACGACCGCAGTGCCTCGGCCTCGGAGATTGTGGCCGGAGCTATTCAAGATTTAGACCGCGGGGTCATTCTAGGTGAGAAAAGCTTTGGGAAAGGATTGGTGCAACAGATTAAACCGCTTCCCTTCGGCGCTCAAATGAAGGTCACTGTTGCCAAATATTACACGCCTTCCGGACGCTGTATTCAAAAGGTCAATTACGATCGTGATGCCAATGGAAAGCGTACCAAGAAAGCAGCGCAAAAGGAGTTTGCTACTGCAAGTGGTAGACCTGTGGTGGATGGCGACGGCATTCATCCAGATTCGACGTTGGCAGATGCCTATTATCCAGAATTTGTCAGCGCGATGAGCGCGAAGGGTCTGGATTTGCGCTATGCTGCAAGCGTGATGGAATCGATGGAAGGTGCTGTTCCAGATGCTTTTGCCCTAAGCGAAGTACAATGGACGGCTTTTAAAGCGTTTTTGGCCGGCGAAGCATTCACCTTTGAAAGTTTGGGCGAGCGAAAACTAAAGCAGTTGGAAAAGGCGGCATCTGAATTGGACTACCTAAGTGAAGAAGATATCCAAGACCTTCTTGCTAGTGTTGAGCAGCGAAAAGGCAAAGTGCTCGAAAGCCAACGTGCTGAGATTACAGAGTATCTAGAAGATTACCTCGTTCAAAAGCACTTCGGCTTGGAAGGCACCCTAGAGCGTGGTTTGACGCGGGATGCACAAATCAACGCTGCAGCAAGTATTTTGCTTGAACAAGGTACGATGGACGCCCTTCTAGGCGTTAAATAACCGATGACAAAACCACATTCTTACTTGCACATCACCGGCGGTATTGGCGCAGCCTTGCTCCCGTTCGCCTTTCCTTGGCTTAGTCCCGTGTATGGACTGATCATCATGGCCTTGGGGGTACTGGCTGCGGGTAAGAAGCATTTCCGGTTTGCACCGCTATTGTTGTTTGCTGTGTTTATTGATTGGCAATGGCTCAGTACTACTTGGAGCCAGCACAGTAGCGAAGGCTGGGGCGATGTGATCATGGTTCTGCCCATCACCGTTATGGGTGTTTTGATGCATGCCATTCGACTCAATGACCACCAAAGCTGGGTGAAAAGATGGATGGAAACTTTCGCTTGGGCGACGCTCGTAAGCTGGACCATCATCTTCTGTAAAAGCCTGTACCTCAACGGTTGGGTCAACTATAAAGAATTTGAATTGGGGGGCCGATTGGGTGTTCATTTCCAAAGCCTTTACCTCATCGTGGCCGCACTCATTTTGGAGCGTAAAGTCTGGCGTAAGACCTATGGATTAAGTGCGCTTCGAGGGGCCGCTGTGCTGTGGTTGTTGTTTGGGGTCATCGTATTAAGTGTACGCATTCACCTATTACTCGTACCTGTGCTTGTTCTAGGGAGGTTTGCGGAATTGGCGCTTAAAAACAGGGGACAACGAGGAAAGATTATCGGTTTAGCAGTGGCCATGTTGGCTGTAGGGGCCGTACTTATTACTGCCCTGCCAGGACCTCGGGGGCGCTTGGTAGATCTGCGCAACGAGATTCGAAGTATTGACGGTAAAGTGGATGGAAAACAGACCAACCACCGCATTTTTATCTGGCGTGAAGGCCTAAATATCATTGCCGAGCACCCCGTAGTTGGTGTGGGTAATGGCGCTGGAGAATTTGAACTGAACGAACGCCTGAGCGAGGTAGAAGCTACATTTTACCGTGGTAAACAACCCTATACTCTTGACGAATTCATGTACGATTTCCACAGCATCTGGATTCAAAGCTGGGCAGAAGGCGGCATTGTCGCAGTCCTTTTAATGGCAGCCATGTTTTTGTGGGGCCTGCTGAAAAGTGCTGGCGTACTGCGCTACATCTGGCTATTGGTGATGTTGAGTGGCACTACGGAGAGTTTGCTCGACAAGCAGGCAGGTGCGCTGCTCATTACCTTCATGGTCGGTTTAACTGCGCTACAGAGCCTGAAAGAAAAAAGGGAACCACAGTCGTAGCTCCCTTTGTAGTTCACCTTTGAAAAGACGTTTACTTCGTAGCGTCCTTCACGTCTTTAGCAGCTTTTTCCTTAGCTTCTTTGAGCATCTCTACACCCAACAATCCCGACTGAATTTCCGTCTGTAGATCGCCCACCGTTCCCGGAGAATACGGCATAAAGATGGTGCTGACGTTGTTATCAGCAAGGCGGCTGATGGTATCGTAATGCTGGGTCATAAAGAGCATGTTCATCACGTGCTGACCAGTAGTGCCTTCTTCCATGGCACCGCGCACTTCCTCCACACTTTGCTTGAGACCGTTGGCGATAGCTATGCGCTGATTCGCAATCCCCTCCCCTTGAAGCTTCTTGCTTTCGGCTTCCGCTTCGGCGGCCGCAACGACCTTGATCTTTTCGGCCTCAGCATATTCTTTCGCCGCCTCTTTCAAACGCTTGGCAGCATTGATTTCATTCATCGAGTTCTTCACTTTGGCATCTGGATCGATATCCGTTACAAGCGCCTTCACGATCTCGTAGCCGAAGCCTGAAATGGTCTCTGCCAATTCATTTTGCACCGCAACAGCAATCTTGTCTTTTTCGCTAAATACGTCATCAAGAATGAGCTTTGGCACTTCGGAACGGATGGAATCGAACACGTACGATTGGATCTGTGCTTCGGGATTGTCAAACTGGTAGAACGCTTTGCGGATACCTTCGGTATTGGCGGTAACGTAATACTGAACAGATACAATGAGGTTGACAAACACATCATCCTTCGTCTTGGTCTCGATGTTCACCGGCAATTCACGAACACGAAGGTTTACCGTACCCGATTTTTGATCGATAAAAGGAATTTTAAACTGAAGACCGCTTTGGGCGATGCGTTGGAATTTTCCCAATCGCTCGATAACTACGGCGGTTTTTTGCTTGACGGTGAAGACCGTTCTTGAAAGGAGCAGTACGATGACCGCTGTGATTAATGGAGTTGCAATAAAATCCATAGGGTGCTTTACGTTTAAGAGTTTGTAGGAAAATACAAATTAAACGTGAGGAATTGGACGCGGAAAGCAGTTAAAATGCCCTAGTCTTTAATGTACAATCTTGGTACTCTGGGGCCAATTCCTGTAAGAACTTCATAGGAAATCGTTCCTGCCGCCTTTGCCAGATCTGAGGCACTTTGATGAGGGCCTAAAATCTCCACCTCATCCCCAGGGTGCACCTCCAAGCCACTTACATCCACCATACACATGTCCATGCACACCCTTCCCAGGATGGCACAACGGTGACCGGCGATATATACTGCACCTTTTCCACCAGATAACGCTCGCGACAGGCCGTCGGCATACCCCACGGGCAAGGTGGCGTATTTCATTGGCCTTTCGGCAGTGAAGGTAGTGCCATAACCTACAGAATCACCTGGCTTCAGATCACTGACCTGACTCACGGTACACTTCCAAGAAATGACTTCTTCCAATGGGGCAATGCCCTCATAACTTCCTGCACCGTACAACCCAATACCCAAGCGCACCATCTCATGGGCGTCCTTAGAAAATCTATGGATGCCGTGGGTGTTCAATACGTGCGCCACAGCCCCTGGATATTGCGCCTTAACAGCCTTCGCTACCGCTTCAAAAGTACTTAGTTGTTTGCGTGTAAATTCATCTTTGGATGGGTCGTCGGCCGCAGCGAGGTGCGAGAATACGCCTACCACTTCCACTCGAGGTTCTGTGGCCAATTCTTTCAATAATTCCTCCACCTTCTCGGGTGCAAAACCCAATCGGTTCATCCCTGTATTGATCTTCAAATGGACCTTCAGCACCTCCGTTCTCTTTGCACTGAGCCAAGTATCGAGCTGATGAGAAGCAAACAACTCCACCTCTGTACCCGCCGCAGCAAGCAGCGGCATCTGTTGCGGGTCTACATTAAGCACCAGTATAGGCATGGTAATTCCCCTAGCCCTTAAGCTCAATGCTTCCTGCGCAAAAGCAACGCCGAGGTAATCGACATGCAGGTTTTGCAACCAACGGGCCACCTCCAAAGTGCCGGATCCATAGCTGGCCGCCTTGACCATGGCCATGACCTTCGTCTCCGGGGTCAAATGCGCTTTGAACTTCTGCAAGTTGCGACGCATGGCGCTTAGGTTTACCTCTGCCCAAGTACTGTGGTACTGGTCTTGCAGGGTTGCAGCGAATTGTTCCAATTTATAGGCGCGTCGGCCCTTCACCAATACGGTGGTTTTATTCAAATCTAAACCGGCGAAACTCGCGGTCAACTCGCCCACATCCTCTGGCTTTTCTACCCACCAAATGCGGTCCAATCCGTAAGTGGCTGCAAGCGCTTTGGCCTCTGCTGTTTTTTCCTCGCTACCTAGATGGCTGAGCACCGCCCATTTTCTTGAAGTGGGTGCGCTGCTTGCGAGCTCTTCCAGCGCCCAGCGGAGGCTGCTTAAATCTGAACTGTAGGTATCCTCTAGCAAATAGCCGCCGTCCTTCGCACCACGCAATTGCATGCGCATCTCGAGCGGTTGTAAAAGCGAAAGTCTACGCTGCAGATCTTCCATAGAAGCACCCAGCAGCAATGCGCCGCCCAAGGCACTCAAGGCATTTTCTTTTTGATAATCGCCACTAAACGGCCAATCTTTAATGGCATCTGGGTCCAATTCCTCCCCTTGCCCCCACACCAGTGTGCGCTCGGGGATTTTTAGTCCCAATTCTTGTGCCCACCTCAGCCATTTACGGCCAATGACCAAGCTGTGGCAATGCTGAAACAGCTTGAATTTCTCCTTGAATTTCTGCTCGTCGCTTTCAAAATTCTCCCCGTGGGCATCGCCCAAGGTCGTAAAGATGCCTATGGTAGGCCGTACCAATTGCTCATGGCGCTGCATGGCACCCACCTCATCTATACCCACCTCTACAAGGGCACTTTGGTGCTGATCCGTTAAAGCGCTCAAGGTTAATGGCACCCCTAGCTCGCTGTTAAAGCTGGCGTGTGTTCGGTGGATGTATTCCGGGGCACCCAAGAGCTCGTACAACCATTCCTTGACGACGGTTTTTCCGTTGCTGCCCGTAATAGCTACAACTTCGCCCGAAAGGGCCTCCCGCTGCTGCGCAGCCCAAGCCCTGAGCACCTCCAACGGCGCAGGGTGCACGATAAAACAGGTGGACGGGTGGTTTGCGGCATGAGAGGCGTCGCTACAAATGACGGTGGTGGCACCGCGCGCGATGGCGCTATTAATGTAGTGATGGCCGTCCGCGTGCGGTGTGGCGAGTGCTATAAAACAGGTAGGTTGGGCACTGTGGATACGTCGGGAGTCGAAGGCGAATTGGGTGAATGATGCCTCCGAGGGGCCGTGCAAAGTTGCGCCGGCAAGTGTTGCAATATGTGCGGCTTTAATGGCCACTCTTTTGTGCGTTCAATTCATTGTAGACCGAGCGGCTCACCGGTTCGTATTCACCGTGTTCGCCCAGCATAAAGGTTTGGTCTCCTTCCACGATGCGGTAGGAGAAGTGTGCAGGACCGCCGGTACGGCGGCAAATGGCGTGAAGCTTCGTCACATATTCTGCGGTGGCCAGTAGGTTGGGCATGGGTCCAAACGGGCGGCCCTTGAAATCTTTGTCTAGTCCTGCGATCACGACGCGCTTACCTTGGTCTGCGAGGGCATTAGCAACCTCAACGATGCCTTCGTCGAAGAATTGGGCCTCGTCGATACCTACGACCTGAACGTCGTCTGCAAGCAGGAGCATGTTCGAACTGTTGTCGATGGGTGTCGAAGGAATGGAGTTTTTGTCGTGGCTCACCACCTCCTGTTCGTCGTAGCGGATGTCCGAGGCGGGCTTGAAAATTTCGACTTTCTGTCCCGCAATCTGGGCACGACGCATGCGGCGGATTAATTCCTCCGTCTTTCCACTAAACATGGGACCACATACTACCTCGATCCAACCGCCTTTTTGTTGGTTAAATTCTATACCGCTTTGAAACATGAGAACAGATTAATGCTACTTTGGCGTTAAAGGTAGATAATATCACAGCTAGAGGAAAGGTTTATGAAGAAGAGAACGCAGATTGAAGCAGAATTGGCCCAATTGGCCCTAGAAATAGGAGGTAAGAGTCATTCAGAGGCGGCAAATGCTGTATTGGAGCTCTACAAAAATTTCGCGTTGTTGGCGGCTGAGGAATCGATTCAGCAACAACTCCAAAGCGCACAATCTGATGTGGAGGCACAACTTCGCGCCCGCATCGCAGAGCTTCAAGGAAACATAGAGGTCCCTGCTGTGCCTTCTTCAGCCCCGAAAGAAACTGCACCGGCCGCACCGGCCCCTGAATCTGAGATGCCCGTAGCATCTGCTCCAACTACCCCTGCCATTCCAGAGGAGGACGATAACCAACTTTCACTGGTAGATGTCGCTGAAGAGATCGAAAAGGAAGAAGCTGCAAAAGCTGCTCAAATTTTACCTGAAGAAGTAGAAGAGGCCCCTGCTCCAGTGGCGGTAGAAACGCCTGCTGCTGAACCGGAAGCAATTGAACCTGTGATGAAGGTGGTGGAAGAGCCGCAGATTTTCCAGCTGGACGATGAGCTACCTCCGGCGCCAGCGGCACCTGAGCCTCCGGTGGAGGACATTGCTGAGCCAGTAATGGTGAAGAGTGAAAGTGTCGCTGAAAAGGCGCAAAGCACTGAAAAGAAAAGTTTGAATGACCGATTGGCAGGCGGCGCACTAAAGTTTGGGCTGAACGATAGAATTGGCTTTGTAAAAGACCTCTTTGACGGATCGGCAGAAGATTTCAACCGCGTTGTGAGCCAGCTCAATACCTTAGGCAGCCTAGGGGAAGCGCAAGATTTCTTAACTACACATATTGCACCGGAATACGGCTGGGCAGATAACGAGGAAACCGCAGAGCGCTTTATGGCGGCGGTAGAACAACGCTTCGGGTAATTATGTCTGCAACGCTGTACGTCGTACCCACCCCTGTGGGCAATTTGGAGGACATGACCTTTCGAGCCATTAATGTGTTAAAAGAGGCGGACCTCATCTTGGCCGAAGATACCCGCACCACGGGAAAATTGACGTCGCATTTTGGGATTGAAACGCCCAAACAGAGCTTTCACATGCACAACGAACACAAGGTCGTGGAGCGCTACATCAGCCAGATTCTTGCGGGCACCACCATTGCCTTGGTGAGTGATGCGGGCACCCCGGGGATCAGCGATCCTGGATTTCTGCTCATACGCGCTGCCGCAGAAGCAGGTATTGAAATCATTACCCTGCCTGGCGCCACAGCTTTTGTTCCAGCGCTCGTAAGTAGCGGCTTGCCGTGCGATACCTTTTATTTTGAAGGGTTCCTACCGCCAAAAAAAGGCCGACAAACCAAGCTTCAAAACATTGCAGCGGCCACCTCAACGGTGGTGCTCTATGAAAGTCCACATAAAATCATCAAAACCCTCGGGCAAATTGTCGAGTTTTGTGGAAGCGACCGCCCAGTAGCCCTGTGCCGTGAAATCTCAAAGAAGTTTGAGGAGTGTATTCGCGGAAGTGCCAGTGAGGTACTTGCTCAGGTAGAAGAGCGCGGTGGTGTGAAAGGAGAATTGGTCCTTATTATAGGAGGACTGACCAAACAACAAGCAAAGGAAAAGGGTTAATTCAGTATGACTTCCATCAAAGCACAATCTATCGAGCAATGGTTCGATACTAATGACAGCGGACCCCTATTGATCGCCGGTCCCTGCAGTGTGGAAAGTCCCGAGCAGGTACTTGAAACTGCCCAACAGATTCGTGCGAATGCACCCATCTCTTTGCTGCGAGGCGGCGTATGGAAGCCGCGCACAAAACCCGGCTCGTTCGAAGGTGTGGGCGCCGAAGCCATGCGCTGGCTTATCGATGCCGGTAAAGCCATAAACACCCCAACCACTGTTGAAGTGGCCAACGCCGAACATGTGGAACTTGCCCTTAAAGAGGGGGCCGATGTACTCTGGATTGGGGCACGTACGACCGTGAATCCATTTTATGTACAGGAGATTGCAGAAGCACTGAAGGGCGTGAATATCCCCGTGCTTGTCAAGAACCCTATTCATGCTGAGATTGGCCTATGGGCGGGTGCTATTGAGCGCTTTCAAAAGGCGGGGACCAAGCGCATTGCAGCGGTACACCGTGGATTCTTCTCTACGGCCAAGAGCATCTACCGCAATGAACCAGAATGGCAGCACAGCTTTGATTTGCGTGCCTTGATGCCTGAGATAAAAATCATCTGTGACCCGAGTCATATTGCGGGAGACCGCAGCCTAATTAAAGAAGTGAGTCAAGTGGCCATGGACCTGGGAATGGAAGGTCTGATGATTGAGACACACCGCGACCCAGATTGCGCCTTGAGCGATGCCAAGCAACAAATCACCCCGGCCAAGCTGGGCGAGATTATACGCGAGCTGAAAATTCATACCGAGGTACCTTTACAGCCCAATGCAGAGCTCGCCACCCTGCGCGAGGCACTCGATGTCTTGGACGATGCCATTGTGGATGTGCTCCAAAAGAGGTTTGCCAAGGTCAAGGACATCGCTGCCATCAAAGAGCGCGAGGGACTGAGCATCTTCCACATGGAACGGTGGCTAAAATTGGTCCAAGAGCAAACTTCTAAGGCGGAAGGCAAAGACATGTCGCCGGCATTCATTCATGAGCTCTTCGCATTGATCCACAAATACAGCGTGGATTATCAAACTGAACTGATTAAAAAAGATTCCTAATGCGTTGGAGCCCAAAGCCGGCTCCCGAAGCAGGCATTACATCCATCTTAACCGCGGAGGTCACCAAAGACCCACTGCTCTCCCACCTGCTGGCCGTTCGTGGCATCGAGGATTTCAGTTCCGCTAAGGCGTTTTTCAGGCCCGATTTAAAGCACCTGCACGACCCGTATCGTATGAAGGATATGGAGGCCGCTGTAGAACGTATTGAGCAAGCGAGGATCAACCAGGAACACGTGATGATCTACGGCGATTATGACGTGGACGGCACCACTTCTGTCGCTTTAATGTCCGATTTTCTCGACGGTAAATTTCCCATCGAAGCCTACATTCCCGACCGCTACAAAGAAGGCTACGGATTGTCCTTTGACGGCATTAATCTTGCCGCGGAGCTGGGCATCACACTGATCATTGCGCTGGACTGTGGCATCAAGGCCTTCGACCAGATTGCACACGCCCGACAGCTGGGCATAGACATCATCGTCTGTGACCACCACCGCCCTGAACAAGAACTCCCGCTGGCCAAGGCCATCCTCAATCCCAAGCGCCCCGATTGCCTGTATCCTTACAAAGAACTCTCCGGGTGTGGCGTAGGATTTAAACTTTGTCAAGCGCTCTGCGAGCGCTGGGGACTGCCCCACGAGCACTACCTCTACCCGCTGCTCGATTTGTGCGCCATCTCCATTGCCGCTGATATCGTACATGTGACTGGAGAGAATAGAATATTGGCCCATTTCGGTATGGAGCGCCTGAGAAATGGCGAAAGCCGACCGGGTATTGCTGCGCTGCTCCAAGTGGCCGCCAAAAATCCCCACGAACTCAATTTCCGAGACCTCGGATTTACCATTGGCCCGCGAATTAATGCCGCAGGGAGAATGGAAAGTGGTCTTCGCGCCGTGGAGCTACTGCGCTCAAAGGAAGGTGAGGCGCAACGAGACCTCGCCCACCGCATCCAGCAATTCAACACGGAACGTCGCGAAGTGCAAGAAGTGATTTTCAAGGAGGCCAAAGACCAATTGGACCCCGACAACTACCCATTTTCCAACGTTCTATACAGTCCCGAGTGGCACAAGGGCGTCGTAGGTATTGTGGCTAGCAAGATTGTGGAAACGCGCTACCGACCGACCATCGTACTCACCAAGAGTGGCGATAAACTGGCCGGCAGCGCGCGTTCAGTAACGGATTTCGACCTCTATGAGGCCCTTTCTGCCTGTGAGGAGCATTTGATCCAATTCGGCGGGCACAAATATGCCGCCGGAATGACCCTGCACGAGAGCCAACTCCCCCATTTCAAGGCAGCCTTCGAAGCCTATTGCCAAAAGAACCTCAGCACCGACCAGCTCGAGCAGAACTACTTCTATGACGCACGGGCCCACTTGAGCCAATTCACCGATCGCTTTCACAAAATCCTGAAGCAATTGGACCCGCACGGACCCGAAAATCCGGCACCTATATTCCTACTAAAAAATCTCGTGGATGCGGGGCAAACGCGCGCGGTAGGTGGCGACAAAACCCACCTCAAGCTCAACGTCAAGCACCAGGAAGGCGGACCGGCCATTTCCGGCATCGCCTTTGGGTACGGTCACCTAGAAAAAGCGTTCAAAGAAGGCCAACCCTTCGACGCCCTCATCACCCTCACAGAAAACCACTTCCGCGGTCAGATGAGCATCGAAATCATGGTCGAAAGTCTGCGCCCCGCAGAATAACCAGGGCTATTTATCCCAAAAAATTCTATACTCCCCAGATATGCCATAGCGCTCGTCAAACGTGGCGTCTTCCGGCATAGGAACCTGCTGATTGTTGTACAAATACTCGCTTTCTGGATACGGCATTCTCCTTGGAATCTCAGTAAGGTACCACAGCGGGTCGGCACTCAATGTCGGATAGCCCGTTCGGCGCCAATCCGTCCAAGATTCCCCTTGGGTAAACATGGAAATGTACTTTTCCTCCATGATCAATTCAAGGGTCGTTGCCCCAGGCAAACTATCTATATAAAGTTGCGCACTGTCCGATGCTACCCCTAAATAGGCCATGTTCGCTGCAATGCCCTGCTCCATCGAACCTCTGGCTCCTGCTAGATCACCGCTACGAAACTGCGCCTCTGCTTTGATGAACTCCAATTCAAACGTGGTAAGCACGGGAAGATCCGCAGTGGCAGCACCCAACGACGGTATAGACCACAAATCGCTCGAGCGGTAGAAGGCTATTCTTGGATCCGCTGTTGAATCCATCCTGCTGTGCAAAAATCCCTCTTGGGTAAAATAGCCCACGCGGTCAATGACGGTGAACTGGTACCAAGGATTTTGATTGATTTCCTCTTCAAAACCAATTTGAAAATCCACCCCTACCCCCAAAGCCGAATCGCACGCCGCAATCACCGCAGCCGCATCGTAGGCAGGCAGCTCGCTCAAGTGGTTTAAGTTTCGCGCTACAAGGCCATCTGCTACAGCCGCCCAAGCACCTAAGTCGCCCTGCAACATAAGGTCATCATCGCCTGGAACCATAGCTGAAGACCGCAACAACTGCTCCTTGCCTCTTGAAAGCAAACTGAAAATAGAGTCGTACACCAAGGCACCGCTGTCGTAGCCGGGCTTCAAATTTTGACTGCCGCTAAGCGCCTGGGTAAACGGCACATCGCCAAAGTGGTCGACCAACAAACCCATATACAGTGCAGTCATAATATCCGCAATGCCCGCGTAGGCCGGCGCGTCAAGCGCTATGGCTTGCTCACGAAGCAACTTTAGATCGTACAATCCACCCGCGTAAGCATTGTTCCACGTCCTGTCGTAGTTGTATTCGAATGCCGTACGAATCTGACTGGTCATATGCTGCATCCATTCCGCACTCGCGCGGGCCAACACATCGCCCTGTACCATCGCATAATTTGCCTGAATGGCCGGCAGAAGCACCTGCATACTGACCTCGCTAGGCCTATTAGGGTCCAATCGATAGTCGTCCAACCACTGATTACTGCATCCAAAAAGTCCAATAGCACTGAGGACCGCAACGACAAGCTTCTTTCTAATCATGCCTTAAATGTAAAACTTTTACTTCTCCACAATCTTTGCACTGCTTCCTTTCCCGGGCCAATTTGAAAGAAACCCTTTTCTACCTAGCCCATGGCCAAGCACTTCATCATCACTGTCGGCGATTTTCGCGATTCCTCCGGGAGATACTTCTCCTTAAGGACGCCCTTCCACCGTCCCCTAAACCGAGCGTTACATCGCATTGGCGCCACCTGGCGCAAGGAGTTGAAGTGCTGGCTACTGGCCTACTCTAAGAAGAACTGGTCCACCCTACAAACCGCCATCGAACCCTTCGGATCCCTAGAAATTGTCACCAAAAAACCCCTCCCGCGATCCTTGTCCAAAGGCACCAACCCCGAGATCCGCAGCCACCTCGAATCCTACCTCGACATGCTCTACGCACGCGGCTACGCCCAAAACACCATCAACACCTACACCAGTATGGTCAGTAAGCTACTCAGCGACCTGCACCCAACACCACCCGAAAAGCTCACCATCTACCAGATCAACAAATACCGCGCGAAGCACATCTTCCAAAACGCCAACAGTACCCAACGCCAGTTCGTCAGCGCGCTGAAGCTGCTGCTCCAACATTTTGAAAATCCCATCACACCGGATACCCTCGTACGCCCTCGTGCCACCCAAACCAAACCCAAGGTCATCTCCGTGGACGAAGTCATTCGAATGATTGCCCTCACCCAAAATGTAAAGCACCGATTGATCATCTCCTTCCTCTACTCCTGCGGCATGCGCCGCGGCGAAGTACTCAACCTTGAACCGCGCGATCTCAACCTCGAAAGAGCCTCCATACATATTCGCCAAGGAAAATGGGGCAAAGAACGCATGCTCCCCCTGCCACAAAGCCTCTACCCGTTATTAAAAGAATACGTCCACTTCTACAAGCCCACAGTGTACCTGTTCGAAGGCCAGAAAAAAGACCAATACAGCCCCACCTCCATCGCCCGCATCGTTGACAGGGCCGCAAAAAAGGCAGGCATCCATCAAAAAGTCACCCCGCACATGCTGCGCCACAGCTACGCGACCCACCTCTTAGAAAAAGGCGTGGATATGCGTTACATCCAAGAACTCCTCGGCCACAGCAAACCTGAAACGACCATGATCTACACCCACGTCGCAAAGCACACCTCCCTGGCCATCGAAAGCCCCCTCGACACTGCACTGCGGGAACAATTTGGCAATGAATCCCCCGAGCAACAACAGAAATTACAAGGATTCAAACCCTTCAAAAAGTAAACTTATTAGTTAACTTTGCTGTGGAGAGAGACGTACTCATATTTAAATCCTCGTTCATCGAATTCTATCGATCCCAAGAATCCAAGGTTCAGCAGAAGATTGAGTTTGTTTTAGATTTAATTCGACACGAACGCGCGGTGCCTGCCAAGTTTTTTAAGCGTTTGCACAACACCCAAGGCCTGTATGAAGTGCGCGTGATCACCCCGCAAAAGAGCATAAGAATCCTTGGTTTTCTAGATGAAGGAAACTTAGTGGTACTGACAAATGGCTTTATAAAGAAGACCCAAAAGACCCCAAGAAGGGAAATAGAAAAAGCAAAACGACTACGAGATGAATACTACAACAGCCAAAAAGAGCGATAAAATTGAACTCATATCTCTTGAAACACTGATCGAAGAGAAATACGGCAAACTTGGCACTGCATCTCGCGAAAAGTTCGAAGCTGATGCCCTCGCATTCCGTTTAGGTGTAATGCTCAAACAAGCACGCAAGGATCTCGGCATAACGCAAGAGGAGCTTGCCAACCGCACAGGCACTAAAAAAAGCTACATCTCTCGCATCGAAAGAGGACTTAGTGATATACAGGTATCTACCTATCACAAACTAATTGCCATCGGCCTGGGCAAACACCTCAACATCTCAATAGAGCCTTTCAAGTAGTTCGAAAAATGTATCAAATCAGACCCTGTCCAATAATTAATTCGTATCTTAAAGGAATATTACAAACCAAAAATAACCACCACTAACAAGCCTCTTAAACTGCGATAACATTCCCCCCAATTAGTGCATAAACCTGCACATTCCAATT
>JAAXJR010000080.1 GCA_012269745.1 Flavobacteriales bacterium | reverse complement strand
ACCGATGAAGGATTAGTGGTTTTGTACAGCCCTGAAAATGTATTTGACGGCACGGGCAGCAGGGATGCACGACCTATTCTTTTTGAAGAGGAAGGCGTGGTTCAGAAATTGCTTGGAGAAAATCCGGTGAGCGCCATCCATGTGGACGGCGGCAATCAAAAGTGGCTCGGTACTCGAGGAGCAGGCCTCTTCTTGGTCAGCCCAGACGGGTTGCAGACCATTCATCAGTTCACTGCAGAAAACAGCCCGCTTTTAAGTAATAACATTCTGAGCATTGCTACAGACCCTACTACCGGTGAAGTGTTGATTGCAACGGATGCCGGGTTGATTGGTTTCAGAGGAAATGCCACCCCAGGATACAGAGGTTTTACCCCAGAATTACACATCTACCCTAACCCGGTTCGTCCTGGTTACGAGGGGCCTATTTTCATCCAAGGAAACAGCGAGGACGCGAGAATCAAGGTGACCGACGTGAGTGGTGCCTTGGTTTATGATATGCAAGCTGCCGGTGGACAGGCGCAATGGGACGGAACAAAATTGGACGGTGAACAGGTAGCATCAGGTGTGTATATCATCTACGCTACGGACGAACTAGGAGAAGTAACGGCACAAGGAAAAGTTCTTATCGTACGTTAATAGTACGGCGGACAAAAGGCTATTTTTGAACTATGGCAAAGCAACAAAAAGAAGGCGCAAAGCGTAAGTACACCAAACAGGTGGTTTGGTCATTGGTTATTTTAACCGGTCCTGTTTGGGGGTTAGCGCTGGCCTTGTATTTGACCTCTTTGGGTGCCTTTGGAAAATTGCCGTCTATTGAGCAGATTGCGAATCCAGAAACTAAACTAGCCACTGAAATCATCACTGAAGACGGTGAGGTTTTGGGAACCTTTTTCCGTGAAAACAGAACTGCAGCTACCTTCGACGAGATCTCTCCCAACCTAATCAACGCCTTGGTCGCTACCGAAGATGAGCGCTTCTTTGAGCACAGTGGGATTGATGCTCGTGCTTTGGCCCGCGCCATATCTGGATTAGGTAGAAAAGGTGGTGGTTCTACCCTGACCCAACAGCTCGCGAAGATGCAGTTCAATGACCCTGCACGAAACATTGTGGAGCGTATTGGTCAGAAATTGGGCGAATGGATCATTGCTGCACAGCTCGAAAGAATGTACACCAAGGAGGAAATTATCGCCTTGTACCTGAACGAATTTGACTTCCTCTACCAAGCAGTTGGGATCAACTCAGCGGCCCGAGTATACTTCAATAAGAAACCTATTGACCTTCAGTTAGAGGAAGCCGCGGTATTGGTGGCTATGGCAAAGAATCCTTCGCTGTACAACCCACGTCGCTACCCTGAGCGCGCGAAGCAACGCCGTGACCAAGTCTTTGTCCAGATGGTGAAAAATGGCCTGCTTACTGTGGAGGCCAAGGACAGTTTGAAGGAGCTACCGATACAGCTAGAGTTCCGTCCGCAAAGCCACACTGCGGGTCTGGCCCCTTACTTCCGTGAGTACTTACGCGGCTACATGAAAGAGTGGATCAAGGATTATGAGAAGCGCACAGGAAATGAATTGGACCTGTATACTGGAGGACTCAAAATTTACACCACCATTAATGCTGAGATGCAGCGCAACGCCGAGGAATCTGTACAAGAGCACATGAGCAACCTTCAGCGGATCTTCGATGTCATTAAGGAAGACCGCAAATATGGACCCTTCTACTTCGATGAGGATCCTGCAGGCAATGTCCGTAAGATTGTGGACCAAGCGATGCGCCGCACCCAGCGTTACCGCGGCATGAAAAAGCGCGGGGCATCGATGGACAGCATTCAGCAGGTGTTTAATACGCCTATCCCAATGACTGTATTTAGTTGGAACGGAGATATCGACACCACCATGAGTCCGCGAGACAGCATCATGTACTACAAAGGGTTGTACCAGGTGGGGATGATGTCGATGGAGCCGCAGACGGGTTATGTGAAAGCATGGGTCGGCGGTAACGACTACCAATATTTTAAATACGACCACGTCAAACAGGGTAAGCGACAAGTAGGGTCCACCTTCAAGCCGTTTGTCTACGCATCGGCCATCATTGAGAAGAACTACAGCCCATGTATGGAGGTTCCGAATGCGAAGATTTGTATCGAAAAAGGGGAATACGGATTGTTGGAAGATTGGTGTCCGTCCAATTCTGACGACGAGTACGGCGGAACCAAATCCTTGAAGCACGCCCTGGCGAATTCGATGAATACCGTGACCACCTTCTTGATGAAACAGATAGGTCCTAGACCAGTGATCCAACTTGCACGCAAGATGGGTATCACTGGAGACATTCCTGAGGTGCCGTCTATAGCCTTGGGAACGGTAGACCTCAGCGTTTTTGAGATGGTCGGTTCGTATACCACCTTCGCAAATAAGGGCCGTTACGTTTCGCCAATCATGATCACGCGCATCGAGGATAAGAACGGTGTAGTACTTGAAGAGTTTACCCCGGAAACACGCCAGGTGATGGGTGAAAAAGACGCCTATGCCATCCTTAAACTCCTCATGGGTGTGACAGAGGATGGAACCGGTGAAAGACTTCGTCACAACTACGGCGAGAAGTTCTACCGCAACAATGCAGTGACTGGATATCCGTATGAATTTACCAACGAGATTGCTGGTAAAACCGGGACTACACAGAACAACTCGGATGCGTGGTTTATGGGCGTGGTTCCCAATCTTATCACCGGTGTATGGACTGGCTGTGAAGACCGTGCGGCACACTTCGGCGGCGGTTGGGGAACTTACTACGGTCAAGGCGCCACCTCTGCCCTGCCTATCTGGGGAGTATACATGAAGAAAAACTATGCGAACCCAGAGTTGGGTATCAGCATGGATCCATTTGAACGACCTAAGGGTAAACTAGATATCGATGTGGACTGTAATACAGCAATCACTGATCTAGAAACAGGTGTGAATTACGACGAAGAGTTTTAAGTCGTACTAGCTCGATACAACTTCATAAGCTCCGTTAATTCCTCAACATCGAGTGGCTTACTTAAAAATCCTATGACGTTGGTATAGCCCTTTGATTGCTCGATATCATCCGGGTTCACAGAAGACGTTAAGATGACGGTTGGTATTTTTTGGATAGCCTCTATCTGCACACTCATTTCATCCAAGAAATCCCAACCATTAAATACAGGCATGTTTAAATCCAATAAAATCAAATCGGGTAATTCTTGGGCTTTACTATTTTGAATTGCTTCCATAGCAGCTTTTGAGCTATCCATCAACTCGTAATTAGCCGAAATAGTATAATGCTTTAGGACTTCTGAATGCAAAAAATTGATAGATGCGTCGTCATCAATTAGAAGAATTTTCTTTAGCTGTTTCATCGTTCGATTGTAAAATAAAATGCACTCCCTTTACCCAATTCAGACTTTACCCAAATCTTGCCACCGTGAAGCTCAACGATCTTCTTACAGTGTGCCAGACCTATGCCATCTCCAGGGTATTGGGATTTATTAAAAAGTCGCTGATATATGACAAATATTTTGTCATGGTAAGGCGAATCTATACCTATACCGTTGTCCTTTACTACAAATTCATGATACCCCTCTAGAGCCCTATAACCAACCTCAACTTTAGGTATTACGTCCTTCTCAACATACTTCATAGCATTGTTGATAAGATTTCTAAAAAGAGAGATTAGCTCAGCTTTAACTCCATTCACTATTGGCATCTCTGCCCATTCCAAAACCGCTCTAGTATCATCTAAATGAGTTTTTAAATCGTCACGAACTTCATTTAGAATCGAATTAATTTGATGTTCTTCCTTATCGCCATGTTTACCAATTCTAGAGTATTCTAACAAGCCCGTTAATTGCGAACTCATACGCTCGGAAGACTGCTCAATATGATCAAAATAGCCTTGATACTCTGTGGGTATACTCTCCATACCTTTCAGCTTGATAAGTTTAATAAACCCGCGGACGGTATTCAAGGGCTCTTGAAGATCATGCGATGCGATATAGGCGAATTGCTCTAGCTCATTGTTTTTAAACTCCAACTCTTCCTTTCTTTTGCGAAGTTGCTTGGACGATTTAGCAAAATCAGTAATATCCTCTAGAGTAATCAATAGACCGTTGATAAAGGGACGAATTCGAATGCTTAAATACTTATCGTCGAACGGCTCTAAGGAAATATCCATGGACTTCCTTCCACTGGTTAGCATCTCTGATAAGGACTGATAAAAGTGCGATTCAACTTTAAAATACTTTAAGACGGACTGCCCTAAAACTTTGGAGACCTGAACCTCTATTCCAAGTAAATCTGCCGCCTGCTGATTGATCATTGTAATCTCACCATGAAACCCGATGGTAATTATTCCAAACGGCGTATTTCCAACAAGAGAAACCAATAGCTGTTTAAGTTCAGATGTATTATTCCTTTTCATTTTTCACTCTTTGTTTAACGAGCATAATGGTTGCATCGCCTGAAGGCCTACGGTAATGCTCGAAAAGCTCACTACTTAGCTCGCTTAAATCTTCACTTTCTTTTATGTTGTGGGTATAAATCCCACTTGAAATTCCATCGGTAAACAACACAATTAAGTCCTTTGGAAGAATTTCCACTTCAGAAACCATGGCTCTTGTCCGTTCATATAGCCCTAAGACGCCTTTGTTCCCTTTGAGCTGAGTATTCCTTCCAAGGCGTCTTATGAAACATTCGCAGTCTCCAATACCTAGAAAGAATAATCGATTCTCCTTAACCTTACATAGGGCAATAGACATTCCCTTGCCTTTAAACCTAGACTTTACCCTTTTGCTTATCCCCTCTGCGATAGATTTCAATTCTGCATTGGCATTATTTAGGATGTAATCTTGCGCCATTGTCGCAATTTTATTCGCTTTATAACCTTCGCCCAGACCGTCAATGACTGCAAAAACTATATCTCCATTCAACAACTGGTGAAAAACATAGTTATCTCCATTCTGCTGATACATATCATCAGGTTTTGTAAAAACTGAATAGTTGTAGCGACTTTCTCTTACGGGAAACCACTTCTCGATGGTAATACGCGTTCCAACTTCTGCTTGGGACCAAATCTTAAAGTCGTCTACAGCACGTCTGGCGACCCCAAGGCCAATGCCAAGACTTCCGTTAACGGTAGTATAGCCATCTTCCATAGCTTTATCTATATCCTTGATGCCTTTCCCTAAATCGTTGAATTCGATCTTTATTCCCTTTCCTTTAGGCAAAGCTTGTACCACGACCTCACCAGAGCTTCCGTGTTTTACTATATTCCCAGCAAGTTCAGAAATGGCAAAAGAAAGCAATGAAGCAGCTGAATCTTTGAACCCAAGTTCGTTCGCATATACTTTAATAGCACCTACACACTTACCTACATCTAATTCCTTGCGTATGGCAATTGAAAAGCCCATACCTGAAGAATTTACAACTATTTATCTACCGCGACGAGCTTATATCCGCTTGCATTGTAAACAAAATCTAAAGCCTTCAAAAGGTCCTTCTGAATGACTAATTCGTTTAGTTGAATGTCGACAGTAGACATTGTTTGAGCTACAAAGCCTCTAATTCCACACAAAATCACTTCCACTCCGGAGAATTTCAATGATCTACTTATCCGCATCAAATGAGCTGCGATGGCAGAGTCAATGAGGTCAATGTTACTCATATCGATTATGATATAGTCACAATCGACACTTTCAACGGCTTCGAGCATTCGCTCGGTGATAACTTTTACTCGCTCAGAGTCTAGGCGACCGAAAAATCCCGAGTAAAGACAGTTTTCAAAAACTTTGGAAACTACAAGTGGAGCTTCGAAGCTCATCTCGTTTTCGTTAATAGCTACATCCATGGCGTTAATTTTTAGGTTTTTATACTCTCAAAGATAAGTATAAACACACATATCAACGTAACATCAACTATTCATAGATAATTATAAGTGTAATGTCATTAAACATGCTGGAATTAATAAGCTTTATCAGATTACTTTTGACCGACTAGCAACGGCCCTCTCAGCTCTTTCGGGATTTCTTCGAGCTCTACTGGAATGACGACAAAGGAGTTCAAGCTAGAATTATTGGCCGCAAGATGCCTTCTGTAGCGCTTATTGTTATTTCTAACCGAAGTCTGAACGCCTTTGAAAGTGCCGTATATCACAGAGGCTACAGTTCCATAAACTGCCACAGCAGCACCCACTATTATCCAAGCAAAGCCTGCCCATGGATCAGAAGAGTTATCTGCCACATAAGCGCCTATACCAACACAAGTCAGTCCTGAAACCCATGAAATTGCAGTTCCCTTTCCTGCCGCGCCCAGCCCGGCTTGTATTGGTGAGGGGCCTACTGGCAATTCTTGAATGGACGGTTCCTGTGCAACTGATTTAGGCCCTAGATACAGGTAGCTCAGATCGCCCACAGAATCGGTTACCGCTGCGTAATAAAAGGCTCCATAGGTGGGAATGGTCAGGTAATTATTCTCTGGATTAAAACTGTACTCTGCGAGTTTCGCCTCGTCAGTAATCATGCTTACTACCTGTTGATCTGCGCGTAGTACACCCGTTAGATCGTAAATGGTCGGAGACATGATACTCGAAGGAACTTTGGCAAATAGACCTATCGGGAGAAGTAATAGAAACAGTAGCTTTTTCATAGGATAGTAGTTTAGTCCTTTCAAGATAAAAAAAGCCCCGACCAAAAAGTCAGGGCTGAAGCTTTATTTAACAAAATGTAAAGTCGGTTAGAACATTTCCATTTCCATACCGCCACCACCGCGACCGCCACGGTCCATCTGACGACGTCTGCGTTGTACCTCACCGAAGTTGTAGGTAAGGCCTACCTCAACGACGCGGTTCATCCAGCGGAATTGGCCCTCTGAATAGAAGTTTGGACCTGCCGTCTCATAGTTCCATCCCATGGTATTAAAGATGTCACGACAGTTTACGCTTAGGTTTAAGCGATCGTTCATGAAACCTTGCTTAAAGCCACCACCGATAAAGTAGAACGGTCGACCAAAACCTTGAGCCAGTACTCTACGGCTGCGGTAGTTCCCCATAATCTGAAGACTTGCATTTTTCCAAAGCGGCGTGCTTACCATGGTATTTAAACCGTAGCCTCCACCTTGGTTGACCCAGCCTTGGCCTTTGATATCGCCTGAAACTTGGCTGTAGAAGTAGTTTCCGCCTAGGGTAAAGAAGCCGCCTTTCTTGCCTAATCGGCCGCGGAAATTCATGTCTAAACCAACATCTTCACCACTATTCAAATTCTGGAAAGTCGTTAGGTTTACCCCGTTGCTATCTACCTCAGAGTACCATGTGATTAAGTTGCTACGATCGCGGAAATAGACATTCGCAGTCATGGTCGTACCTTTCTTCAAGATATGCGTATAGCCTAATTCGTACGAACCTGTGAAGGCAGGGAGCAGATACGGGTTACCTGAGCGCAGGTTGAATGGGTCACTGTAATCAATGAACGGGTTGAGCTGACGTCCACCCGGGCGCTGAACACGACGTGAATAGCTCAAATTCAATTCTCTACCTCGGGCTATTTCGTAGGTGATAAAAGCACTTGGATAGACTTGGAAATAGTTGTTATAGAAAGTACTGTCTTGAGTAATCTGTGTAGCCGTAATGTTGGCCTGTTCTGCACGTAGGCCCACCTGGAAGCCCCACGGACCTTTCTTGAAACCGTAGTTCGTATACACCGCGTAGATGTCTTCGCCATAAAGGAATTCATTCTCGCTGCTCGTCAAATAATTCTCAGTGCCGTCGTAGATATCGATGTTGGTGCGGTTAAATCCGTCGAGGTCTTCGCGAGTAATGATTTTTGCGCCAGCTTCTAGTTTTCTGTCGTCGTCCCACTTCTTTGTGTAATCTAGGATACCGTTGAACTCCCACTCATCACCAAACCGGTTCGTCCTGTATTTATCCGACGGTAGCTTGATAGAGTTAAGCAACGTGTCTTGGGTGAAGACTAACACGTCATTTCTACTACCATCTGTGTAAGACATGCGGGCATTTAGTTCCTCACCTTTTCGTGGTTTGTAATCGTAAATGACGTCGAAGCTGTTGTTCCAGCGCTCACCTTGATTGTCACTGAACTGAACTAGGGTATAATCTAAAAATGGGGTTGACCAGTCCGTATTGTTATCACTCACTCGAGGACGTAGCCCTTGGTTAATGGTTCCCTGCACTGTGAATACATGCTTAGTGCCTGGCGACCAGTCGAAACCAGCCTTAATGTTATTTCCGTTACGACCGCCATAGCCGTCCACTTCTTGATAAAAGCTTAGGGTATCATCGCCTAAGTAGTTCTCTCTTCGTGCCCACGAGGTACGCGGATAGCGACCAGAACTGTGACCTGCATTAAAGAAGAAGTTCACATCGTCTATTTTGTAGTTCAGGTTAATCCCAGCGCGTAGACGATCTGCACCGCTGTAAGAACTGTTTACTGAACCGTTGAGACCTTGAAGTGCCGATTTTTTTAAGACGATATTGATCATACCCGCTGTTCCGTCTGGATCGTATTTCGCCGACGGATTGGTCATCACTTCAATCTTTTCGACACTGTTGGCCGGCAAGCTTTGAAGTAAGGCACTGAGATCCTCCCCTGTGAACCTGGAAGGACGGCCGTCAATCATAATGCGCACTGCAGAAGAACCGCGTAGGGTGATGTTTCCTTCGAGGTCTAATTCTACTGCTGGGATGTTTTCCAGGATATCGGTCGCCGATCCAGTTTTGGATAGAATAAGCTTTGATGGGTCGTAGACTTTACGATCAATTTCGTTAGTCATGAATTCGCGCTCTGCTTCAACCACGACTTCATCCAATTCAACACCGGAGCTTTGCAGTCCTATTTTACCTAGGTCCTTTTCGGTTCCATCACGACCTAGACGCACTTCTTGAGTTTTGGTTTTGTAACCCACGTAGGCAAATTCGAGGGTGTTTGGACCGAGGGTAATCTTCTCGACTTTGAATCGACCTTTGTCGTCAGTCATGCCGCCAGTGACGATCTCGGCATCCATTTTGTGAGTTATCTTCACGGCCGCAAAGGGCAAGGGGTCTCCCGTTTCGGCGTCCACTAGGGTACCGGCGATAACGCCTATTTTCGGAAGTTTCGTAGGATCAAATCCACCACGGCCACCAGGCTGCTGCGCTAGAAGGCCAAGGCTAAAAAATAGTCCGAGGACCAGTAGGGTAGTTCTTTTCATCTGTTCTAAGAGAGGTATTTGGGTACTATGGTTTAACTCTCGCAGGCACTTTTTGTGCGAATTGGTCACGAAATTAAAACAACAAGCCTTCTCTAGAACCTAAGGATGTGTGAAAATAGTTGTGAATTAGTAACTGAAACTACGCTTCACTTTAATGCGGGACAGCACCACTTGAAGTAAAAAGAAATGCAGTGCTGCAAAGACCTGGAAGAACACCACATGCATGTACGGGAAGGTTTCGCTTTGAACAATCAGTGGGTTGTCCACGATAGGCGGTTCCATCAAATACATATAATTCCCACCTGTAATCAGGTTCACTACTAGAGCTAAGATGGCCAATAGCTGGATGCGACCGTATGTTCTCAGCCATGCTCCTTTGCGCAGAGGCTCTTTGTGTGCGAAAATGATGTAGAAGCCTATTGCAATGATGGATGCGTGGTTGAAATAATAATCGAACACGTAAACTGGGTGTAGACCGTGGGTGAATTCAGGAGTAATGAAGCTTTGCAGACCTCCTGCTATACCCATAAAGGTCACCATCTCACCCATCCAACGCTTACCGCTCAGCAGGTAACCTATGGCGAGTAATCGAGAGAAGCCACACATGTGACATAATAGGCTTGTTGCCCACGAGGCTTCGCCTCGAACAATACTTACCCCAGTCATTGCGAAATAGGAAGCTAAAAGCAGGTAAGCCCAGCCTTTTTCAAAGTTAGAACGAACGCGAATACTAGCGTTGTTACCTATGAGAATAGGAAAGAGAATCATGAACAGAACTACGCCCCATCCTATGAAGTAAAGGGGGTGTTCTGAAGTAATTGCAACGTGCAAATCCATGTGTAGCGAGTGTTAGTGTGTTTAACTTCAGCCGCTTAGGAAATGGTTATGGTTCATGGTTTGGTACTAAAATAAAAAAAGGTGACCACAATTGGCCACCTCTTTTAATCTCAATTCGATTTCCTGGTTTTAGTTGTTTCCTAGGATTAAAGGCAGTCCTTCATCACCACCACCAACAACGATCACTTTAGAATTCGGGCTTTCTGCTAAGCGCAGCGTCGCTTCAATACCCTTGTCCTTCAATACTTTATCCGTCAAAGATTGACTCAAGATGCGGTTTGCAGCGGCTTTACCTTCTGCTTCAATGCGCTGACGCTCTGCTTCTTTCTCTGCACGAGTAAGACGGAATTCATATTCTAGGGCACTTTGCTCCTGCTCTAGCTTGCGCTCGATCGCTTGTTTCAATTTCTCTGGCAGACCTACATCACGGATCAATACCGCGTCAAGTGCAATGTTTTTCTCTTGGATACGTGCTGCCGCTAGGTCAAAGATCTCTGTTTGGATACTGTCGCGCTTCGAGCTGTAGAGCTCCTCTGGCAAGTATTTACCAATAACTTCACGAGTCGCTGAACGAATCTCAGGGATAACGATGCGCTCGTGGTAGTTCTCTCCAACGTTATTGTGTAAGTAACCTATGTTTTCTTCGATAGGGCGGTAGCGGTAAGACAATTCAGTACGAATGGTCAGACCGTTGGCACTCAACACTTCCATTACAGAGCGGTCCTCTTGGATACGTGTAGAGTAGATGAACATTTTATTCCAAGGCGCGATCACTTTCAAACCTTGGCCGAACACCTTGTCCTCGTTCAAACCGGTGAACAGGTCGTACTGAACACCCGCCTCACCGGCATCAATCTTAACGAAGAGACGCGAGGAAAAAACAAGGATAAATAGGAAGGCTCCAAAGGCAGGAATCAACCATTTTGGGAATTGTGCATTCATG
>JAAXJR010000040.1 GCA_012269745.1 Flavobacteriales bacterium | reverse complement strand
ATCTTGGATTCAAACTAAGTAGATAACTCCTTGATAAAAGAGACGCGCGCACGGGTCTCCCGTGCGCGCTTTCTCGTTATTTTTGCAGCACTATGAGCAACAATTCAGACCGCTACACCGGAAGAGGTGTGAGTGCACAGAAAGAGGATGTGCACAACGCTATTAAAAACATCGATAAAGGCTTGTTTCCAAAGGCCTTCTGTAAAATCGTTCCAGATTACTTAACAGGGAATGAAGAGTACTGCCTTGTAATGCATGCAGACGGCGCTGGAACGAAAAGTTCTTTGGCGTATATGTACTGGAAGGAGACCGGTGACCTTAGTGTATGGAAGGGCATTGCTCAGGATGCGTTGATAATGAACATCGACGATCTTCTGTGTGTCGGCGCTACGGAGAACATCATGCTCAGTTCTACCATTGGAAGAAACAAAGGGTTAATCACTGGCGAGGTATTGAGCGCGATTATCGGTGGAACCGAGGAGCTTCTAGAAGAATACCGCAAGCACGGTATAGATATCATCAGCACAGGAGGTGAAACTGCCGACGTTGGTGATTTGGTTCGTACGATCATCGTGGACAGCACGGTGGTTGCTCGTATGAAGCGTTCGGATGTTGTGGACAATGCAAATATCAAAGCAGGTAATGTGATTGTAGGTCTTGCGAGCTACGGTCAGGCCGCTTATGAGAGCGAATACAACGGCGGAATGGGTTCTAACGGATTGACTAGTGCACGTCACGATGTATTCTCAAAAGAATTGGCAACAAAATACCCGGAAAGCTTCGATCCAGCAGTGCCCGAGAATTTGGTGTACACTGGAACAAAGAGCTTGACAGAAGCTACAGAGACTGATCTTGATGCTGGAAAGTTAGTGTTGAGTCCAACGCGTACTTATGCGCCTATTATCAAGCAGATATTAGATAAATATCGCGGTCAGATTGACGGTATGGTCCACTGTTCAGGTGGTGCTCAAACGAAGATTTTACACTTCTTGGAGAAAGGTCATGTTATAAAGGATAACCTTTTCCCTATTCCTCCGCTATTCAAATTGATTCATCAAGAAAGTGGAACAAGTTGGGAGGAAATGTACCAAGTATTCAACATGGGGCACCGCATGGAGCTTTATGTAGACCCAGCGATTGCTGATGATATAATCGCAATCAGCGAGAGCTTCGGCGTAGAGGCCCAGATAGTAGGTAGAGTAGAAGAGAGCGCCGCAAAGGAATTGACTATTTCTAGTGAATTCGGAACCTTTAAATACAGTAAGTAATGCTAGATAAGCTCAACGTAGTCTTCCAGCGTTACAATGAGGTGAATGACCTTATTATTCAACCGGATGTAATTTCCGACAGCAAGCGCTATGTGAAATTGAACCGTGAATACAAAAATCTTAAGCCACTGGTTGATGCAAGGGAGAAGTACCTAGAGTTGAGTAGCCGAATAGAGGAGGCCAAGACGGTTTTAAAAGAGGAGAAGGACCAAGATTTCCGCGATATGGCGAAAATGGAGCTCGATGAGATTGAGCCTGCTTTTGCAGAACTAGAGGAGGAGATTAAAATTCTTCTTATTCCACGCGATCCGGAGGACGATAAGAATGCACTCGTCGAAATTCGCCAAGGCGCGGGTGGTGACGAAGGTGCCATTTTCGCGGGAGATTTATTCCGAATGTACCAACGTTACTGTGAAGGCCGCGGTTGGAAGGTCGAAGTCATCTCTATGAACGAAGGAACCGCTGGAGGTTTCAAAGAGGTTTCGTTTGAGGTTAGTGGTGAATCGGTTTATGGGATTTTAAAATACGAGAGTGGTGTGCACCGGGTACAGCGCGTTCCTGCCACTGAGAGTCAAGGTCGTGTACACACCTCTGCAGCTTCCGTAGTTGTATTGCCGGAGGCCGAAGATGTAGATGTCGATCTTGACATGAAAGACGTGAAGAAAGACACGTATCGCGCCCAGGGTGCAGGTGGTCAGCACGTAAACAAAACTGAAAGTGCAGTACGTCTGACCCACTTACCGACAGGTATAGTTGTGGAATGTCAAGACGGTCGTTCACAGCACAAGAACTTTGAACAAGCATTGAAAGTGCTACGCTCGCGCATGTTCGACATGGAGTTCAAGAAGAAGCAGGAGGAACAGGCTGCCAAACGTAAGACTATGGTGAGCACTGGTGATCGTTCCGCGAAGATTAGAACCTACAACTATCCACAAGGAAGGGTAACGGACCACAGAATTGGTTTAACTACTTACAACCTGAATGATGTGGTTGGTGGCGATATCCAGAAGTTCATTGACGAACTTCACATGGCGGAGAATGCCGAGAAAATGAAAGAAGGAACAGATATCATTTAAGATGAATAGACAAGCACTCATAGCTCAGATAGAAAAAAAGAAAAGCGTACTCTGTGTAGGACTAGACACAGATATCAATAAGATTCCAGAGCATTTATTGAGTGAATCTGATCCTATTTTCGCTTTCAATAAAGCCATCATTGATGCCACAGCACAGTACGCTGTGGCTTATAAACCCAACATTGCGTTCTACGAGAGTATGGGCGTTAAAGGTTGGGAGTCTTTAGGAAAGACAATCGATTATCTAAACGAAAGCTATCCTGAAGTTTTCACTATAGCTGATGCGAAGCGCGGAGATATAGGCAATACCTCAAAGATGTATGCTGAAGCCTTCTTCAATGCCATGGCATTTGATAGCGTGACCGTAGCCCCATATATGGGTGTTGATAGTGTTAGTC
>JAAXJR010000007.1:1456-2748 GCA_012269745.1 Flavobacteriales bacterium | reverse complement strand
CCCAAAACACGTGAATATCCCTAGAAAGCCCTTAAGCACTGACCTGAGACAATATGTGACACATGTGTGACGGTACCTATTGCGACCTATAAAAGACTAAATCAGCCTAATTAGCGCGGTACTTTTATACCAGAAACCCAACCTAATTATGCGCAAGCTATTTTTCATATCGCTTTTCATGATTTCTCCCTGTCAGGAGGAAAGCCAAGCAGGTGCTCGTGCTATGACTTTAAACGAGATGATTCATCCAGTCAAAAAGGAAGTGCCATTTAGGACTACTAAGATCCTTGTAGTGGATGTGAATCCATTCTAAAGAGGCATGGCTACTTCGCTATAAAGTAGATCGTGTGACGCTTGTCCGAAGGATCCTTGCCGCGAGTGATCAGTTCCTTTCCGTGAGCCTTCTTATGGTGCTCGTTGACCGCTTGAAGAATGCGTGAGCGCCGCTTTCGAACGACGTCAAAATTCAGATCTGATAACCCAAACAGTTCATTCAACTCTTCTGTTGTGAAGGACTTACCATCATTAAGGACCAATTCCCTGTAAAAATCTGGATCACCCGGCGCAGCCTTCTTACTTTTACGAGTATATCTGATCACAAAGGGTATCACAATCAATACAGGAAGACCCCACAGAAAAGTCCAATTCATTGGCTTAACCACAGTGACTTTATTCGCCTTCGCTATCATTTCAGGTACATATTTAAAAAATGAACCCTCTTCACCGAAGAGTACGAACGTATCACCCTCTAGATAATAATCTGTGGCCTTAGGCGTAAATTCAAAAGTATGCTCCCAAATTTCATAGGTTTCGATGTCCTGTATATAGACTAAGCGACCATGCCCTCCTGCACCAATGCTAATACGATACTTATCCGTAAAAAGTTCTCCAATAGCCTTGAAAGAAATTACAGGCGAACCTGCGGACAAGATTTTAACTGGCTCCCACTCATGGTTTCGATGCACTAAAAAACCTACCTCGCTACCCGGGTAGGTTTCCTTCGCCTCTGCTTTTCCATTCACATAAGTTCCTGGGAAAAGCACCACTGTGGAATCATCGTAGTGAAAACTGGCACCCGCTTGAAAATAGTCCGGCATTGTCCGTGATGAATTTAGCTTCCACTCTCCTGGAGTAATAAATTCAATGTTCAGGCTTTGCCCTCTCCAGATGCCGTAACCTCCATAAATGTGCGGACTTCCATTTTCCAAAAATAGGTTGGCAAAGCAGGTAAACCCGTGTGTGTAGCGTACGTAGTTGTTTTTCCATCCCTCACCTGTGTTACTGTACCAATC
>JAAXJR010000007.1:0-1356 GCA_012269745.1 Flavobacteriales bacterium | reverse complement strand
AGTTGATTAGGTTGGGGAACAACAAGTTACAAATCTTCTCAAAACATCTCACAACCAATCGTTAAGGACTTCTCAATCCTTCTAAATCCATTACTTTTACCGCATGCAGGGAAACAGAGAAGAAAAACGCATTGCCATCATCGGCCTCGGCTACGTAGGTCTGCCGCTTGCCGTGGCTTTTTCTAAGAAGTTTCCCACCACAGGTTTTGACATCAATACGCAGAAGGTTCAGTCCATCCAGCAGGGCAACGATCCTACCGATGAAGTAGGCAACGCCTCACTAAAATCAGCTCTAGACGAAGGCCTCAATATCACCATAGACCTTGCCGCCATAAAGGATTGCAACACCTACATCATCACCGTTCCTACGGACATCAATCCGGACAAGAGCCCAAATCTTGAGCCCCTTCAAAAGGCCAGTGAAGCCATAGGCAGCATACTTAAAAAGGGTGATCTCGTCATCTACGAAAGCACCACGTATCCCGGTTGTACGGAAGAGTTTTGCGTACCAATTCTCGAAAGAACAAGCCAGCTCGCCTACAACCAAGATTTCACCGTAGGGTACAGTCCGGAACGCATTAACCCAGGAGACAAGCAGCGCAACGTTACCAACATACTCAAGGTCACCAGCGGCTCCAACCCACAAACTGCCCAAGAAGTAGATGCCCTCTACCAAAGCATAGTAACTGCAGGCACACACCTTGCCCCATCTATCAAGGTGGCAGAGGCCGCCAAAGCGATTGAAAACGCACAACGCGATGTGAACATCAGCTTCATGAACGAGCTGGCGGTCATCTTTGAAAAACTGGATATTGATACTGGAGATGTCTTAGCCGCAGCAGGGACAAAATGGAACTTCCTTCCTTTCAAACCGGGCTTGGTAGGTGGACATTGCATTAGCGTAGATCCGTATTATCTGGCACATAAAGCACAGCAGCTGGGCCACGACCCTCAAGTCATTTTATCGGGCCGACGCATCAACGACAGCATGGGCTTACATGTGGCGAGCAGCATGGTTAAGCTGATGCAACAAAAGCAGATTCCACTGAGCTCAAAAGCACTCATCTTGGGCATCACGTTCAAAGAAAATACGGGCGATACGAGAAACAGCAGGGTGGTAGACGTGTACAGCGAACTGAAAGAATTTGGTTTAGAAGTAGACATTCACGACCCACTGGCAAATCCTGCCCAGGTCAGAAGAGAATACGGCCTCGAGCTCACAGAAAACCCCAACTTTGAGAACTACGCAGTCATCCTCCTAGCGGTAGCCCACGACGCCTTCAAAGACTTAAACATCCAAACGGCCCCAGATAAGGTCATCTACGACCTCAAAGGCATCCTCCCTCGAGAGGCGGT
>JAAXJR010000037.1 GCA_012269745.1 Flavobacteriales bacterium | reverse complement strand
GATTCGGTAACTATTATCACGTTGCATCAGTTGCCATCAGTTGCTATTACTGGAAACATTAATAAAGGTGGGACAATTACTCAGACAACGAACTCAATTGTTAGAGCCTGTGCGGGTGATTTAGTATCTCTTGATGCTGGAACAGGTTTCTTCAGCTACAACTGGTCAACTGAGGATCAATTGAACTCCTGGACGACTCAAACGTTGAGCGCTTCTTACGAAGAGTCGTTCTACGTAACAGTAGTAGATAGCTTTGGATGTTCGAATGTCGATTCAGTTGAGGTATTCTATGTTCAAAGACCAGCAATTTTCGCTTCCAATGTTAACACGAATATAGGAGGAACCTATCAGCAAGTAACTTCTTATGTAGAAGGCTCTAACCAATACACAGGCTTTAGTAATGAACCGAAGCCTTATGGGGCGAATGATCGCTTTGCCAAAATGCAGTTTATCATTCCAGCGAATGAGTTGATTGCAGAAGGTTTAACGGATCAGACTATGATTAATTCACTTGGCTTTGAAGTAGATCTTGCATCTGGGTCACCGGTTCAAAACTTCAAGATTAAATTGAAGAATACTACTTCGAATCAGCTCAGTTCAACATTTGAAACAGGCCTAACAGAGGTATATGATTTCAATATCTTAACTGCAGGCGATGGTTGGAACACTCATGAGTTTGACCAAGGATTTGTTTGGGACGGCACGAAGAACCTTTTGGTTCAGGTAGAGTATTCTAACGTAGCGTTCAATAATGCATCAAATACCTATTTGATTGGTCACAGTACGTCTTATACATCTTCGAGTGTAGCAACTAACTACTCTTCTTCAGTTGCGAACCAGACTAGTGCAGATAACACTTATAGCTGGAGACCAAATATGAAGTTTGGTATCGATAAAGTACAAGCAACGGATACATTGCGTGTGTGTGACTTTACCATGTTGAACACGACGGATGATTACGACACGTATTCTTGGTTGATAGATGGCTCATCACAAGGAACTCAGTTGAGGTACTCGTTAGGCACACCAGAAGAGGTTGTTTTGAAGACAGTAGATGCGGCTTCGTCTTGTACAATGTATTCAGATACGGTACAGGTGCTTCTAGATACTACACCTTCAGTTTTTGTTACTTCTAATTCATTGATTGGTTGTGTTGGGGATAGTGTTATTGCTCAAGTGGATACGGTTAAAAACAATATCCAATACCAATGGAGCAATGGAGTGAATGATACCACTGTAGCGTTCGTCGAATCGGGCACTTATTATGTGTACGCCGTTTCCCCTTCAGGCTGTCAAGGAGTTGATACAGTGAACGTGGACATCAATATTCCACCAGATGTAGTGATTGAATTGAACGGTCGAGTGCTGACTGCTACTGACGGTAGTTTGATCACTAATACTTCATCTTGCGATACTACTTTGTTGTTGCCTTACAGTTCTACCGTGGATACGCTAAGTGAATTGAATGCTAGTGAGTGGACATCTTACAGCTCTCAATTCTTAGAGTGGGAATTCAACCAAGGTTGGGATAGTCTTGTAGATTACACAGGCCCTCAATACGACGCTGATTCTAACTACCATGGTGGATTCTATCAGTTCGATCCTGCATCTATTACTGATCAGGGTAAGACTGGATATCTGCAGCTTGGATGTGTGAATTTAGTAGGTATGTCAGACCCGACTATTGAGTTTGCTTATCATATGGTAGATGTATACGCAGATTCTTCGAATACATCAGATCAAATGGGTACACTTGCATTCGAGATTAAAGAGTCTGGCGACGATTCTTGGACAACCCTATGGCAGCGCTCTGGTACCGACCAATCCTACGATTGGGTGGACAAAGTGATAAGCTTAAGTGGCTTTGTTAACCAAACTGTTCAGATGAGATGGAAAGCAACTGCAGGGGTTGGTGGACCTAGAACAGAGATGGCAATTGACAATATTTCAATTACGGATTCTTTAGCGACCTTGAGTAACATCTCTGGTCGATTAACTCCAGAAACTGTATGTGAGGGCGATAGCTTATATGCTAAGACCATTAGTAATGGGTCATCAAACTTCACCTATTTATGGAGTAATGGTCAAACAGATGATGCAATTATGCTGACTCAAACGGGTTGGTATGGCGTTTCTGTAATAGATGGTCAAGGTTGTGAAATCACTTCAGATAGCGTCTTTATTGAAGTAAATCCAGCTCCAAATAATATGTTGGTGTTGAGTGATACCACACAGTACTGTTATGGTCAGTTTGATTCATTGACAATTACAGCGATTTCAGGTTACACCAGCTACGATTGGAATATCAATGAGATGAACTCTGGAACAGTTGCTTCTTCTTGTCAGCTAGACCTGATATACACAGACTCTTACGGTGATGGGTGGAACGGTGCAACTGCCCAGGTGAAAGATGCGAACGGTACGGTTGTAACTACAATTGGTTCAAACTTTACTTCAGGCAGTATCTACAACGACACGTTATCACTTCCTGGAGGAGCTGCCTACACGATCGAAGTGTCTAATGTTGGAGGATATGTGTATGAAATAGGACTTTATGTAATCCTGGATGGAGATACATTGGCTTCTTATTCGAATACATCTTCAACTACACTTGGAACGGTGATGGCAAGTTTCACTCCTAACTGTGGAACACAAGCCACAAGCAACCAGAGCCAAATTGCAGGTGCTTCAATGATAGTGATCGACTCTATTTCTACTGGAACGACTGGATACTATGTGACCATTACAGATTCAGTGGGTTGTAGAGCCAATTCTGAGGTCGTGAATTTGATTCAGCGCGATAACCCAA
>JAAXJR010000043.1 GCA_012269745.1 Flavobacteriales bacterium | reverse complement strand
TCGTCTTCGTCGGAAGGATTCTCAGGATCTGTATGTTGCCAAAATTCTGCAACTACACCCCAGTTCTCTAAACCAACTAAACGGTGGCGCTCGCCCATTTCCATAACGACGGTTTCACCGGACTGAAAAACCTCCACCGGACCTTGCTCGTCCGTCAAACTACGAGCAATACCCACAGGCCCTTCCACAACACGCCAAGTCTCTTTACGACGGTAGTGGTACTGCCAGCTCAAACGTGCCTCTGGTTTGACCAAAAGAATCTTAGGACTAAGCTTCCCGGCAACACGCAATCCGCTTACGTCCAGACCGTCAAAATAAATATTGGCAAACTCCTGCGCCTGCTCCTCATCGATCACAAAGAACCCGCCCCAAGGACGCTCAAAGTCCTGTGAAACTACTGTTAACCCTTGCTGATCAAGCTTTTCTGCGGTGGAAGTGAATAGAGTGTTCATAGATTTTGGCTTGATTGTTGTGTCAAATCTACTACCAACAATTGAATTAATTGTCCAATTGACACTTTCGCTTACATAAACTTAAAGTGTCTCATTTGGTACTTTTAACTACATTTGTAGCGTAGATGGTGATGAAACTAGGTAAAACCACTTAGTTTTACAGTACCAAACTGATAAACAACCAAACCATGAGTACAGCACTTTACCCCTTAGTGCCTCCCTTTGTCGCCGTAGTAGTCCTTATAGCAAGACTACTCATCGACTTTGGCTACAAGTTAGGCCTAGTAGACAAACCAAATTCGCGTTCCTCGCACGTAGGAGCTATCCCTCGCGTTGGTGGTATTAGCATTTTCATTCCCTACATCATTTTAGGTCTGGGTCTTTACCTAGCTGGGTTCGAATTTGTACAAGCAAACCTTCCGTACTGGTTCGGTCTTACGGCCATTGTTCTTCTTGGAACTATTGATGATCGCCTCGACCTCAGCAGCAAATTCAAATTTGCCGTTCAGTTCGCGGTGGCTACCTACTATGTCATTTCCTCAGGCAACTACGTAGACAATATGTACGGCCTCTTTGGCATTAATGAGCTACCAGCATGGTTAGGCATTTCTTTAAGTATAGTAACAGTGGTTTACCTGATCAACGCTGTTAACCTCATTGACGGTATTGACGGCCTTGCAGCGGGAACATCTATGTTGAGCTTGTACCTCTTCAGCACTTTGATGGGTGGCGGTGAATACTTCTTCACTTTCGCATTCATAGGCCTAGGACTTATCGTTTTCATGGGTTTCAATTTCTCAGACAACAAAAAGATCTTCTTGGGCGATGCCGGCTCCTTGGGCCTCGGCTTCGTACTTGCCACCATGGCGATGGAATTCCTGTTCAGTGGTAACGGACATATGGAACACCTTAACCTCAACCCGGTTATCGTTGCCGTGCTTATCCTCGGTTACCCTATTGCCGATACACTGCGTGTATTCACCATTCGTATTGCAGCTGGCCTCAGCCCGTTCAATGCTGACCGTCGTCACATGCACCACGTGCTCCTAAACAAAGACTTCACTCACTTTGGCGCTACGACATTTATCATGACTTGTGTAGGCGGTATCGTATTCATGAACAAGTCTTTGGCACCTATGCTCAACAGTCACGTAATGATTGTGCTAAACATAGGCGTCATTCTACTAATTCACATGTTCGTTCGTCATCGTTCGGTACAATTGCGTATTTTTTGGCGCTCTTTCTCACGTGGCATCTTTAACCCCGTGAAAAAAGTGTGGACGAGATACGTAACGAACTAGTTTGATAGAAACATTCTCACATACACCCGAAATGAGCCATTACATTAATGTAGTGGCTTTTTTCTGTATTGTCATTGGCCTCCTCTGGGGCCGATTCAAAGCCATGCACGTCTTCGGCTTTACAGTGCTCGCCCTCATCTTATCTGGAGCCATGGGCGTCAAGCACATCTACACCGCAGCGGTCAACCCCTCACTTCTGACAGTAATGGCCCTCATCGCCCTCACTGGAGTCCTCAAGAAGCAAGTGCGCATTGATCTTGCACTTAAAAGCCTCGGTAACACACCCAGAACCTTTCTCACGACAACTACAGCCTTCACCGCTATCCTTAGCGCATTAGTAAACAATACACCTATCGTTGCCCTGCTCATCCCAGGGATCAAACAAAGAGCCAAATCCAAGGGCTGGAATGTGAAACTCTTCCTACTTCCCATCTCCTTCGCAGCCGTAGCCGGAGGAACCATCACACTCATAGGCACCTCCACCAACCTTGTCCTAAACGGTATGATGGTGGAAAATGGCATCCAAGGATTCGCCTTCTTCGACTTCCTCGTCCCAGGTGCCTTAGTAACCCTCGGGGTAATGATCACCTCGCTCATTCTAGCACCTATCCTGTTGAAAACCTCCAACACAGAAGAAGACCAAGCAATCAATACAGCAAGAAGCTACACCACTGAACTTAAAGTCATTCCTGGCGGCTCTATGGACGGTAAAACCGTGAAAAAAGCCAAGCTTAGAAACCTCAACGAACTCTTCCTTGCAGAGATCTACCGCGATGGTACATTCATCTCTCCTGTAGCTCCAGAAGAAGTGTTACAAGCTAACGACACCCTCTACTTCACTGGAGGTATAGAACACGTCAACGAACTGCTCGATCAGTTCCCAGACGGTCTTAAAAACGTTGAAGAAAAGTTCAAAGTTGAAGGACGCTCCAACCTCATCGAGGTGATCGTCCCTAACAATTCTGACCTCATAGGACGCCCACTCAAGGAAACCAACTTCAGACTCCGCTACGATGCGGTCATCATAGGCGTACAGCGCAGCGGCCAACCCCTAAAAGGAAAGAT
>JAAXJR010000029.1:34252-39241 GCA_012269745.1 Flavobacteriales bacterium | reverse complement strand
AATGCGAAAACGGTCAACTTTGGGATTGTCTACGGGGTAAGCGCTTTTGGATTGAGCCAGCAAACGGACATGAGCCGTAAGGAAGCGAAAGCTGCTATTGACGGATACTTCCGTACTTATCCAGGTATTAAAGAGTACATGGACAAGCAAGTGGCCGTGGCTCGTGAGAAAGGGTATGTTGAGACCATTACGGGTCGCCGTCGCTATTTAAAGGACATTGATAGCCGCAATGCAGTGGTTCGTGGACACAGCGAACGCAATGCTGTGAATGCACCGATACAAGGTTCGGCTGCGGACATTATCAAGCTTGCGATGATCGAGCTCGACCGAGCGATGCGCGCTGCGAATATGAAATCTAGAATGCTGCTTCAGGTGCACGATGAATTGGTTTTTGATGCTCGATTGGACGAATTAGCGGCGCTTAAAGCGTTAGTCGTAGAAAAGATGGAAGCGGCTGTATCGCTTGCTGTGCCTATGGTTGCCGAAGTTGGTACTGGATCTAGTTGGCTTGAGGCACACTAATTGCTACTTTTGTAGCCTTAATTCCCCTGAGCTTATGGTGATGGAGATTTAAGGTTATAACACTGATCCCGGAGTCTTTGGTTCCGGGATTTTTTTGTGCCCAACTGGACAAAATATTTCCGTTAAATGTTGTGAACGAATGAACATTTATGGCCTAATTGTTGTAATTATGCAACAATTGTTCAAACACCCTTAGCAATTTGACCTCGAACATCACCAATTTTCTTCCGTACCTACTAGGAAGAGCTCATAAAAACCTGAGAAACATCATGGTTTCAGAGCTCCAAAACAAAGGGCTGCATATTAATGCGGCTGCTTTGCCTATTCTCGGTAAGATGCTTCTTGGAGGTGGTTCAGTGCAGCAAGGAGCTCTTGTGGAACTCCTTGAGGTGGATCGGCACCGAGTGAGCCGTATGGTCAAGGAGTTGCAAGAGGCGGACATCGTAGCCGTGGAACAGAATCCAGAGAACAAAAGAGAGAATATCTTGGTGTTCACCGAACAGGGGAAATCTTTGATGAAAATCATAGATGAAACGGCGGTGGACATCACGGAATTGGCTTACAAAGGAATATCAAAAGAAGCTCGAGAAATCACCGAGCGCACATTACGACAAATCACAAACAACCTCAATCCAGAAAATTATGAAGTGGGTTAAAAATGCGATCATCGCAGTAGCTATCCTAGCAGTAGGATTATTCGTTTCCAAAACCTTGGGCGGCATGTCTACTAAGGAAGAAATCAAAGAAGACAACATTAAGCTCCAGGTCCGTGTAATGGACGCAAAGCTGGATACAGTCGCGCTTCCATTGACGGTGTACGGCCGCCTAAACGCTGCCAACAGAGCGGATCTCCTTGCTGAAGTAAGTGGAACGTTTAAAGGCAGTGACCGTGCCTTTTTGGAAGGGACTAGATTCTCCAAAGGCGAGACTATTATTCGTCTCGACGATAGTGAGGCGCGCGCCAATGCGATGAGTGTGAAAGGCAACTTTATCAATGCGCTGCTGGCCATCTTACCGGACTTGAATCAGGATTACCCTTCGGACTATGCCCGATTCAAAGCGTACTATGATAAGACAAGCTTGGAGAAATCTCTGGAGCCATTGCCATCGGCAGAAGGTAAGCTCGAGAAGTTCTTGATCGCTCGCGGCATTCAAGGGGCCTTCTTCCAGGCCAAGAGTGCAGAGGAGCGTCTGGCAAAGTTTAGCATCAAGGCACCTTTTAATGGTGTCGTGGCTGCGGCGAACGTTAAGCCGGGCAACCTAGTGAGTCCAGGACGTGCCTTGGGAACTTTTGTAAATACCGACAGCTACGAATTGCGCAGTGCTGTGAGCCTTCGCTATGCCGATCAGTTGAGCGTAGGGCAAAAAGTGGCTTTTAGTTCTCCAGATATCGCAGGGGATTGGACAGGTACTATCTCGAGAATAGCTCCAGTGGTGGACGCAGCTTCGCAAAGCATCAATATTATTACCACGGTACGCGGTTCAGCCTTGCGCGAAGGCATGTACCTCACTGGACAAATTCAAGGTATTTCCGTAATGGATGCCCTGAAATTGCCTGCATCGATGGTCTTTGATAATAAATACATGTACATGATCGAAAGCGACAGCGTTTTGGCAAAGAACGAGGTTGAGGTTGTGGAATGGTTAGACAATGAGGTGATTGTTCGTGGCGTAGCAAATGGTGCTACGTTGGTGAACGAGCCGACGCTGAAAGCGGCGGCGGGATTGGTTGTTGTACCTGTGAAATAAGGGAGCCATGAAGAGATTAATTGAATTTTTCATCAAATATCCCGTTGGGGTAGATGCCCTTTTGATTGGGTTCTTCTTCTTCGGTTGGATCAGCTACGGAAAGCTGAACACCACCTTTTTCCCATTGGTGGAGAGCCGTGATATCACCATTAGCGCTGTATATCCTGGTGCCTCGCCTGAGGAGATTGAAGAAGGGGTAGTCAATAAGATCGAGCAAAACCTTAAGGGCTTAACTGGGGTCGAGCAATACACGTCTACTTCGAACGAGAATCGGGCCTCCATTAATGTAAAAGTCATCAAAGGCTACGATACGGACCTAGTGCTGGAGGACGTGAAGAATGCCGTGCAGAGCGTGCCTTCTTTCCCTACCGGTTTGGAGCCAATTCGTGTCGCCAAACGAGAGAACAGAACGCTTGCCATGAGCATAGCCCTCACTGGTGAAGGCGTTGACCTCATTAGTTTGAAGCAAGAAGGACGTAGAATAGAGCAGGAGCTTCGACTACAGGAGGGTATCTCCAAAGTTGCCTTAAGCGGATTCCCGGACGAGGAAATTGAGATTGCCTTGGACAAAAGCACCTTGCGCAAATACGACCTAAGCCTCTCGCAGATTGCCAATGCACTGCGCACCACCAACCTAGACATCACAGGAGGTACCATTAAGGGTACCCAAGAGGAGATGTTAATTCGCTCGCGCAACAAGCAGTACGATGCGAAGGATCTTCAGAACGTGGTGGTATTCACCCGCCCATCGGGACAAACCATTCGACTGAAGGATGTGGGAGAGGTACGCAACCGCTGGGCAGATAGTCCATCGAGAGCGGCCTTTAATGGCATTAATTCGGTGGAGATTACTGTAAACAATACCGACCAAGAGGATTTGTTGAGCACGTGTGCATTCGTCAACAACTACGTCAAGGAGTACAATGCGAGCAACGACCACATGCAGCTCGATGTTATCACAGATTTTTCCATCACCCTACAACAACGTAAAGACTTGCTCTTTGAGAATGGGCTGCTTGGATTCTTCTTGGTACTCATCCTATTGACGCTTTTCTTGAACCTGCGTCTGGCCTTCTGGGTAGCTATTGGTATCCCGGTTTCATTTGCAGGGATGTTCATTTTGGCGACCTATTTCGGCATTACCATCAACGTTATCTCGTTGTTCGGTATGATCGTAGTCATCGGTATCCTCGTGGACGACGGGATTGTTATCGCCGAGAACATTTATGCGCACTTTGAACGTGGAAAGCCGCTACTTCGCGCAGCATTGGACGGTACTGTAGAGGTGATTCCTTCGGTAGTGAGTGCCGTATTGACGACCATTATCGCCTTCTCTTCGTTCTTCTTCTTGGACGGTAGAGCCGGGGATTTCTTCTCGGAAATGTCCTTTATTGTCATCGCGACGTTGGCCGTTTCTTTGATCGAGGGACTCTTGTTTCTTCCGACCCACTTGTCTCACGCCAAGCTTGAGCGCAATGCGAAGATGAATCCAGTACAAAGCGCGGCAACGAAGGCGTTGTTTAGATTTAGAGATAAGATCTACGCACCATTCTTACGTTGGTCGCTTCACAATAAGATCATCACCATCAGTTTCTTCTTTGCAGTGATGTTTGTGACTTTCGGGGCCATTGGTGGCGGAATCATCCGTACCCAATTCTTCCCGTTCATTGAGCGCGACAACATCAACATCAGCTTGGATATGCCAGCGGGGACCAATGAAGCGGTGACGCAAAAGTGGATTGACCATATTGAATCGACCGTTTGGGCGGTAAACGAGCAATACAAGAGCGAACGTGAGGACAGCCTGGATGTGGTTCGTGCCATTCAAAAGAATATTGGCCCGATCTCTTCAAAGGCGCGCTTGAACGTCATTCTGCTGGATAGCGAGACTCGATTAACGCCTTCCTACCTTATACAAAACGACATCCGTCAGGCAGCGGGTGAGATTGAAGGTGCAGATAATGTAAGCTTCGGTGGTGTTCAGGCCTTCGGTAAGCCCATTTCAATTTCATTGGTCAGCTATGACCTCGTAGAACTCAAGGCAGCCAAAGAAGCGCTTAAGGCTAAACTTAAACGCATGGACGCTCTGACTGACGTGATTGATAACGACCAGAAGGGAATTCGTGAGGTGACCCTTGAGCTCACTGATAAGGCCCGCTATCTAGGGCTCACGCCAGGAGCAGTTATGACCCAAGTTCGCGAAACCTTCTTCGGGGCGCAGGTACAACGCTTGCAACGCGGTGAGGACGAGGTGAAAGTGTGGGTGCGCTTAGACGAAAAGGACCGCAAGCAATTGTGGGATTTGGAGGAGCTGCTCATCACTACGCCGCAGGGCAATGTTCCGCTGAGGGAATTGGCCACGTATACTATTGAAAGGGGAACGGTGAACATCAACCACCTTGACGGGCAACGCGAGTACCGTGTGGAGAGCGATTTGAGCAGTCCTAACGGCTCAGCGCCAGCGCTACTTTCGCAGATCAAAGCAGACATCTTGCCTGAGATTTTCGCAAAGTACCCTTCGGTAAGTGCGCGTTATGAAGGCCAACAGAAAGAGAGCCAGAAGACCCAAGACAGCTCACAAACCGTGATGCCGCTGATCTTCTTCCTGATCATTTTGACCATCACCTTTACCTTCCGTTCCTTGGTGCAGACCATCGTCATCATGCTGCTTATCCCGCTCAGTTTGACCGGGGTCGCGTGGGGACACTGGTTGCACGG
>JAAXJR010000029.1:0-34152 GCA_012269745.1 Flavobacteriales bacterium | reverse complement strand
CAGTTCCTCATCCCGATGGCGGTGGCGATTGCTTACGGAATTGGTTTTGCGACGATGTTGACCCTAGTGGTCTTGCCGTCGATGATGGCTCTAGTGAATGATGCGCGCGTTTTGATTCGTCACATCTGGACGAATGAGAAGCCTACTCGCGAAGAAGTCGAGCCGGCCATTAAGGAAATGAAGAGTGAACAATACTTTAAAGAATTGAACAATGCTGAATAAGAGAATCTTCATCGTCGCAGCACTGCTTCTAGGTTGGAGCAGCTACGGACAGAATGTGTTGACGTTGGACAATGCATTGAGCTTGGCATTGGAGCACAACCACGATTTACACATTGCTCGCCTAGATGCTGAGCAGGCGGCAAATTCTGCAACCCAGGGCAATGCCGGACGCCTGCCTACTTTAACAGCTTCGGCGGGTACCAACTACAGCAATCAAAATTCAAATCTCGAATTTGCTACGGGGCAGACCCAAGATGTCGAAGGCGCGGAGTCGCTCTCACAGAATGCGTCTTTGGGCGTAAGTCAGGTCCTGTTTGCCGGAGGCCGCATACAGCGCAGCTACCAATTGTTGAATAGTGCCAAAAAAGCAGCAGACCTCGCTCAAAAGCAGGCCATGGAGAATACTATCGCTCAGGTATGGTCGCAGTATACTGGGATTTCGTTGTTGCAGCGCACCGTAGCAACGGCAGCAGAGAACTTCAACATTAGCAAGGAGCGCTTTGATAAGGCACAATTGACCAATGAGCTTGGCGGATCAAATTCAACGGACCTTATGGCCGCGAAAGTGGACATGAACCGCGATAAGGTGGAATTGATGGAGGCGGAGACACAGTTGGAATCGGCCAAGAATTCATTTGCAGCATTCATAGGATACGAAGATGCATTTACCGTTTCTGATCAGACTGGTTTGAACCTCGAAGAGCAATTCGATGAAGCAGAAACCTTAGCCATCATGCGTTCTAGCAACACGGCTTTGCAGCTAGCTAACATTTCGGCAGAAACAGCGCGTATTCAGCAGCAATTGCAACAGGCGACGCTCTTCCCAACTATCGCAGCACAAGCGAGCTATGGTCTTAATCAGAGCCAAGCGGAAGCAGGTTTCTTAACGGCATCGCAACAGACGGGTTTGAATGCAGGTCTCAGCTTACAATACAACCTGTTTAGCGGTTTCCAGAGCCGTACGCAGCGTCAAAATGCGAAGTTAGAAGTCTTGAAAGCGGAGCACCGCGAGGCACAAACCCAGGAGCTTATCGAGAACACAGTGAAGAATGCAGTGCGCGTCTTCAACAATGCGGCTGCTGTGGCCAAGATTGAAGCGGATAACGCTGAGGTTGCGAACCAGCGCATGCTTAAAGTGAATGAGCTTTACAGCCTTGGACAAGCTTCCTCCTTGGAGCAGCGTCAAGCCCAGCTGGCTTGGTTGGCCGCTGAAAATGGAAAATCATCCGCCCAGTTTAGGGCCGTCAATGCACAGATTGCCCTGTACCAGCTGATGGGTACATTGCTCATTACCGAGAAATAAACCTAAAACGCCATGAAGTACCACAAGCACACAAGAATCATCCACAGCATTTCAGCATTGTTAATCATAGGTCTATTCATCATTGGTAAGGTGATGGAGAAACAAGGCCCGGACACTGTGATGTCCATTTTACCCGTTCACTCCATTGGTGGCTATTTGTTGCTTTTTCTCACTATTTATAGGACTTGGTTGCTGTTTAAAAAGGAACGTCCAGCGCCGATTGATACGGGCAAAGTGTGGAATCAAAAGCTGATGTATTTCGTGCACCGCGCATTTTACGTGCTCATTTTTGTGGCTATTTTTAGTGGAATGGGTACTGCAGCCACCGGTGGATACCAGGAAGCTTTTAAAGTCATGGACGCTTCACTCATCCACAAAACGCCGGTTAAACCAGTGCACGGTCTGACCACTTTCGCCATGATTTTACTCGTTGTTGCGCACGTAGGAGGTGTGGTTAGACACTACGTTCGAAAGAAAGAAAATACCCTTAAACGCATTTTATAACCGCTTATGGCAATCCCAAAAACCATTACAATTACAAACAAGGTCAATTCCTACGAGAGCCATATCACCAATGGCCGTCATACAGTCACTGCCGACGAGCCTGAAGATTTAGGCGGTACAGATAAGGGGATGGATCCTGTGGATTTAGTCTTGGCCGGTCTTGCTGAATGTAAGGTGGTTACCGTTAGAGCGAAGGCTAATAAGCTAGGAGTTGAATTAGGCGAAATTCGTGCTACCCTAAGCATAGAAACTGGCAAAGGCGAGGGAAGAAGCCTTGCTTCGAACATCACCGTAGATCTTGACTGGGACACAGAGACCTCAGAGGAAATAACGGAAAAAATCATGGGAGCAGCTGGCAGATGCTACGTCCACCGCTTGTTGCAAGGTTCCTTCGAAATTTCTACGACGAAAAAATAAAGGACACAAAAAAGGCGCCCCACGGGGCGCCTTTTTTAACTAAAAATTTCGGCTATTTCGCTTTCGCAAAGCAGCTACAACATCATCTCCGGGACATCGCCTTCAACGACCAATCGTCCGGCAGTCTTCTCCTGAATTTCCTCAACACTTACACCCGGCGCGCGCTCCAAGAGTACGAAACCGCGATCCGGGTCTATTTCTAAAACAGCGAGATCGGTGACCACTTTCTTTACACAGGCCACTCCAGTTAGCGGCAGCGAACAAGCAGAAAGCAGCTTGCTCTCCCCACGTCGGTTAGTGTGTTGCATGGCCACGATGATGTTCTCGGCCGACGCTACCAAATCCATGGCGCCGCCCATACCTTTGACCATCTTTCCAGGGATTTTCCAGTTGGCAATATCCCCGCCGTCACTAACCTCCATAGCACCTAATACGGTGAGTTGGACGTGCTGGCCACGAATCATGGCAAAGCTGGTGGCGCTCGAAAAGAACGAAGCCCCGGGCATTGCTGTGATGGTTTGTTTTCCGGCGTTGATTAAATCGGCATCTTCTTCGCCTTCAACAGGGAAGGGGCCCATGCCCAAAATGCCATTTTCACTTTGAAACTCAATGTTGATACCCTCAGGAATGTGGTTCGCTACCAACGTTGGAATGCCAATACCGAGGTTCACGTACCATCCGTCGCGCAGTTCCTGTGCGATGCGCTGTGCTATTTGATCTTTACTCAATCCCATAATTATCAGCTTTTTGCACGCACGGTGCGTTGTTCAATACGTTTCTCGTAATCGGTCCCCTGGAAAATGCGCTGGACAAAAATCCCGGGCACATGAATATCATTCGGGTCCAATTCTCCCACTTCCACCAATTCCTCTACTTCAGCAACGGTAATTTTACCCGCCATGGCCATCATGGGGTTAAAGTTTCTAGCGGTTCCTTTGAAAATCAAATTACCCGCTTTATCACCTTTCCAAGCTTTTACAAAGGCGAACGGCGCATCAAAGGCATGCTCGAGAATATGCGGCTTGCCGTTAAATACGCGTACTTCCTTGCCTTCGGCTACCTCAGTGCCATAACCGGCAGGAGTGAAGAAGGCTGGTATGCCCGCGCCTGCGGCGCGGCAGCGCTCTGCAAGCGTGCCTTGCGGAACGAGGTCCACCTTAAGCTCTCCAGAAAGCATCTGGCGCTCGAACTCGTCGTTTTCTCCGACATAAGAGGCGATCATTTTCTTAATCTGACGGGTCTGCAAAAGGAGGCCCAGTCCGAAATCGTCCACCCCAGCATTATTGGAAATACAAGTGATGCCAGTGGTGCCTTTATCGCGAATGGCTGCAATTGAATTCTCGGGAATACCGCACAATCCAAATCCGCCGAACATTACGGTCATGTTGTCCTCTAAGCCGTCCAGTGCCGCATGGGCATCCGAAACCACCTTAGAGATGTAGTTTGTCTGTGACATATTATGGGTAAATTAGGTCGACTAAAAAGGTAAGAAAAAAGCCCCTTCATTGTTCGAGCAACAAAAGGGCTTTACCTGAATGTCTTAATCTTCAATGGCCGGAAGAAGCTTCGTACTTACCTCGCCAAAACCAATGCGAACTTCACCATTGTCGCAATGCCCGCGCATACTAATGGTATCTCCATCTTCAATGAACGTACGGGTCTCACCAGTATCCAAAGTAATAGGCTCTTTACCTGCCCAGCTCAGCTCCAGCATAGAACCATAGCTGTCTTTCGACTTCCCAGAAATGGTCCCGGAAGCCATCATATCGCCAGCATTAATGTTACAGCCGTTCACGGTGTGATGCGCAAGCTGCTGACGCTGGTTCCAGTACATGTATTTGTAGTTCGAACGTGAGATTACGGTCCCCTCTTTTCCATCCGGGGCCAATTCCACTTCCAACTTAATGTCATAGTTATTCTTGCCCTCCGTTTTCAAATACGGAAGCACAGGCGGAACCTGCAGCGGTCCTTCCACTTTAAACGGCTCCAAAGCATCCATCGTCACGACCCACGGGCTAATGCTCGATCCAAAGTTTTTTCCAAGGAATGGACCTAAAGGCACATACTCCCACTTTTGAATATCACGGGCACTCCAGTCATTAAACAAGACCATCCCAAAGATGTATTCATCCGCCTCCTCAGCTTTAATGCGGTGTCCCAATGGCTTCCCCTCACCAGTAATGAAGGCCAATTCCAGCTCAAAATCCATGCGTACACTTGGCCCAAAAGTCGGTGCTTCGGCGCCAGGTGCCATGCGCTGTCCTTTCGGACGGTGTACATCCACGCCACTAATCACGATAGAAGAACTTCTACCGTGGTAGCCCACTGGAATGTGCTTCCAGTTTGGCAACAAGGCATTGTCCGGGTCGCGGAACATCTTACCCACATTGGTAGCATGCTCGATAGAGCTGTAGAAATCCGTGTAGTCTTGAACGAAGACAGGCATTAACATTTGTACTTGACTCACGGGGAATAGTGCCTTGTTTTGATGCGCCACATTCGCCTTGAGGGTCGTGTTGTTCTCGTCGAAAAGCTCTGCTAATCGGTTACGAACCGCTCTCCACACTGGGCGGCCTAGGGCAATGAAGTCATTCAAGGTATCCTGCAAGAAAACATCGTCCGGCAGGTCAATTCCTTCAAAATATCCGAGCTGTTGCAACACACTTAAGTCAATGGCTGTATCGCCAATTCTTGTGCCTGTGGTAATAATATCATCCTCTGGAATAAAGACGCCAAAAGGAAGGTTCTGAATGGGAAAATCACTGCCAGAAGGAACGGGGATCCAGCTTTTTCTAGAGGGGTCGTTTGCTAATAGGTCCATGTTTGTTGTATTTGGGTATGATGGTACGAATTATAGCGTACCTCTATTTTCTTGTTCTCTCTCAATGGCTTCGAATAGCGCTTTAAAATTCCCCTTACCAAAACTCGTCGCACCTTTACGCTGAATAATCTCAATAAAGACGGTCGGGCGGTCCATGAGCGGCTTAGTGAACAGCTGAAGCAAGTAGCCTTCATCGTCGCGGTCCACGAGAATCTTGTATTTCTTCAAGACTTCCATGTCTTCATCGATAGCGCCTACGCGATCCTTAAGGTCATCATAGTAGGTATCCGGGACATCTAGGAACTCCACACCGCGCTCACGAAGCTCGTGAATGGTGTGAATGATGTTATCCGTAGCTAAGGCCAAATGCTGAACGCCTGCACCATTATAGAAGTTGATGTACTCTTCAATCTGAGAGCGCTTCTTACCTTCGGCCGGTTCGTTGATTGGGAATTTAATGCGACCGTTGCCGTTCGACATCACCTTTGACATTAGTGCCGTGTAATCCGTAGAGATGTCCTTGTCGTCGAAAGAGATGATTTGTGAGAATCCCATGACCTCGGCATAGAATTTCACCCATGTGTTCATCTGACCCCAATCTACATTTCCTACCATGTGGTCAATGTATTTCAGGCCAACCGGTCCTGGCTGGTACTTGGGGCTTCGTGCAACGTAACCCGGCAAAAATGGCCCGTCGTACTCGTGGCGTTCTACAAACATGTGCACAGTCTCGCCGTAGGTGTAGATTCCAGAAGTCACGACCTTCCCATTAGCATCTTCGATCACCTTTGGTTCTTGGAACGGCTTCGCACCGCGCTTGGTCGTTTCTTCAAATGCCTTGGCGGCATCTGGCACCCAAAGTGCGACAAATTTTACGCCGTCGCCGTGGTCATTGAGGTGTCTGTTGATATCGCTGTCTTTCACCATAGAAGAGGTGATCACTAGGCGAATTTTATCTTGTTGCAAGACATACGAAGTGCGGTCTGTCACGCCTGTTTCTAGGCCTGCATACGCAACTTCTTGAAACCCGAATGCGGTCTTGAAGTAGTAGGCGCTTTGCTTGGCGTTGCCCACGTAAATTTCTACGTGGTCCGTACCCCAAAGCTCTAAGAAATCTTGTGCGTCTTCGTATTGTTTAGGTAATGTGTTGGTCATTGTGATAGGGTTATTTGATCCAACTCTTGTGGTAATCACCAGCATCAAGAGCCAGGGCTTGTTCAGTTATTTTAAGTGGGGCAAAAGTATCGACCATCACCGCCAATTCCAGTGTTTCTTTCTTCCCAATACTTCCCTCGTAAGTTCCAGGGTGAGGGCCGTGAGGAACGCCAGCAGGGTGCAGGGTAATTTGCCCACGACCTATGTTATTTCGCGACATAAAATCACCATCCACATAATAGAGGACTTCGTCTGAATCTATATTGCTGTGGTTATAAGGAGCTGGAATCGATTCTGGATGATAGTCATACAGACGCGGCACAAACGAACAGATCACAAATGCTCCTGTTTCAAAAGTCTGGTGCACCGGAGGCGGTTGGTGGACACGACCGGTAATGGGTTCAAAATCGTGAATGCTAAAGGCATAAGGGTAATTGAATCCGTCCCAACCTACCACGCCAAACGGGTGGGCAGCGTAGGTGTACGAATGCAACATATCTTCTTTTTTCACTTTGATGGTAAAATCACCCATCTCGTCACTCGCTGGCCCCAAAACTGGCGCACGCAAATCGCGCTCACAATAAGGACTGTGCTCGAGCAATTGCCCGAACCAGTTGCGGTACCTCTTCGGTGTATATACTGGGTGACCGCTCTCCACTATAAAGAGACGATTCTTTGCCGTATCAAAATGAAATTGCTGTATCATCCCGCGAGGAATGACCAGATAATCACCCTCACCAAAGGTCAAATCACCAAACTGCGTCTTTAATGTACCACTGCCTTCATGCACAAAAACAACCTCGTCGTTCTGCGCATTTTTATAGAAATAATCAGTCATCGACCCTGAAGGTGCGGCCAAGGTGATGGTACAATCTTTATTGGTTAATACCGGTACACGGCTCTCTAAATAATCTTCTGTAGGCGGCACATCAAAGCCTTTCAGACGGTAGGCCTTCATGTTTTTCTCAACGGCTATTTTCGGCGCGACATTCTTACTCTCACCGATTTCTTTCACCATTGTTGGCGGATGATTATGGTAGAGCAATGACGACATGCCGTCAAAGCCTATTGTTCCAAAAAGTTCTTCGTGGTACAGGCTGCCGTCTCCTTTACGAAACTGGGTATGGCGCTTGTGCGGAAACTGTCCTTGCTTTTGATAAAACGGCATAGGATTGACTCTTTTGTTTGTGCGGGTTCCCTACAAATATACACTACTTTAGAGGAGTTAAAATTTGACATATGTCATTGCACAAAGACCTAGGAAAACAATTGTTCGACAGCCTAAACTCTGGCCAAAGTATCGCGCCCCTTCGCGATCAAATCAACAACGACATTGATGCGGCTTACGACATCCAAAAAGAACTGGTAGCCCTACGTAAAGCCCGCGGTGAAAAGGTGGTCGGCAAGAAAATAGGACTCACTTCGTTCGCAGTACAAGAGCAGTTAGGCGTAGATCAGCCCGATTACGGCATCTTGTTCGATACCATGGACGTAAGTTCTTCAGGTATTTTTAACACCTCAAAAGCCATATTGCCTAAAGTCGAAGGCGAGCTCACTTTTGTATTGGGCAAGGACATCACCACAAAGGACATTACGATGGACCTCTTGATGGAGAGTATTTCCGAGATTCGTGCATCCATTGAAATTGTAGATTCTCGTGTGGAAGGATGGAACATACGAATCTCGGATACCATCGCAGACAACGCCTCAGGTTCTCACTTCATCATAGGAAAAGATTACAAAACCTTGAAAGAAATGGATCCTTCCAAGGCCACGATGCGTCTGTTTAAAAACGGCGAACTTTGTAGCGAAGGAACCGGTATGGCTTGTATGGACAATCCACTAAATGCTGGTTTGTGGTTGGCTCAAAAGATGGCCGATCAGGGCGAGCCGTTAACGAAAGGGGAAATCCTACTTTCAGGCGCTTTAGGTCCTATGGTTCCAGTACAACAAGATGACGAAATCCGTTTGGAGATTGAGGGCTTCGAGACCATCGCTTTGCAGATTACTTAAAGCGCCAATTGCACTTCAAAACCTCCCGAAGGTCTATTGAAGTAATTCAATTCGATGTTGGCAGCCTTTAAAAGTCGTACAGCTAGATAGGTTCCCAAGCCACTACTTCCTTTGGTGCTTTGTTGTATCTGGCCGAAGAGTTCCAGTCGTTTTTCATCCAATCCTGGACCATTGTCTCGGAAACAGACCATTATTCTTGAATGTTTAATCTCGAGACCAATCTCAATTGCATCAGCACCAGCCTCCTTTGAATTATGTGCAAAGATGTCAAGGGCGATGGCCAGTGCGATCCCAGATTCTTCAATGATTTGAAAGCTTTGTGCTTTCTCAGAATTAGCATTAATGGCGATGTCTTGGTGGTTGAACGTAATCTGCCATTCCTTGAGGAACTCATCCAAGCGATTAGTTTGTGCGACAATCTTCTTGACTATGGTAAGAGTATTCAATTTCTCCAACGCCGAGAGCATGGATTCTTTAGTTTCCTGAAGACGTGAAACATCCTTGGTTAAAAGTGCGATCTCCACTTTACCTAGCGCATTGGCAAGGGGTGTCTTCAAATTATGATTGAGTACTTGATACATCTCAATAATTTGATGGTAACGTACACTTAGCGAAACATTTTTCATGTTGATCGTTCGTCTTTCAGTCTGCATCGTATTTGCCGTATTGAAGATCTGTGAGAAGACTACCCCATAAGTACAGCATATCCATATAATTTCCTCAGTCGTAGTCAATAATGTAGACGGCTTTAGCCAAGAAAAAATAAAAAAGCGCTCAAAAAGTTGTGAAATACAAAAGAAAACAATGATTGTAAATCCGATGATGTGTTTCTTATCAAGTTCATTATCGAATAGATGAATGAAGAGCCTAGTGATTAAGACCAGTAAGAAGGACATGGTCAAAATTGGTGAACTGACTAATGTATAATGATATATAACCCCAACAATACTAACTCCAACAAGATCAACAACAGATCCAGCGATTTTATGAAATCTGCTTACTGCAATTTCTGAGAGGATCACTAGCACGAAAGAAGAAGCTATCTGAAGTAAGACCGAGGATTTTGAGAAGCCAACAAGAAATAAGATAGCCGGTATCAATGTGATTGTGGCAATATCCCAATAAGACGTTTTGTGACGTGTTTGCATTAATACAATCTTATAAAGATTTTGCTTATTCACAATTGAGATGACATCAATACTTAAAGAATATATATATAAGTTAAAGCGTGTTTAAAGTGCTTGAAAATGAAGTGCACCTAGAGACCTCTAGTGTCTTTGACATCAACATTATCCGTAACATGGCAGCTTCAGGTAAATTGCCAAAGGACCGTCACGTTGTTTCAATGGCTATAAAACAGATCGCTATTTGGATAACATTGCCAGGCTCTACGAACAAGGTTATAACAATACCATAACGGTTATTGATCACGTAGAGGAATTGGCTGAATTGCAATCCAGAACTCAAAAGAAAGTCAAACTAGGCATTAGAATTGCTTCTGAGGAAGAGTCGAAATTTGAGTTTTATACTTCGCGTCTGGGAATTGGTTACCGCGATATAGTAGACTTCTATAGATCGAAGATCCAGGAGAATGAGAGGTCAGAATTAAAAATGCTCCATTTCTTCATCAATACAGTCATAAAGGACGCTGCTTATTACTGGAACGAGCTGCGCAAATGTATACATTGACCTAAAGCGCATCTGCCCTTCTTTGGATGGTCTAAATATCGGTGGTGGATTCCCCATCAAGACTAGTCTGGGCATGGACTTCGACTACGAATACATGGCCGAGGAGATCATCAATCAAATCAAAATGATGTGTGATTACGCAGATGTGCCGGAGCCACATATTTTTAGTGAATTTGGTTCGTACACCGTAGGAGAATCTGGGGCCAATTTCTACAGGATCCTCGGCCAAAAGAAACAAAATGATCGCGAAACTTGGTACATGATTGACAGTTCTTTTGTGACCACCCTTCCAGATACTTGGGGAAAATTGGATGCTGATAAACCAAAATTTATTGTTGAAAGTGATGCTACAATTGTCGCTCCTTTGATTTTTTCTTGGATATTAGATAAGTAATTAGCCGCGTACGGCGAGAACAACGCTCGTCGTGATATTAGCTTAATAATGTGTGTTTTAGCCTCTCAGCATTACTAGTTTATATCAAATACATATTAGCAAATGGCAAAGCGATTTGTGATCAAAGACGTGAAGTCAGTCGATGAAGCGTTAATGGCTTTACTCGTAAAAGAGTACCCCGATGGTTTTGATGGTGAAACCGAATTCTTTACCAATGCCAAAGGTGAGCGTGTGGAGTGTGTCCCCTTAGAAACAGAGGACACCAAATACCTCATTAAACTGAGCGCCTCTTTAGAGAAGCAGTTCGAAGCTTTTGATCTGGACGAGTTTGAGGACGCTAGTGACAGCGATGACAACTTTGAGACAGGGGAAGACTTTAAAGACTAAAGTAGGATAGACACTTCGAAACCTTGGTGTCCTGTTCGATTTGCGAACTGAACGTTTATTGCCCCGGCGCTTCTTAGAAGTCGTTGAGCGAGATAGGTTCCCAGCCCGGACCCCTTTTGACTGTTTATGGGTTTCCCAAACATCTCCAGTATTTCGTTAGAAACTCCAAGGCCATTATCTACATGCCTTATTAAAATCTGATTCTCATTTCTTGAAACATGTATTTGAATATTTGTTGCTTCTGCCTCAAATGAGTTGATTGTGAATATATCTAGTGATACAGCTATGGCAATCATGGACTGCTCATTTATAATAAGCGAATCTACTTCCTTACCAACGATTAATTCGACCATTGGATAATTATAGATGGTTTTCCAATTCTCGAAAAACTCAGTGATATTCGAAGACCTTGCAAACGCTTTTTTAGCATTATTCACACTTTGTGTTTGCTCAAGTACCACTTCTAGTGCCTGACGTGATTTTTCGATATGGACGTTGTCTTTATTTTTTAGCTTGGCAATTTCTAGTTGTCCAATGGCAGTGGCCAAAGGTGTCCTAATATTATGATTTAAGATTTGATTTAGCTCAAGAACTTGGGTATAACGGACGCTTAGTTCGTTCTCTTTATCCTCTAGTTGATTGATAGTTGTTATATAGCCCTCACTTGTTCGAAATGAGAAAAGTAACATGAGAACAAAGACTACGGACGATGAGAATTTCAACTCTTTTTCTGCTGGCAAAGGCCATTCGAACCAAGGCTGAATGTCAAATGCAATAAGGAAGAAAGCAATCACTGGACCAAAGTATAGACTACACCTCAAGAATATAGTTTCGCCTCTTAGTGAAGCGGAGTGAACGCCAATTCGCAGCAGAATGGTTGAAAAAAATATTGCGGTTAAATAAAAACCAGTAACATTTATCGCAAAATAATAGTACCAAAAATAAAAAGACAAGAGTTTTATATCTACGAATGCTTCTAGCCTTGGGGCTTTGCGATTTAAAATTAACCCTGTAAAAGGAAGGAGGAAGATTTGACCCAGCAGGTAGTAAAATCCATCACTAACTTCCAATAAATAGCTGCCAAGAAAAACAGCATTAACTGCAATCATAGCGATAAAAGCGAAGCTTTTTTGATTCCAGTGGGTTTTGAAAGCATATATATCCATCTTATGAAAGTATGAATAACAGGGTATTGAAATCGTTACTAGGGCTCTTCTTCACTAGAAAGTACGTATCCCTTCAAAGGTTTGTATTTTTGAAGACTTAGCGGCCCTTTCGTGGGTTCATTTACTACCTTGAGACTATGAAAAAAGCAGCCGTTATACTTGTTGCATTTGTATTTAGCCTAGGTGCTTTTGGGCAGGCCAAAGCATTTATTCCTGAGCCGGGAGAGGGCCTTTCCTTCAATACTTCTTCGTTGATGGTCGTTGGCGCTCCGGGATCTTTTACTTCTTCATGGAAGGCGAACTCTCAAGAGTTTCAGTTGCTTCGAGAAAACACCATAGGATTGTCTCATTTCGGCTTGGCATATGGAGTAGGATACAGCGGTCATTTTTACCATGGAAACTTACACGTTGATGTTGCTTCTAATGGGCAGCAGATCCTGGAGAATCTAGATGGTCAGTCTTATATTTCGAATCGATTAGCAACTGAATATGTAGATGGTATTCTTGAGTTGAGGTACAGGTCAAACGCTAATAAAAACGGGCGATATACCAGGATTTACGTGGGTGGTCTTATTGGATATTTAACCGATTCCTATTCCTATTTAGAAACGGAGAACTACCGCGTGAAGTTTTACAATATTGGCGGGTTCAGTACCCTTCGATACGGTGCCTATTTCAAGGCAGGCCGAGGACCGTTCAACTTGTATTACTACTACGGCTTAAATCCAATTGTTGAATCTGGTGTATTGGTGCCAGAATTAGGGGCTGCGACGAGCCAGAACATCGGGCTGTCGATAACGCTCTAGTTATTTCAGGGGTACTGCGGAGCAGGCCTCCCCGTAGCTGATTTTCTTTGCGATCCCTTTGAGCGCATCTGCCGTTTGGATATAGGCATCTTGAGGAATGCGAGCATCGCCACATCCCTTGATGATGACCGGTTTTCCTTCGAAAGATGACCAATGTATTTGGGCCAACTTCCACCGATAGTACTGCGCAAAAAAGGCTTCATCTGTAGGTGCCCAAAAACTCCTGATATCCCTATCACTAAGCTTTGAAGCGACCAAAATAGAAGCCCATGCGGGGAGTATGGCATCTGTGGAACAATGAATACGAACTGCGGCACCAACGAACGGTGAATAATCGAAATCTTTAAGAGCAGCTCGAAACTCTATTTCACGCAAGAGGTATCCTCCATCAAGGAACTGAGCAATATCTAATTGCTCCACCTTTGCAGGAAGATAGTCTTCAAGATTGAAGGTAATTAGTGGGCTCTGCGCGACTTTGTTTACGATTTCCCCCTCGGCCATAACAACGGATTACTGTTTCTTGTAATCTCGGAAAAATTCTTGGTTTTCTGCTGTTCTGAGACCGTCAAAAACGAAGCCGGATTTCGAAGGAAGAATTGGGCTAGTTAAACGCTCATTGTGCCAGTTCTCATACGTAGTGAAATCCACGGCCGTACGGTTCTCTAGACTGCCGAACAGGTCTAATCCTGCAACTTTCGACCACCCCGGTTGCACGTGACCTTGGAAGACCTTCGCCTTGCTTCCTGAACCGTAGCCCATAAAACCGATACACGCACCTTCGATGGCTTCGCCTTTATCGGCAGCATCACACAGCGTACTGAGCAATCCCATGAAGATGGAAGCGGTGTACATATTACCGATGAGGCTCGACGCACGTTCGGCAGGGGCCAAGGCTTTAGCTACATAAGCGCGGTAGTAATCGCTCTTGCTAAATGCTTTTACCCAAGCTTTCGCCTCGTCTTTATCTGCTGGTTTGTCGCCGCCCATAGCAGCAACTACTTCTTCCCATTTTCCGTTAGCGTTCATCCAATTCAGGTAGAAATTCACCAACATACGGCGCCCTTGGAAGGCATAAGGTAAGTGCATGACTACACGGTCCCAATCCAATGCAGGATTTAGATCCACTTTGCTTTCAAAATGAGCGAGTGCCTCTTGGATACGGCCTACATAAGCGCCGTTGCTGTATTGACCGTCAAAAACTGGCTCTTCAACATAGCTGCGGATCATGCTGTTTCCGCCCCAGAAACCTTCGGCCCCTAGAAGCTTTGCCGCTGCCTCCTCTTCACTCAATTCAACCCCTAACAATGAGGCTGCTTGAACGAGAACAGAAGCTTTGGTGTGTGTTCTGCGCGGTTTGAAGAAATCACGCTCACCTTTGGTGGCTACGCCGATCTCGGCATCCAATGCGACAATGGCTGGATCTACACTCACGAGTAATGCCACAGCACCGGCACCTTGGGTGTATTCTCCTGTTGAGCCTAGGTCATATTTGGCCAAATCTGCCGCGATAATAATGGCTTTCTTATCTGGGTTTTGCTGCACATAAAGGCATGCATTCTCCAACGCATCTACTGCACCGATACACGCGAAGGTCATATCTACGGCATCTACGTTTTTCAAGCAACGCTCACCGTGCTCGGCAGCTAATTCTTTCTCTACTAAATCTAGAATGTACGTCGCAGTAGGTTTAGCACTATCTAAAGCACTTTCTGTACCGAGGTACATTCTGCCCACTGTGGCTGGATCTAGAGATTCTCTTTGGAACATGTCGAGAACTGCATTCGCTCCCATTGAGGCAGCATCTTCGTCGACATCCGGGAAGGACATAGAAGTGAGACCCAAGCCCTTGTTCAGCTTGGCGTATTCAATGTTTCTTGCATTCGCAAGTGCTTCGATGGGGAGGTAGTGGCTAGGTACGTAGTATGAAATGGCGTCAATTCCAATTTTCATTTGGCGGATATTTTTCTAATTCACAAAAAATCGCTCGATTCTTTGAATAGCGAGCAACAAATTAACGTTATCCTTAACGGATTCAACGCAATAAGGTTCTCGTTTTGGGAAAATTTTAAAGAATTGGGACAATTAAAGCATGCCGAGCTCGAGTTTCGCCTCTTCGCTCATCATACTCTTATCCCACGGCGGGTCGAAGGTGATTTCCACCTCAACATCATTCACACTGTCCAAAGCTCTAGACTTCTCTTTCACTTCTTGCGGTAAGCTTTCTGCTACGGGACAATTCGGCGAGGTCAACGTCATCAAAATATGCACATCACGCTCTGTACTGACCTTCACATCGTAAATCAACCCCAATTGATATATATCCACAGGAATTTCAGGATCAAAGATGGTACAAAGAACTCCTACGACCTCTTCTCCAATCTTTTGCATCTCGCTGTGCGTCAACTCTTCACTCATGGCACTTCTGTATTACCCGGCAAAAGCCAAGGCGTAAAATTTCATTTGTTTGATCATGCTCATCAGACCGTTCGCTCTTGTTGGGCTGAGATGGTCTTTCAAGCCGATCTCTTCCAAGAACCCAAGGTCAGCAGCGGCGACTTCTTTCGCAGGTTGATTATCAAAAACATCAATCAACATCGCTACAATACCCTTGGCAATGATGGCGTCTGCATCTGCTTTAAACCTCACATTTTCACCGTTCTTCTCGGCGTGAAGCCAAACCTTGCTTTGGCAGCCTTGAACTAGTAAATCGTCATTTTTAAGCTCCTCAGGCATCTTGTTCAACGCCTTGCCCATCTCAATGATGTGGTTGTATTTGTCCATCCATTCGTCGAAGAATTCAAATTCCTCGACCAATACGTCTTGTCTTTCTTGAATCGTTGCCATTAGCGCAGCATCGTTACGGCCTTCTCAAGGGCAGCCTTGAACAGGTCAATTTCTTCTTTGGTATTGTACATCGCAAAACTGGCTCTTGCCGTTCCACTAATGCAAAAGGCGTCCATGATAGGTTGCGTACAGTGTTGGCCGGTACGAACAGCCACGCCCTGTTGATCGAGCAACACACCCAAATCATAGGGATGCGTTCCATCCACCACAAAACTTAAAACACTTGCTTTATTCTTTGAATCACCTATGACGCGGAACCCTTCAATCTCTGAGCACTCTTGCGTCGCATATTCTAACAGCTCTTTCTCGTGGGCTGCGATTGCTTCAACACCTACTTCGTTTATAAACTTCAGCGCAGCCCCAAAACCTATTATCCCTTCGATATGCGGTGTGCCCGCTTCAAATTTGTGTGGAAGTCCAGCATAGGTGCTCTCTTCTAAGGTCACTGTGGCAATCATTTCGCCACCGCCTTGATAAGGCGGAAGAGCTTCTAGTCTTTCACGTTTGCCGTAAAGTACACCAAGGCCGGTAGGACCGTACATTTTGTGACTGCTGAGTGTGAAGAAGTCAACATCCCAAGCGCGTACATCTACTCTGGCGTGGGGTCCACTTTGTGCACCGTCCACTAAGGTCCAAGCGCCTACTTTCTGGGCGCGCTGCAAAATTTCCTCTACGGGATTAATAGTCCCAAGTGCATTGGAGATGTGATTGAAGGCAACCATCGCGGTATGCTCGTCAATGATCTCCTCAATACCTTCCAAAACAACCTCACCGTGCTCGTTCATCGGCAGGTGACGAAGCTCTGCACCCGTGCGCTGACACAGCATTTGCCAAGGCACAATATTACTGTGGTGCTCAACGGCAGTGATCACGATATTTTGACCCTTCTTCACTAGGGCTCCCATCCCAAAGGCTATGGTGTTGATACTGTCGGTAATGCCTCGTGTAAAGATGATTTCAGCCGTTTCCGCTGCATTAATGTGCGCGCGAACATCTTCGCGAACGGCCTCCATGGCATCGGTCGCGCGCTGACTCAATGTGTGCACACCACGGTGTACATTGGCATTGTAGTTCAGGTAATAATCTGAAATAGCATCAATGACTGCGATGGGCTTCTGCGCAGTAGCAGCATTGTCCAAATACACCAACGGCCTTCCGTGAATCTCTTGATTCAGGATAGGGAATTGCTGGCGTATGGCTTGGACATCGTAGCTCATTATAATGCAAACTCTAGGTTGATACCGAGTTTTTCAGCGATTACGCCGTTCAGACGCTTCTCTAACTGAGGGATTTTCACATATTCTAGCGCATCAGAAGCAAAAGCATAGGTCATCAGACCCTCGGCTTCACGCTTTGGAATACCACGAGAACGCAAGTAGAACAAGGCATTTTTGTCCAATTGTCCCACGGTACATCCGTGTGAACAACGCACATCATCTGCAAAAATTTCCAATTGAGGTTTCGTATCCACCTTCGCTTTATCGCTCAATAGAATATTGTCGTTCTGTTGGAAGGCATTGGTCTTTTGTGCCTTTTGGCGTACCAATACCTTACCGTTGAACACACCGTGGCTTTTGCCAAGGTAGATGCCCTTGTATAACTCACGGCTGTAGCAATTCGGCTCCTGGTGGTCTACTAAGGTGTGGTGGTCTACAGTTTGGCCGTCACCGATAATAGTGATGCCGTCCATGTGGCTTTCAGCGTGTTCGCCACCGGAGTAGAAGTGTAGGTTATTGCGGACCAATTTTCCACCGAAACTGTAGGTGCCTACATGCACGTTAGAACCGCTTGCTTGCTTCACGTGGGTGTTGTCCACCAAGGAAGCCTTATCGCTGTCGTTCTGCACTTTGTAGTAGCTCACGCGAGCATCACGAGCAGCAAATACTTCACTCACAAAATTTGTAAAGCTTTCAGTATCGCCAAGATTCTGGTGACGCTCTAAGATCTGCACCTCCGCGTTTTGCTCCACAATAATGAGGTTGCGGTTCTGTGAGAACGAAGTGCCATTTTCATCTGTGGTGATGTAGAGAATCTCAATCGGCTTATCCACCGTCTGATTCGCCTTGATCCGGATGTACGCACCGTCATCGGCAAAAGCCGTGTTGAGGTCTACGAACGTTTCTCCAGCTGGAGCAGCTTTGCCCAAGTATTCGGCAAGAATATCAGGGTATTTGTTCAAAGCAGCAGCAAAGGTGCAAATGTCATAGCTCTGGTGGGTCGATTCGCTCAACCATGAGCTGTACTTACCGTTGATGAATACCAGTTTGTAGGTATCTAGATCGCTGAGTAGGTACTGTTTGATATCTCCGAACGATACAGCGCTCTCGCTCTTCAGCATGATCTTATAGTCGTGCTTCAGAACGGGCTTGAGGTTGGTGTATTTCCACTCTTCGTCACGCGTAGTTGGGAATCCGGTAGCTTCAAAACGGTCCAATGCTTCTTTGCGCATGTTGACCACACCCAAATTCTTGGCCCCGTTCAAGCCGGCTTCTGCAACGACGAATGAAGAGAGTAAATCCTGTGCTAAATCTGTCATGCGTTTTCTGCCTTGATCCAGTCGTATCCTTTTGCTTCTAGTTCGAGGGCCAAATTCTTATCGCCGCTCTTCACAATCTTACCGTTGTACAACACGTGTACAAAATCTGGCTCAATGTAATCCAACAAACGCTGGTAGTGGGTGATAACTACCACTGCATTGTCTTCACTACGCAGTTTGTTGACACCGTTTGCTACAATGCGAAGGGCGTCAATATCCAAACCAGAATCGGTCTCATCAAGGATGGCCAATTTTGGTTCCAACATCGCCATCTGGAAAATCTCATTACGCTTTTTCTCACCACCGGAGAATCCTTCGTTCAAGCTACGGCTGAGGTAGCTCTTATCCATCTCTAGAAGCGCAGTCTTCTCGCGCATCTTTGCCAACATCTCTCTCGCCTCCATCGGCTCTTCACCGCGGCCTTTACGGCTCTCGTTGATGGCTGTTTTGATAAAGTTGCTCACCGTTACACCTGGAATTTCAACAGGGTACTGGAAGCTTAGGAAGATCCCCTTGTGAGCGCGCTCCTCTGGGTCGAGGTCCAACAGGTCTTCGCCTTCAAAGTCGATAGCACCACCGGTTACTTCGTAATCCTCACGACCAGCGATGACGCTACTCAAGGTACTTTTACCCGAACCGTTTGGTCCCATGATGGCGTGAACTTCACCCGGACCTATTTCTAAATTAATGCCGCGGAGAATTTCCTTTTCCTCAACGCGTGCTTGTAAATCTTTGATTTTAATCATGGCTTATCCTACTGAGCCTTCTAAAGAGACTTCCAATAGTTTTTGTGCTTCCACGGCAAACTCCATGGGAAGCTGGTTCAATACTTCTTTACAGTACCCATTTACGATTAGGGCAATAGCTTCTTCTGTACCAATTCCTCTTTGGTTACAGTAGAAAATTTGGTCCTCACCAATCTTCGAAGTGGTCGCCTCGTGCTCAATCTGTGCACTTGGGTGTTGCGCCTCGATATATGGGAAGGTATGCGCACCACATTGGTCGCCCATCAGCAGCGAATCACACTGGCTGAAGTTTCGAGCATTTTCTGCACGAGCGCCTACGCGAACAAGACCTCTGTAGCTGTTGTGGCTCTTACCGGCACTGATACCTTTAGAGATGATGGTACTCTTGGTGTTTTTGCCCAAGTGAATCATCTTGGTTCCGGTATCGGCTTGCTGGAATTTGTTCGTTACTGCAACGCTGTAGAACTCACCCACGCTATTATCCCCTTTGAGTATACACGAAGGATATTTCCAAGTCACTGCAGAACCAGTTTCGACTTGTGTCCAGCTGATCTTCGCATTGCGCTCACAGATGCCGCGCTTGGTCACAAAGTTGAAGACACCACCTTTTCCTTCGGCATCACCCGGGAACCAGTTTTGTACAGTGCTGTATTTAATCTCCGCATCTTCCATTGCAACGAGCTCAACCACTGCAGCGTGCAACTGGTTTTCGTCGCGAGAAGGTGCTGTACAGCCTTCGAGGTAACTTACATAAGAACCTTCGTCGGCCACAAGAAGCGTGCGCTCAAACTGACCCGTGCCTGCTTCATTGATACGGAAGTAGGTGCTCAATTCCATAGGACAGTGAACGCCTTTAGGAATGTAACAGAACGAACCGTCGGTGAAGACGGCGCTGTTGAGAGCCGCATAGAAATTATCGCGCTTAGGTACTACGGTTCCCAAATGCTTACGAACGAGCTCCGGGTGCTCTTGTATGGCTTCACTCATCGAACAGAAGATGATGCCTTTTTCAGCTAAGGTCTCCTTGAAGGTGGTTGCTACCGAAACAGAATCGACCACAACATCCATGGCCACCCCAGTCAAGCGTTTTTGCTCGTCAAGGCTAATGCCCAACTTTTCGAATGTCTTCAAGAGTTCAGGATCTACCTCGTCCAAACTGTCCAAAGTTTTCTTTTGCTTCGGGGCGCTGTAGTAAGAAATGGCCTGAAAATCTGGTTTCTCGTAGGTCACATTAGGCCACTCCGGTTCGATCATTTCTGACCAAGTGCGGAAGGCGTCTAAGCGCCATTCGAGCATCCATTCGGGTTCGTTCTTTTTTGCGCTAATCAATCGAATCACATCCTCATTTAAGCCTGGGGGCACCTTATCACTTTCGATATCAGTGGTGAATCCATACTTATACTCCGATGCGGTGATTTCGTCTAAGATTTCGTCGCTCATGGGGTATTATACTGCGAAGCTCTCACCACACCCACAGGTGCGCGTAGCGTTCGGGTTATTAAAATTGAAGCCTTTACCGTTCAGTCCGCCGCTATATTCAAGCGTCGTTCCGATGAGGTAAAGCAGGCTCTTTTTTTCAACTACCACCTTAACTCCATTATCTTCATAGAGTTCAGCGTTTTCGGGCATATCAGGGGTAAATTCCATCTTGTAGGACAATCCGGAACAACCGCCGCTTTCCACGCCAACGCTGATGTAGGTAGTCTCAAGACTCTTGCCTTCCTCTGCCATCAAGGAAGTCAATTTGTCTTTTGCTGAAGTTGATACTTTAACCATATGTATTTAGACTAATTCTAAAAAAGCTCTGCAAAGTTAATGAATATGGGCCTTTTATCTTGCAATCGAGTCGTATAAGGTGATAACTTTGCTCTATGTTTGATTCGAAGAACCCTCAGCGTACCCCAATCTCAGATTTAGGCGAATTTGGCCTAATTGATCACCTGGTAAAAAATGCAAAAACGAAGCTTTCAAATACCGCGCTTGCGGTAGGCGATGATGCTGCATTGATTGACCAAGGCAACCATTACACCGCCATCTCCACTGACCTGCTGGTAGAGGGCGTTCATTTTGATCTGAGCTATGTGCCATTAAAGCACTTGGGCTACAAAAGTGTCGTGGTGAACTTAAGCGACATCTATGCCATGAATGGCGTCGCCGAACACATCACAGTGGGTATTGCCGTGTCAAACAGATTCCCAGTAGAGGCGCTAGAAGAAATTTACGAGGGCATTCATCTCGCTTGTGAACGCTACAACGTAGATCTGGTTGGAGGCGACACCACAGCTTCACAATCGGGCCTAATGATTAGTATTACAGCTACTGGTCGCGTAGAAAAAGGTGCGGAAGCCAAGCGTTCAGGTGCAGGCGATAATGATTTGATCGTTGTTAGTGGCGATGTTGGCGGTGCCTACATGGGACTTCAAATTTTGGAACGAGAGAAGCAGGTATTCCTTGAGAATCCCGATATGCAACCGGAATTAGGTGGTCACGAATACATTCTAGAGCGCCAGCTCAAGCCTGAAGCTCGTAGAGACATTGTTGAATTATTGAAGGGACTGGACGTCCATCCTACCTCAATGATTGATATCAGTGATGGGTTGAGCTCGGAAATTCTACACTTGAGCAAAGCCTCTGGTGCGCAGTTCAACATTTACGAGAATAAGATTCCAATTGATCCGAGCATCTACACCTTGTGTGAAGAGTTCAATATGAACACCACCACTGTGGCATTGAACGGGGGAGAAGACTACGAGTTATTGTTCACCATTAATATTGGCGACCACGACAAGATCAAGGCGAATCCAAACCTTACGGTCATTGGTTACGTGAAGGGTGGTTCAGGTGCAAATCTGATTACGCGCGATGAAAAAGTAATCGAACTCAAGGCGCAAGGATTCAATCACCACGGCTAAATTGCCTATATTTTACCTTTTAAATTTTGAATTTTCACTTTTAGGTGAGAATAGATAGCGTTTTTGTCTCATTTGGTACTATTTATGAGTAATCTAAGTGGTAATTTATACTTAGTTGTACTTTTAGAGAACCAACCAATAAATGCTACTCTTATGGAAGACAAGATTGTAAACAACCTTATCTACGGCTACCCGTTCTTTTTCCCAATCTGGAAATCACCTATTGATCAACAGAAAACGCTGCAAGCTTCTTTTGAAGAAGGCACGATGTCTTCGCTCCCTGGATTTGATACGTTGAATGAAGATCAGATGGAGCAAGCTATTCGAAATGCAAAGTACCTTTTTGCGGTGTATGCATCAGGGGATAAAACACATCCGAGATGGAACGAAGCTAAAAATGTAGTTCGTGCATTCCCAAACAGCTACAAAGAAGCTATGGGAATCAAGTCTTCTGTTAAAACGTGGTTACCTAAGCTAGTTTAATCTAAACCTGGAAGAACGTATTTCCATTCTTTAGTATTAAACCAAGCCAAACGCCCATCGCCTAATTCGACGTAGTACCATGAATCATTTGTACTAACGATAGTACCCGCGCTGCCCTCACTTAACAGCACTATTCTTTTGCTGTTGGTTGAGGGCTCGCTATATCCATAAGAATTCCTTTCGACCACAATGGCTTTTTTCATTCGAGGAACACTGAGGTTACCTACTAGAATAATCAGTAGCGCAAGGATGCTCGTAGTGAAAGGCCAACGCCAGTTCAGAGATTTCGCAAAAGTTTTGCGTGCAATCAATAGCAGTATACTAACGCCAATTATCCCCCAGCCTACAAGCGCCCAAGTATCGGCATCAGTGATAGATCGTCCCCATTGTCCTACCCACTCAATCAATTCTTGACGGGGTTCAACTAATGCATCAGTGATTCTTAGGTTCACCCAATCCAAATTGTGGCTTGCATCGGCATTAGAAGGGTTGTAAATAAGCGCACGTTCGTAAAACAACTTAGCTTCGCCGAGCTCCCCCAGGCGTGCATAACAGTTGCCCATGTTGTAGAAAAGCTCATCGTTCTTGACTTGAGAAGTAAACAGCTGTTCATAGTTCTCGAGCGCCTCGCGATACAATCCTTGATCGTAGAGCGACCTAGCACTATCCGCAATAGCGTTTAAATCTGTTCCCATACCTCTACAAAAGTTTTCAGGTTATTACTTTCATCGCTTACCGCTAAAGGTGCATATTGCGCCATGTTGCACTGTTCAATCAAAGCAATAATTTGTTTTGCTATTTCTCCGCCAAAAGGCTTCTCAAGCGCAGCTTGACTTACAGATTCTAGGTTGAGTCCCTTTTTAACCAAGGCAAATTCTAGGGCATTGAGCATGACACCATAACGCTGATCATCATTGACCATAAAGGCTTTTTGCACCGATTTCAGTTGCGACTTTTTCCAATTTACACCACTCGAAACTTTCTCTCTATTCGGCGCCAATTGCCACAACCAAAACACTCCTAAAATTCCCAGAAGAACCAGAGACCAGCGCTTGAGTCTGATCTCTTGGTAAGGTTCAAATTGGCCCTCTTGGAGGTAGCGAATATCGTCCTCAATCGTGCTTACTTCGCGCTTCACTGTGCCCGGTAGGCTGCTTTGTTGTACACCAGCCAATGCTGGGTTGTTCACCACCAAGGTATCCGCGGCAACGTTAATAGTCTCGTACTTTTCAGATGCTGTATTAAAATAGCTCCAGCTCATTTGTGGTAGGATAAATTCTCCACGGTATTGCGGTACTAATAAATACTCGTACTCCTTATACCCTCGAATGCCGCGCTCGCTGTAACTAATGTCCTCGTTGTATTTAGGATCATAGACATCAAACCCTTCAGGCTTGTCCAATTCTGGCACCTCCAACGTGTTGAAATTCCCCGCACCTTCAATGCGTAATTTGATGGTGATGCTTTCCTCTCCACTCACCTCTTTACGGCTTATCTCACGGACCAATTTCAATTCGCCCACACCGCCCTCAAAAGAATTTGGCGCACCACTTGGGAGTGGTTTGATCTTCACCGCAGGAATTTTAGCCGTCGCCACCTCGGGTACAAATTTGGTCAAAGGCATATTGAAGAAGTCTCTTCGACCTGTAGGCACCTGAACCTGACCGCTAATCTTGAGCTCTTGGCCACCCAAGGTTCCCGGTTTGTTTGGTAGTATGAGTCGTTTATCAAAATCTAATACCGTAGCCACCTTGTTACCAATAACTTCTCGCTGGCTCTGCTGCTTAAATTCCAATTGTTTCTGAAGGACATTCTCAAAATTGGGCGCTTGAAGTATGCTCAGGTCGCGTACCGGATCCAGAAGAGTAGCTCTAAATTTCAGGATCACCGGCTCACCCACATACACTGATTTTTTCGACGCAAGAATGCTCACGTTGAAACTCTCTTTAGCCTTTTGAGACAAGGTGTTTTTACGCTTCGTTCCTGCTTTTACTGAAATCTTCAATCTATTGCTTTCAATGAGCTTCCCATCTACTAAAATGCTAGCAGAAGGCAAAGTGAACTCACCCTCTTGCTGCGCAACTATCTCGTAAGTCAAGGAGCGCTGCGAGCTTACGCGTCCGTTGATGATCTGTGTTTGGCTCGATTGAAACGGGCCATTGACCACAATGAATTTCTTGAAGTTCGGCGGCTGAATATCTCCCTTTCGCGAATTAGTGGCAAAGGTCACCCTGAAGGGTTCGTTGAGGTCCACAGAGGTTCGCGAACAACTCGCTGTAAGCTCAATGTTTTGCCCAAAAGCGCTAGAACTCAGCAACAGGGCAAAGACTATTAAAATTTTACCAATCCTTTTCACCGCTCTTTTTCTTTCCTTTAGCCTTCTTTGCCGTCACTTTTTCGGCCGTCTTTTCTTCGGCACGCTGTATAGCTTCCAATAACCCCTTAATCTCCTCTGGGGTCATCTTAGCGGTGCTTTCACCGCCTTTTTCAGGCTCATTTTTCTCGCTATTCTCGTTGTCTTCAGGATCGCCATTCTCGTTTTCTTGGCTATCCTTATTCTCGTCCCCATTTTGACCACTTTGGTCTTGCTGGTCTTGTTTGTCTTTAGAATTATCGTCTTCTGGATTCTCTTCTTGCGGATCATCCTTGTCCGATTTTGGAGGCTCCTTTTCGTCCTCTTTCTCCTGCTGTTCTTGTTGGTCCTGATCTTCGTTTTGCTGCTCTTCCTGATTCTGCTCTTGCTCTTGCTGCTGCAGCCTCTCGTACGCTCGGCTGAAGTTGTATTGAGCATCTTTTCTGGTAGGGTCTCTCAGTAGACTCTCCTTATAGTAATTCAGGGCTTCTTCAAAACGTTGTCCGTCAAAGGCAGCATCACCAAGATTATACAAGGCGTCAGATAGCTGTTCATCAGTCTGCGCCTTCGTCACGCTCTCCTTCAAAGCGGCTTCACCTTCCTCAGCCATGCCGCTTTCAATCAATGTTGAGCCCAGATTATACCAGCCTTCAAAACCGTCCGGGTCCATCTGCACTGCATCAAGTAACTCCTTCGAAGCGCTCTGCAGATCGCCGTTCTCTTTTAAGGTCTTGCCTCTATTTACAGCCTGGTCGTATTCCCATGCAGAGCCTGTAACGGGTTCGAGGGTCATCGTTGAATCGGTCGCTTGACCATAAGCACTTTGCGCAAAAAGTAGGAAGACGAGTGGACCGTATTTGAATGGAGAGCCTACTTTCGATGGTAAAATGAGGTAGAGCAATAAGAACAACAAAGCTGGTAAAAGGAACCAATGGAATTGAGGGTCATAATCAATGGCAATCTCCTCGCTTATGTCGGCCTTTTCTCCTTTTGAAATAAATTCCTCTATACCCTTAACAGCTTGCTCAGTTCTATTTCCATCAAGATAATTTGCACCCAATTCTTCCATCAACGAAGAAAGAATACGTTCATCTCTTTTGGTGATGACCACCTCACCATTCTTGTCTTTTTTGTAGGTCGTTCCTCGCCTACTTTTTTGGATTGGAATGGGTCCGCCACTCTGCGTGCCTAAACCAACAATGAGGATGTCTACCGGGAAATCTGGCATCTCCAAACCCGCCAAGGTCTCATGATCTTCACCGTCGGAAAAGACCACAACGAATCTCCCTGCAGGAGAAGCCGGATTGAAATAGCCAAAGGCATATTCTAAGGCAGCGGCAAGATTAGTCCCTTGAGAAGGCACGGCATCCGGACTTGCTGCATTTAAAGCCATTTTCGCCGCTACATAATCAGTGGTAATGGGAAGGGCAGGGTAGGCGCTACCGGCATAGGCCACAATACCCACGCGGTCTCCACTTAAAGTTTCCAGCGATCTAGAGATAAGGAGCTTCGCCTTGTCCAAACGCGAGGGAGCAATGTCTTCTGCCAACATGGAACGACTGACATCAAGTGCGAAAATCACATCAGTACCCTTTCTATTGACCTTTTGTTTTTGACCGCCCATCTGAAGATTCGCTAAACTCAAGCCAAGAAATAGTGCAGCGAGGGCGAGCAGAGTGTGGCGGGTGAAATAGCGAATGGCGCCAAATTTTTTGCGTTCTAAACTGGCATCTAAACCAAGGGTAGACCATGCCTTTTTACGCCACCTGTGGAATAGAATGGCTCCCAAAAGAACAAGCGCAAACAATGCAGGTCCCAGCCAGAGTAATTCAGGATGTTGCCATTTAAATTCCATCTTAGAAAGCCGATTTTAATAGCACAAAATTCAACAATAACTCCAAGGCGATTAAGCCCAACGCAATCCAAACAAAGATGCTGTAATGCTCAGTGTAACGGTAGAATTGGAAGCCTTCAATCTCGCTTTTTTCTAACCCGTCAATGATGTCATAGATGTTCTCCAATGAGGTTCTGTCCGTGGCTCTGAAGTACTTACCCCCGGTGATGTCTGAAATACGCTTTAATAAATCTTCATCGATGGTCACTTGCTGGGGACGGTAGATGATTTCTTGTGTCATCGGGTCTATAGCCACTGGCATAGAGGCTACCCCGTTGGTTCCCAATCCAATCGTATATACTTTGATCCCCAAGCTCGCGCAAAGTTCTCCGGCTTGAATAGGGTCAACTAGACCTGCATTGTTTTCGCCATCAGTGAGTAAAATGACCACCTTGCTCTTGGCATTACTTTCAGACAATCTGTTGGCAGCTGTACTTAACCCCATGCCAATGGCGGTACCGCCATCGAGCATGTCATATTCTAAGGATCTTATTTGTTCGTTCAATAGACTATGGTCAGTGGTCAGTGGAACTGGGCTGTAGGCTTCGCCTGCATAGATCACCAGACCAATACGGTCTACTTTACGTCGGCTAACAAAATCTGTAGCGACTTCTTTGAGCGCTTCTAATCGGTTCGGCTTTAAATCCTTCGCCAACATCGAGGCGCTGATATCCAAGGAGAGCATCATATCTATCCCTAGATTTTGAGAGGGTTGCTGAATAATCTCTGAAGTTTGAGGTCGTGCCAAAGCAATACACAAGGATCCTAAGGCAAACCAAGAGAGTAGGGCCGTGAAATTCTTCGCTCGTCCAGCGAAATTTTGACCTAAGCCGTCAAGAAGCGAGTAGGTGAAATGACCGAATCGCTTCGAGCGTATGACACCCATGAAAATCGCCGCCATAGGTATGAGCACTAACCCAGCAAGCCAAAGGGGCTGATTAAATTCCCAATTACTCCATTCCATCGCCTTCTTCTTTAGGTTTGAAATCGAGTACTAACTGCTCTGCTCTTCGCAAACAATCTAAGTGGTCTTGGACAGTCATTTGACCTTTGGCGAACTTCACAAAATCGGCCCTAGTCATGATGAACTCAAAGCTTTGCAATTGGGTTGAAGTCCATTTATCTCTTAGCAAATTCAAGCTTTCATTCGTAGTCTGCTCACTGATAGGGAGTCCTGTTTGAGTACCAAGGTAAAGCCTCAATATATTTCCAATACTCACATAGTAAGCTTTTTCGTCAACCTCCCAAGGCTTCTTCTCGCGAAGTGCTTGGAGCTCCCTCATCGTATCTCCAAACCAATCTTTTTCCGGGACCAATTCTTCACCCAGAGTACTTTTTTTAAGCCTTTTCAATACTCTTCGAATAACGAGCAAAAGTGCGATGAAGCCAAAACCACCGAGGATGTACCATTTAAAATGATCCAGCCAATGCCACAGGTTAAATTCAATATCCACCAGCTCTCGGTTCGGTGCCCGATCGACTCCTTCCTGTTGGGGGATAATTATCGCATTGATGACTAGTGATTCGGTGGTGTAGAAATCTCCAGTATAATCCAAGGTCGCAATCGGCATAGTAATACTGCCTGAATCAAGCACGAGATAGGAGGTAGTTCTGCGTAATCTTTCGCCTATGGTATCTACTCGCTCACCGAGCATAGCCAGACCATGAGCCGTATCTAAGAAGAAATTTTCAACCCCAATGCGATGCTCTATAATAAGGTCTACGGTACCGCCAACGAAGTAATTCGTGGAATCTGTGAAAGCACTTAAGACAGAATTGTCTACGGCGCGATACTTTTCCTGAGCGTGAGTGGAAACAGAAAGAACTAAGGTCAATATGAAGAACAATCTGCGCATCATTTCGACTTAGATTTTAAGTATTGTAACATTGGAGGAACATAGTCCTCGTTCATTTCTATGGATATTAACCCCGCTCCAGATCTTTTAGTCAAGGCATTTAACTGCACCTTTTTAGCCATGTGTCTTTCTCGGAGTCGCGCAGCAAATTCTTTACTGTTAGAATTAACCCAACTAACATTACCAGTTTCTGCGTCTCGTAGCGGGAGCATTCCTACTTTCGGCAAGACAACTTCTTTCTTGTCATAGCTGTGAATAGCACAGAGGTCAAAGCGCTTTGCGGCTATTTTAAAATTCTTCGAGGGTACTTCGCCCAAGAAATCGCTCATCAAAAACACGTTGCTGTGGCGTTTTTGGATTTTGAGCAAATGCTCAATGGCACCATCTACATTGGTTCCTTCGCTTTGCGATTCATGCTCGAGCAACGTTTGAATGATGCGCATGACGTGCTTTTTGCCCTTCTTTGGTGGAATGACTTTTTCCACCCGACCGGCAAAAAGAATCAACCCAATTTTATCATTATTGCCCATAGCGCTAAACGCAAGGGTTGCGGCAATCTCAGTTTGAAGGTCTCTCTTGCTTCGGTCGCTGGTTCCAAATTCAGTACTTCGGCTTATGTCTATGACCAGATATAAGGTCAATTCTCGTTCTTCTTCAAAAACTTTGATGTACGGTGCACGCTTTCGGGCAGTTACGTTCCAGTCAATGCTGCGAACATCGTCGCCGCTTTGATACGGACGTACCTCGGCAAAGCTCATACCTCGTCCTTTGAACGAACTTTGGTACTCTCCAGAGAAGAGTTGATCGCTCAGTCTACGCGTCTTGATTTCGATGCGTCGAACTTTTTGTAATAAGGTAGTTGCGTCCACGTTGCGTCCTTTTTTAAGGCACCATCAATGTGTTTAGAATCTCAGTTACGATGCCGTCCTGAGTGATTTCCTCTGCTTCTGCCTCGTAGGTCAGGCCAATTCTATGGCGCAATACCGACGGTGCAACAGCACGAACATCCTCAGGAATAACAAAGCCACGGTGTCGCAGAAATGCGTGACACTTCGCGGCCTTGGCCAATGCAATAGAGCCACGCGGGGAGGCTCCGAAACTTATTTTATTGTTCAATCCTACGATATTGAATTTCTCAGGGAATCTTGTGGCAAAGACGATGTCGAGAATGTAAGATTCAATCTTCTCATCCATATATATGCTGTCCACGGCCTTACGAGCTTTCAAGATTTGATCCGTACTTACCACCGTGTTTAATGAGGCCAAACCACCGCTTAGTTGGTTGCGCATAATGGTTCTTTCGTCCTCACGCTCTGGGTAGGTCAATGTGATTTTCAAAAGAAAGCGGTCCATTTGAGCTTCAGGCAAAGGGTAAGTTCCTTCTTGCTCTACCGGGTTTTGCGTAGCCATTACCAAGAAAGGCTTTGGCAGCGGATAACTCATGTCGCCAAGCGTGACCTGGCGCTCTTGCATAGCTTCGAGTAAAGCACTTTGGACTTTGGCAGGTGCACGGTTTATCTCATCAGCTAATACGAAGTTGCTGAATATTGGACCCTGCTTTGTTTCAAATTTGTGCTCCTTCATGTTGTAGATCTGGGTACCTACTACATCTGAAGGGAGAAGATCCGGTGTAAACTGTACCCGTGAAAAGGAAGCGCCAATAGTTTTGCTCAAGCTATTAATAGCTAAAGTTTTTGCTAGACCTGGAACACCTTCGAGCAAAATGTGACCATCCGCTAAAAGACCTATAAGCAATCCCTCGACCATGCCTTTTTGGCCAACAATTACCTTGCTTAGCTCATTTTGGAGCAAGTCAATAAATGCACTTTCGTTTTTGATCGATTCGTTCAACGCAACAATATCCGGAGCAGTTTCCATATGTATTGAATTTTTGTGGATTCAAAAGAACATAATCTGTCCTTTCTGAATGGTTAAAGGAGGGTTAAAATACCGCTATTTATCCCAATCCCCGAGCGGAACGACATAGTTTTCAGCTATACCGAAATAGGTTCCTTTTTCTGCCAGTGAATAATGACCTGTGAGTGCTCCAAAGGCAGGTAAAACGCCTATCCATTGGTTGAAGAAAAAGGCCTTCATTTTTACACGAAACCGGCCCTTGCCCTTTAGGCTAGCACCTGGATGTAAATGACCGCAAATCAGTACTTTTCCCTCAGACATTTCTCGATACTGTAAACGGGCTTTTTCGAAATCAAAGGAAATGTTCTTGTCAAAATTTGAACCAGGTGGTTCGTGAAGACAGATGAAATTTCCAAGGTGGTACTCATCGTAAACCTTTAATTCAGACCAGGTAGGTAGATCAAAATCATGATTGCCCTTCACGAGTATAAACTCGCGATTGGGGCGCTGCTTTATGAAGGTAAGCAGTTCAGAGGTTTCCTTGTTTTGCGCGCCCTCAAAGAGATCGCCCAGAAAAACGATACGCGCATTTGGGTGTCGGTCGATAGCTGACGAAAGGCGCTTCATACCGAACCTGTGCACGGCTATGGGAGTAGGGATGCCTTCTTTTCTGAATTGGCCTCCTTTGCCTAAATGTATATCTGATAGAAAGAGTGTGTCGAGTGCTTCAACATACAAAGAGCCGTCGAAAAACAAGCGACAAGAGTGGCCGCCGAACGTGTAGTTCAGCCATTGCTCCATTATTTAAAAACACTTCTTTGGAAGAGAAACAATAAGCCAACACCTACCGAGATGGCAGTATCGGCGATGTTAAAGATTGGTCGGAAAAAAGTGAAGAATTGGCCGCCCCAAACAGGTACCCACTCAGGCAAATTCCCTGCGTACAGTGGGAAGTAGAGCATGTCTACAACCTTCCCTTGCAGCACAGGTGCATAGCCGCCTGCTTCTGGCATGAATTCGGCTACACGTCCCAATGAGTCTGAAAAGATTAGTCCGTAATACAGGCTGTCTAGGACATTGCCAATGGCACCTGCCAGGATGAGACTGATCCCCCAGATAGCTACATTGGTCGTACCAGCTTTGATGGTGGAACGAAGCCAATAAATGATACCAGCAATAGCGCCAATTCTAAATATAGTTAACGCTAATTTTCCAGCAACCCCGCCCAATTCTAAACCAAAGGCCATTCCTGGATTTTCGGTAAAATGAATGAAGAACCAAGGCGTGATTTCATAGCTCTGGCCCAAATACATAGTACTCTTAACCCAGAGCTTTACAGCTTGGTCAACAATAAGAACTGCTAAAACGATTAAGGTCGCTTTTCTCAACGCTGCTTCAGTTTCGCTTCCATGCTAAGAGTTGCATGAGGGACTAACTTAAGTCGATCAGCCTCGATCAGCTTGCCTGTTACACGACATATGCCGTAGGTTTTGTTCTCGATACGGATGATTGCGTTTTTGAGGTCGCGAATAAATTTTTCTTGACGTGAAGCTAGTTGCGAGTTACGCTCCTTACTCATGGTCATAGAACCTTCTTCAAACGATTTGAACTGTGGTGATGTGTCGTCAGTGCCGTTGTTCATGTCGTTTGCGAACTGCTCGCGAAGTAGTGCTAAATCTTCCTCCGCCTTAGCGATTTTCTTTTCAATGATTTCTCTGAACTCCTGAAGTTCAGCGTCATTGTATCTTGTTTTTTCTTGATCTGACATGTCTCAAAATTTTGTGTGCTAGGTCGGAGAGGCACGAATTTAGTTAAATCTTAGAAATAGAAATGCAAATCTCGTGCCCTTCTACATCTGTAGTATTTTCATCTGTATTTCCCCAAATTATAGCATTCGCAAGAACCTCTTCTTTAACGTAGTTTTCGAAGGCTTTCAAATTTGATTTGAATTCGTCATCTGCCTGAATGGTGATTGATATTCTATCTACTACATCCAAGCCAGAAGATTTGCGAAGGTTCTGCAAGCGGTTAACAAGCTCTCTGGCCAATCCTTCGTTCTTCAATGCTTCTGTTAGTTCGGCATCTAGTGCGACCGTTAATCCATCGCCTGTTGCGACCAACATTCCTGGAATGTCTTCGGTAACCACCTCACAATCTTCAATGCTGATGGTAACGGTTTGACCTTGGTCTTCAAAGCGCACCTCACCTGAAGTTTCAAAGGCATCTATTGCTGCACTCTCCATGCCTTCAATGAATGCTTTTACCGCTTTCATGTGACGCCCAACTTTTGGACCCAAGGCCTTGAAGTTTGGCTTTACCTTTTTGACAAAGACACCCGCATCTGGAGCGATGATCTCTAGTGCTTTTACGTTGACCTCTGCCAACAGGATGTTTTGAATGCTCTCTAATACTTCTGCATCTTGCTGGTTCAGCGCCGGCACTAAAACGCGCGCTAGCGGCTGACGTACTTTCAAGTTCTCTTTCTTACGGATGCTCAGTACGAGCGAAGTCAGCTTGCGTGCCGTATTGATTTTGTGCTCAAGTACAGGGTTAACTAGTGAATCATCCGACACTGGGAATTGGGTCAAATGCACGCTGTTTTCACCTTCTAGGGCAATGCCGCTGTAGAGGTCTTGATAGAGTTTGTCTGCATAGAACGGTGCGAGCGGTGCCATTAATCGGCTCAAGGTCTCGAGACACGTCCAAAGCGTTTGGTAGGCGCTGATCTTGTCGGCAGCGTACTCGCCTTTCCAGAAGCGACGACGACCGAGACGTACGTACCAGTTCGAGAGCTTTTCAGTGGTAAACTCCTGGATAGGACGGAAGGCACGAGTAGGCTCGAAAGCTTCCATTCCATCGACCACCTGAGCAATCAATGTATTGAGTTCGGAAAGAATCCACTGATCCATTTCTGGGCGGTCGGCAACCGGAATTGGCGCTTCCTCAAATTTGAAGCCATCCACATTCGCATACAGCGCGAAGAAAGCGTAAGTATTGTGAAGGGTGCCAAAGAATTTGCGGCGAACCTCGTCCAGTCCGTCCATGTCAAAGCGCAAGTTGTCCCAAGGCGAAGCATTGGTCAACATGTACCAGCGCAGGGCATCCGCGCCGTATTTATCCATGGTAGTAAATGGATCTACTGCATTGCCTAGACGCTTTGACATCTTCATGCCGTTCTTGTCCAGTACCAACCCGTTCGAGATCACATTCTTGTAGGCGACTTTATCGAATACCATCGATGAAATGGCGTGTAGGGTAAAGAACCAACCACGCGTTTGATCCACACCTTCTGCAATGAAGTTTGCAGGGTAGGCACCGCCGTTATCGACCTTGTCTTTGTTTTCGAACGGGTAATGCCATTGTGCGTACGGCATAGAACCACTGTCGAACCAAACATCGATCAGATCGCTTTCTCGTCGCATCGCTTTTCCGGAGGCACTAGTCAGCACCACCGTATCCATAATGTGGCGGTGCAGGTCAATCTTGTCGTAGTTCTCACGGCTCATATCGCCAGCCACGAAACCTTCCAAAGGATTGTGGTCCATGTTGCCTGCTGCAATAGATTTTTCAATCTCCTGTTGCAACTGCTCTACACTACCGATACAGATGTTTTCATCGCCTTCTTCGGTGCTCCAAATAGGCAATGGAATGCCCCAGAATCTTGAGCGGCTTAAGTTCCAATCGTTGAGGTTTTCAAGCCAATTCCCGAAGCGCCCCGTTCCCGTAGATGCCGGTTTCCAATTGATCGTCTTGTTCAAGGCAATCATTTGGTCCTTGTTTGCGGTCGATTTAAT
>JAAXJR010000044.1 GCA_012269745.1 Flavobacteriales bacterium | reverse complement strand
AGAATGAATCTGGGGCAGCCTTACGAACACGTTCCAGGTATTCTGTTTTGGTGGCTCCTAGAACAAACATAAGTTGCTCTGGAGTCGCCCACTCTTGTGCCTTTTTTACAACAGTTTCGAATAATGCTTCGCCATCCGTGTTTTCAGTTAACTGAAAATCAAATGCACCTTGATTGGATGTCAATGCCAACAGGATGACCCATTTGTCTTCGAAGGCTAGAAAAGGGCTAACACTATCAACACCCATATATGGGGCTACGGTAACGCTATCAAATGCCATGGCATTGAAGAAGGCTTCAGCATACATCTTTGAGGTATTGCCTATATCTCCGCGCTTCGCATCAGCTATAGTGAAAACTTCAGGATAGCTTTCGTTTAGATAATCGATTGTCTTTCCTAAAGACTCCCAACCTTTAACGCCCATACTCTCGTAGAACGCAATGTTGGGTTTATAAGCCACAGCGTACTGTGCTGTGGCATCAATGATGGCTTTATTGAAAGCGAAAATAGGATCAGATTCACTCAATAAATGCTCTGGAATCTTATTGATATCTGTGTCTAGTCCTACACAGAGTACGCTTTTCTTTTTTTCTATCTGAGCTATGAGTGCTTGTCTATTCATCTTAAATGATATCTGTTCCTTCTTTCATTTTCTCGGCATTCTCCGCCATGTGAAGTTCGTCAATGAACTTCTGGATATCGCCACCAACCACATCATTCAGGTTGTAAGTAGTTAAACCAATTCTGTGGTCCGTTACCCTTCCTTGTGGATAGTTGTAGGTTCTAATCTTCGCGGAACGATCACCAGTGCTCACCATAGTCTTACGTTTGGCAGCCTGTTCCTCCTGCTTCTTCTTGAACTCCATGTCGAACATGCGCGAGCGTAGCACTTTCAATGCTTGTTCAAAGTTCTTGTGCTGTGAACGACCGTCTTGACATTCCACAACTATACCTGTCGGTAAGTGGGTCAGACGTACTGCACTTTCAGTTTTGTTTACGTGCTGACCACCTGCACCCTGGGCGCGATACGTGTCTTTCTTCACGTCTTTCATGTCAAGATCGACATCTACATCTTCGGCCTCCGGCAATACAACTACGGAAGCTGCAGAGGTGTGTACACGACCTTGACTCTCAGTGGCAGGAACGCGCTGTACCCGGTGCACACCACTCTCGTATTTTAAAATCCCATAAACCGATTCACCACTAACCTCAAACGAAACCTCTTTGAAACCTCCAGCGGTTCCTTCGTTCATAGAGATGACTTCGACCTTCCAACCGCGGCCTTCACAGTAACGTTGGTACATTCGGAATAAATCTCCCGCGAAAATGGCACCTTCGTCACCACCCGCGCCTTGGCGAATTTCGACGAGTGCATTCTTATCGTCCTCCGGATCGCGTGGAATAAGAAGAATTTTAATCTCCTCCTCTAGTTCTGCAAAAGCAGGCTCAATCTCATCGAGCTCCATTTTCGCCATATCGCGGAAATCTTGGTCCTTCTCCTCTTTTAAAACCGTCTTGGCCTCCTCTATTCGGCTACTCAACTCTAGGTACTTCTCCCTTGCATCAACCAGTGGCTTAAGATTTTTGTATTCACGGTTCAATTTCACATAGCGCTTGCTGTCGGAAATTACATCCGGTTGAATAATAAGGTCATTCACCTCATTGTAACGCTGGAAGACTACGTTGAGCTTATCTAGCATTACTTACTGTATTTAAAGGTTCCGAATTCACTAGAAATAGTCAATTCCTTTGCGGCGCTCTCTTCTACTCTACCTACTATCTGGGCCTCTACGCCGAAGCTCTCGCTGATTGCGATTATATCATCAGCAATCGCTGGGTCTACATAAAGCTCCATGCGGTGCCCCATGTTGAATACTTGGTACATTTCCTCCCAACTTGTTCCACTTTCTTGATGAATCAATTTGAATAGCGGAGGAATAGGGAAAAGGTTATCCTTTATAACATGACCTTTCTCCAAGAAGTGTAAAATCTTCGTTTGAGCACCACCTGAACAGTGGACCATACCGTCAATCTGACCGCGATATTTATCTAATATCTGCTTGATAATAGGCGCATAAGTACGCGTTGGACTCAACACTAACTTTCCAGCATCAAGATCAGTCTCTGTAGCTTCTGTCAAGCTCTTTGTTCCAGTGTACACCAAATTCTCGGGCACTGCTGGATCGAAGCTTTCCGGGTATTTTGTTGCCAATTCTTTTGAGAATACATCGTGACGTGCACTAGTCAATCCGTTAGAACCCATTCCGCCGTTGTATTCGCTCTCATAAGCGGCCTGACCGTAGCTCGCAAGACCTACAATCACATTACCTGCTTTGATATTTGCATTGTCCACAACATCCGAACGCTTCATACGAGCCACAACAGTGCTGTCCACAATGATAGTACGAACCAAATCACCAACGTCGGCGGTTTCACCTCCTGTGCTGATTATATCGATACCGTGCTTGCGGTACTCTTCGAGCAATTCTTCTGTACCACCGATAATTGCACTTAAGACCTCTCCAGTGATCAATCCTTTATTACGACCGATCGTAGAGCTCAACATGATGTTCTCTGTTGCCCCTACACATAATAGGTCGTCTATATTCATGATTAATGCATCTTGAGCAATGCCTTTCCAAACGCCAAGATCTCCTGTCTCCTTCCAGTACATATACGCCAAAGAACTTTTCGTTCCAGCGCCGTCTGCATGCATTACAAGGCAGTACTCTTCATTCCCTGTTAAGTAATCTGGAACGATTTTACAGAAGGCCTTTGGAAACAAGCCTTTATCGATGTTTTTAATAGCGTTGTGCACATCCTCTTTCTGTGCACTCACACCTCTTCCGGTGTAGCGGTCTGAATTATTGCTCATAGTGCTGCAAAAATAACGAGAAAGCGCGCACGGGAGACCCGTGCGCG
>JAAXJR010000009.1:87428-113174 GCA_012269745.1 Flavobacteriales bacterium | reverse complement strand
CCAACTAAGCACAATTTGAACGCTAAAGGTTTAATTACTTAAGCGGCTCCATTAACCAATGATTCAGTAATCATAGGTAAAATCCGTAAAAATGTGATATTTGACCCCATTAATATGCTATACATTGGTAGTATTCTCGTATTTTGTCGCACAGGTGGGAACTATCACACCTTAATCTAAATAATGGCCAAGAAAAAAGAAGAAATAAAAAAAACGGAGGAGCAAGAGGTTCAACACCCCATTCAGGCTCCTACCAATATGATTGCCGTAGGCGCGTCCGCCGGTGGTCTGCAGGCCATCCGAAGATTCATCTCTGAACTGACTGAACTACCAGATACAGCAGTTGTAATCATTCAACACTTGAGCGGTGAGCACATTTCTTTGATGGATCAGCTCATAGAGAGGTACACGAAAGTAAAGGTGAAGTTCGCTGAACCAGGTCCTATTGAAGCAAATACCATTTACCTAAACAATGGTACTTTTAATATCAGTGTTAAAGACGGTCAATTTGTAAGCGTAGATCGCTATAAAACAGATTATGACTACTATTTTCCTATTAACCTGTTTTTCACCTCTGTTGCCCACGAATATGGTGCACATGCGGCAGGTATAATACTCACAGGTACTGGTACTGACGGATCTGAGGGGATTATGGCTATCAAGGAATTCGGTGGTATTGTAATGATTCAAGATCCTGAGCAAAGTGAATTCAACGGTATGCCGGAAGCAGCTTTGAAGCAAGGGGTACATGATTTTGTTTTGCCGCTCAAAGAGCTCGGGGAACATGTACAGCGAATGTTCTCCTCCTCTTTGGTAAGAATAGCATCTGCCACTGAGCGTAGAGATTCGGTAACCGACCTCGGTGATCAAGAGTTTGAGCGCTATGTGAACAGAATTCTAGTTCACATCAAATCCCTGACTAGGATGAATTTTTTGTCGTACAAGAGATCGACTATTCACCGTCAAATTATTAAGCACATTTTCTTAACGAATTCCTCGGGTATAAAAGAGTACTACGAGAAAATTCTTCACGATCCTGAAGAGGTAAAAGATCTTGCTCAAGGATTTTTGATTCGAGTGACGAGATTCTTCCGTGATGAAAAAGTTTGGAAGGCTCTCGAGAAATCGGTTGTTCCAGAATTGATTGAACGTGGTAAAACAAAACCCTTAAGAATATTCTCTGCGGCTACATCAACTGGCGATGAAGCGTACTCTCTTGCCATATTGTTAAAAGAAGCTTCTGAAAGGGCTAAAGTCGATTTAGATTTTAAAATATTCGCTACAGATCTTGATAGTGAGGCGATATCTATTGCCAATAGAGGAGTTTATGGTAGTCCTGCTTTGGAAGAACTCCCGGAAAAACTCAAAGAGAAATACTTCACGCCACTAGAAAACGATACTTGGTCTTTAGATCCTTCCCTTCGCGATCACATTCTATTTGCTCGACATGATTTGTTAAAAGATCCACCGTTCATACATCTAGATCTTGTTCTTTGTAGAAACTTATTTATTTACCTACAACAGGATGAGCAGGTGGCACTTTTGAGCCGATTCCACTTCGGTTTGGACGATAACTCCTTCCTCTTGTTGGGAAGAACCGAGAGTATTGCGAGTGCTGCTAGACATTTGTTTGATCCCCTAGACGAGCAAAACAGAATATTTAAAAAACGTCATACACGGAACAGAGTTCTTTATCTGAAGAATGATGAAACGTATCAACCCCAGGAAGGTGCAGCTCGTTCTGTACTTCCCAAACCCACGACAAAACTAAAAGGAGAACTGTCTACTATGAAGGTTACACAATACGGAGAGAGCTCGAGATTGTTCATGCATTACTCCGAGATCTTATTGAATAAGATTTCTAAACCCGCCATGCTAATTGATGAGGACTTTAATATTCTTTTCATGGCAGGTGATATTAGTGATCTTGTTAAAATGCAGCAAGGAATGCCTGACAACTCAGTCGAGAATACCGTTCACAAAAGCTTAGTCAGTATTTTCAAAGATGGAGTTCAAAGCTGTTTAGAGAAAAACAAGCCAGTGCAGTATGAAAGCGTAGTTATTGCCGAAAAAGAAAATAAAGTATTGACTTTGACTTTCGCACCAGATAATAGTGCCCTTCTAGATACTTCAATCGCAGTGATGTTTTTAGACAGTTCACTGCCTGCGGAGATGGTTAAGGACGCATTGAATATTAGCCCTAAAGAGATTGAGTTGCGCAAGATTCAGGTACTTGAAAATGAATTGAGCCGGACAAAATTGAGCCTTCAAAGCACGGTAGAAGAACTTGAAACTACCAATGAAGAGCTCCAAGCTTCAAATGAGGAATTGTTGGCGGCTAATGAAGAACTTCAAAGTGCTAATGAGGAGTTGCAATCCGTGAATGAGGAATTGTATTCTGTTAATACTGAGATTCAAGAAAAGATGGTGGAGTTGAGCAACCTTCACTCTGATATTGACTCTATGATTCAAAGTACCAACCTAGGGGTACTCTTCTTGGACTCTGAATTGCACGTTCGTAAGATTACTCCTAGCGCGAAGGATCAATTCAACTTCACAGAAGCTGATGAAGGTCGCGAATTAAAGGACTTTACGAAGAACTTTGAATTACCTTCGCTCATGGAGGATATTGATAGAAGTCGCAAAGAAGTAGTGACTGTTGAGCACAAGATTCACAATAACAAGTTGAATGCAGAGTTTATCCTGCGAATTTCACCGTACCGTCGAATTGTGATGAATAAGCAAGTGATTGAAGGTGTGGTACTTGCCTTTATCGATTTGAGTCCTGGATTTAATCAAGAGTAATTGATATTGTAATAAAAAGAAAAGCCCCGCTATAGCGGGGCTTTTTCATGCCTTAATCTGAAATTTTTCAGATTACTTCCAAGACTTCATGTCCTTTTCAAGACCAGCGCGGTAGGTAAATGCTCTACCCATACTATCATAGGCTTCTTGGCCCATTTCAATAGCTTTCTTGCCTTGCTTCTTGGCTTCTTTTTTCTCACCTGCAGCTGCTAGGACTTGAGCTTTTACCCAATTCGTGTACCAGTTGCTGGGGTCCAATTCTAGGGCAGTATTGATCATTTCAATAGCTTTTTCATGCTCACCTGCTTTGCTGTAGAAATCTGCAGCATTGCGGTAACTTCTTTTTGCATCGCTAATTGCCTGAGCCACATTTTTCGCACTCTCCGCGTCTGAATCTACTTCTACTGGAATAGCCACAGCCGTGTTCTCCCATTCCATAATAAGCTTTGCGCTATTGGTGGTGAATGCGTCAAAGTCAATAGCGAAGCTTTCGTCGAAATCGCTCTTCATAGGCTTTACCTTGAAGCGTGCTACATCGTTTGAAGAATCATAACCAGAATTACCCCAAAGATTAGTCTGAGTGGAGACGATGATGGTCCATTCCGTTTCTCCTGGAATAGTAAAAAGTGCATACTTACCCGCTTTGATGGTCTCGCCACCTAATTTAAAATCTGATGATGATGATAGGATGGTACACGCATTTGCACCAGTTCTCCATACTTGTCCGTAAGGGACTAGATCTCCAAAGATGGTACGACCTTTCGCGCTAGGGCGACTGTATATAACCTCGAAATCAGTGAGTCCAACTCTTTGGCTCAATGTTGCCGTTGGTGAAGGTTGTGGTAATTCTTGAGCGGATGCGCTCCAACTTAGGCTTAAGGCTAGGGCGCCTACGATCCATTTTCTCATGTTAGTTGTTTTATAGGTTTTCTGTGAAGTTAAGTCAAAAAACCTACAAAATGTTCAACTAGAGCGCCATCATTTTAAGTGCAGCAACGGCTGCCTCAACACCTTTATTGCCGTGCTTTCCTCCGCTGCGATCGCGGCTTTGTTCAATGGTGTTGTCGGTGAGCACACAGAAGATGGTTGGGGCTTCATAGCTTAAGTTCAGCTCGGTTATTCCGTAAGTAACGCTTTGACAAACGTAGTCAAAGTGTTTGGTCTCTCCTTGAATGACACAACCTATAACTATGACTGCGTCAGGATCTTGCTGGTCGTGCATGGACTTTGCGCCAAACGTCAGTTCTACTGCGCCTGGCACATCGACTTCAATGATTCCGTCTTCAGATACACCGTGTTGTAGAAGGGTTTGCTTTGCACCTTGCGCGAGGCCAGAAGTAATCTCATCGTTCCATTCAGCACGTACAATAGCAACGAGCTTTCCTTCGCCAGAAGGAACATTCTCGTCATTCGTGCTATCTAGGTGCTGATGAGCGGTTGCCATAGAGCTTACTTAAGCGCTGCGATAACGCCCTGAATGCTCGCTGCTTGGCGTGATTCAGGGTAATCTTCAGCGATGGTCTCGTATAACTTCACTGCTTTGCTTGCTTCACCATTTGCCTCAAGAGCAAGGCCGGCTTTCCACAAGAATAATGGGGTAGTGAAAGAATTATCCGTTGATTTAGCAGCTTTTTGGTAGTAATCAGCGGCGTCGTCCATTTGCCCTAGTTCGACAAATGCATCACCAATAACGCCTAAAGCCATAGCACCAGTTGCCGTGTTAGATGCGCTGTAGCTATCTAGTTCTTCAATAGCGTTTTGGAAGTCGCCCAAAGAATAGTAGGCTAGGCCTGCGTAGTAATGTGCGCTGTTTCCAGCTGGTGTACTGCCGTACTCGTCAATAATATCAAGGAAGCCATAATTTGCGCCGTTTCCATTTAGGGCAAGGTTCATCGAATCTGCTTCGAACCATTTGATAGCTTGTGCCATTTCAGTGCCTGATTCGGCTACTTTAGGAGCAACTACGTAAGTGTTGTACGCAAAGAATGCGAGAACAACTGCAACTACGGCACCGACCACGATACCTACTTGTTTTGCGTTGTTTTCCAAGAACTGTTCTGTCCTGGTTAACGTCTGTTCTACATTATCAAATCCTAAGTTATCCTGCTGTGCAGGTGCGTTCTTCTTAGCCATGGCTATAATATTGTTGAGTCCGCCAAAAATAGTACAAATTTTGACTCTAAGAAGCCTATTTTTGTCGCTATGGACAAGCTTATCATTGGCGCATTAGAATTGACTCATTTTAAAAACCACCGCAGTTCGAAGTGGGATTTTAATGAGAAGGTGAACATCATTACTGGTAACAACGGTAATGGTAAGACCAATGTGCTGGATGCCTTGCATTACCTGAGTTTGACGCGTTCCTATCTTGGTGCAACTGACGGTCAAAACATCACCCACGGCGAGACAATGGCGCTTATTAAAGCGAATATTGAGCGAAAGGGTAGAGCACATGGTTTGGATCTCGGTTTGAAAAAAGGCCAAAAGAAGAAAGTTCGTATCGACGGTAAGGAGGTAGAGAGATTAGCAGATCACGTCGGATATTTGCCTGTGGTGATGATCTCGCCTATGGATAGAGATCTTATTCTAGACGCGGCGGAAACCAGAAGGAAATTGGTGGATGCTACTATTAGCCAAAACAGTAGAGAATACTTGAATGCGCTGATCGCATATAACAAAGCCCTTTCTCAAAGAAATACAACCTTAAAGTACTTTGCTTCTAACAGGACTTTTGATGCCTCATTGCTAGAGCTTTATGATGATATATTAGTTGAAGAAGGCGCGAAGATATTTGAGTATAGGAAGAGCTTTGTCGAAGAGTTACAGCCGGCCATACAACGTTTCTATGAAGTGCTCAGTGGCGGCAAGGAAGAGGTTTCGGTAACCTATAAAAGCGCATTGCACGAAATGGGCATGCGTGAACTTCTCCAATCTAAGCTTGATAAAGATAAAGTCCTGCAATACACTTCTGTAGGTACACACAGAGATGACCTCGTTTTTCAATTAGGCGGTTATCCCATTAAGCGCGTAGGGTCACAGGGGCAGCAAAAGAGTTTCTTGATTGCATTGAAATTGGCCCAGTTTGAAATTGGTCGAAAACATCTTGAGATGGCCCCTCTACTATTATTGGACGATATCTTCGATAAGTTGGATGAGGGACGTGTGGCCAATCTTCTTCAGTTAGTAAACACGGAGGATTTTGGACAAATTTTCATTACCGATACGCATTCTGAACGCATGAAGCAGTTGAGCGAAGCATTGCAATTGCAGCATACCACTTTTGAAATTAACGACGATGGCTCAATTCAAACGCTCTAACGAACAAAACATGGGAGAGGCGCTCAGTGAGTGGCTCGATCGCTACCGCCTTCGTCAGGGGACGGATAACAGCAGGGTATTGCAAGCTTGGGATGAAGTCATGGGGCCTTCCGTGGCACGTCAAACTTCGCGCAAGAAAGTGGAAAATGGCGTCTTAGTTATTCAGCTCGACAGTTCTGTGGTTCGCAAAGAATTATTGATGGTGAAGGCCAAGATTGTTGTCGCCATTAATGAGCATGTTGGACGATCGGCCATCAAAGACCTGCACATCTTTTAGTCCTTGAGCAAATCTGGTCTTCGTGCTTTAGTGCGCTTAAAGGCCTCTTCTTCACGCCAAGCTTCGATAGCTTTGAAATTCCCGCTAGTTAGTACCTCCGGTACCTTGTGTCCCCTAAAATCTTCTGGGCGGGTATATACAGGTGGCGCTAATAAATCGTCTTGGAAACTATCTGTGAGTGCAGAGGTCTCGTCATTTAATACTCCAGGGATTAATCGGATGATGGAGTCGCTAATTACTGCAGCTGCTAATTCTCCACCACTAAGCACATAATCTCCAATGCTGTATTCATGGGTAATCCAGTGATCGCGAACACGTTGATCAATGCCTTTGTAATGACCACAAATGATCATTAGGTTGTCTAGCATGCTTAATTGGTTTGCGTCGCCCTGATCATACCGCTTGCCATCTGGAGTCATATAAAGGATGGCGTCGTATTGACGGTCCTTTTGTAAATCTTCGATACAATCCACTAACGGACCACATTGCATCACCATTCCTGCACCGCCGCCGTATTGGTAATCGTCTACTTGCTGGTGCTTACCTACGCCATAGTTTCTTAGCTGATGTACATGTACCTCTGCAATGCCTTTGTCCTCAGCACGTTTTAAGATGCTGTGGGCGAAAGGACCTTTTAGAAGCTCCGGAAGTACTGTGATGATGTCTATCCGCATAGATTATTTTTTCAAACCAATTTCAATGAGTCGCTGCTCTAAATATTGACCTGCTGTAATATTTTCGAATGCCTTCGGACGATCATCGCTGATACAATTTTCAAGAGCATTTAACGGCATCTTGCCAACGGGATGTAAGAAGAAAGGGATAGAGTAGCGCGAGGTGCCCCATTTTTCTTTTGGAGGATTCACAACGCGGTGTGTGGTCGATTTCATCACGCCATTAGTCAATCTTTGGAGCATATCACCGACATTAACTACCAGTGAACCTGGTATGGCAGTGATGCCAATCCACTCGTTTTGTTTGTTTAAGACTTGCAGCCCCTCTGCACTAGCACCCATAAGCAGGGTGATAAGATTGATATCTTCATGCTGACCAGCACGTACGCTATCGCCCGGGTCTTCTGTGATAGGTGGGTAGTGGATGGCCCGTAGGATAGAATTACCGCCTTGTACCCACTCTTCGAAGTAATCTGCATCCAATTCCAAATAGGTAGCAATAGCTTTAAGTAGCTCACGACCTATGCTTTCGAGCTGCAGGTAGGCTTGTTTGAAAGCTGGCGCAAATTCAGGTAATTCAGCAACGCTCACATTATCATGATACTCTGGTCCTTCATACGCCGGTTCTGGCTGACCTACTTGCCAAAATTCTTTTAAATCGGCAGCTTCAATTCCTTTAGCGTGTTCTTTTCCAAAAGAGGTATACCCCCTTTGACCGGCTAAACCTTCGATCTCATAAGCCGATTTAACACTCTTGTCCATTGCGAAAAATTCAGCAGCCTTGTCATAGAGACCGTCTTGGACCGCTTCGCCAAAACCATGGTTTTTAATAGTAATGAAGCCAATATCTGTGTAGGCTGCGCCTAACTCTTTTACGAATTCAGCCTTCTCATGCTCAGTCCCCTGGGACCACTTTGCAAAATCTAGGTTTGGAATAAGTGCCATAATGCTAATATTAGGTTCTGTCTAGCAAAAATAACTCCCTTTTTTGAGCTAAATTCAGTCTCTAGACCCATCAAGCAGAAGTTATGAACGATGCCCGTACCAGGCAAATCTTACATGATTTTATCCTCACCAGAGCGATTGAGGAAAAAATGCTCATCTACCTAAGACAGGGCAAAATCTCTAAATGGTTCGCTTCTTTCGGCCAAGAGGCCTTAAGCGTAGCGGCCACTCATGCTTTGTCCAAGGATGAATTTATGTGCACTATGCACCGCAATCTAGGGGCGTTTGTCTCTCGTGAAGTTCCACTGAAGCGTCTCTTTGCCCAATTTCAAGGAAAAGCTGAAGGCTACACGAAAGGTCGGGATCGGAGCTTTCACTTTGGTGCTATGGAGCATCATATTGTTGGGATGATTTCTCATTTAGGGGCTCAGCTTGGCGTAGCGTGTGGTTTAGCGTTGAGAGAAAAGTTGCAAGAAACAGGAAAATGTGTGCTCGCCTTTACTGGCGATGGCGCAACCTCTCAAGGGGATTTTCATGAGGCGCTCAACGTAGCCGCTGTGTGGAGCTTGCCCGTGGTCTTTGTCGTGGAGCGCAACTATTGGGGGTTAAGCACACCGGAGCATCAGCAGTTCATCTTTGACTCTTTCGAACAAAAAGGTCCCGCCTATGGCATGAAAACGATGAGCTTTAATGCCAACAATCTCGAAGAAGCCACTGAAAGTTTTGCAGAAGCCGCTGAATATGCTAGAGGTGAGGGTAAACCTATTCTTTTAGAGGCCAAAACTTTTAGGTTGAGAGGTCATGAGGAAGCCAGCGGCACCAAATATTATCCTGAAGGGATGATAGCAGAGATGGAGAAGAAAGAACCCATGGCTTTGTTGCGCGCCAATCCACAAGGGTGGGGTGTGACTGAAGGGTGGATTGATGAGGAATTGGCCCGTGCTAAAAAAGTAGTTGATGGAGCTTTCCATGCTGCTTTAGATCTCCCCGATTTGGAATACGACAGAGACGAGAGTTTAGCGGATGTCTATGCGCCCTCTTCAGCATTGTCCGAAGCTCCAGAGGCTCCAAGAGAATTGCGATTCATTGATGCCATTCATGATGCATTGGGGGAAGCCATGCGAAAATGGCCCGAGCTGGTGCTCATGGGACAGGATATCGCTGATTATGGTGGAGTTTTCAAAGCTACAGAAGGCTACATGACAGAGTTTGGTGAAGCGCGCGTAAGAAATACTCCGCTTTGTGAAAGTGCGATTGTAGGAACCGCTATGGGATATGCCATTGGTGGCGGAAAGTCGATGATGGAAATGCAGTTTGCCGATTTTGTAACCACTGGCTTTAATCAAATAGTGAATAACCTCGCGAAACTTCATTGGCGCTGGGGACAGCATGTTGATGTAGTTGTGCGCATGCCCACTGGAGCAGGGGTAGCAGCAGGGCCATACCATAGCCAAAGCACAGAAGCTTGGTTTACACATGTTCCCGGGCTCAAAGTCGTTTACCCGGCTTACCCTGCTGAAGCCAAAGCACTGTTGTTGGCGAGCTTTAATGATCCAAATCCGGTGATGTTCTTTGAGCATAAGGCCCTGTATCGAACGGTGAAGGAGGAGGTTCCTTCTGGAATTACATCGCTAAATCTTGGGCAAGCTCATGTGCAGCGTCCGGGAAGTGATTTGACTATTGTAAGCTATGGAATGGGCGTTCATTGGGCTATGAAATTGGCGGCGAATAATGACGCCGCAATAGAGGTGATTAACCTAAGAACATTAGTTCCCTTAGATTTTGAATCGGTTCGAAATAGCTTGGCTAAAACAGGTAGAGTAGTCGTATTGCAAGAAGATATCGCCGTAGGCGGATATGGAGAGTACATTGCCTCGCGTATTGCACGAGAGTGCTTTGAGCTTTTAGATGCTCCTGTGGAACTCGTCAGTAGCGATCCTACACCTATTCCGTTTGCCGCCGGTCTTGAGCAGGGCTTTTTGGCAAGTGCACGATTGGAGGATAGTGTTCAGCGCATCTTGGACTATTAATCTCGGGTCAAAGAAAGCTTAGGGCAAAAGTTTGGATAAAAGAAACCCCCAGCGCTGCGCGCTGGGGGTTTTTATTTGAAATCTAAATCGGCAGATTACTCTACGATGAATTTCTTAGTGCTTTGGTGTCCTGCAGAGCTTACAGTGTAGAAGTAGATACCTGGAGCGAATCCTGTAGCATCAATCTCTTCAATGTGACGACCTGCATCTAGACGGCCCAGTTCACGTACTTCAATAGTACGACCTGTGATATCCATGATATTCATAGTAAATGCAGCTGCTTCAACGCTCTCGATAGCCACCTTAGTCAAACCGTTTGTAGGGTTCGGGTAGTTTTGGCTTACCGAGAAGTTTTGTGTTTCCATTTCTTCAATACCGATATTGTTCGGGTAAGGAGAACCGAGGTAGTAGAAATCGATCGGGCTCAATACTGAGAACGTACCGAAATCTTCGATAGGAGAGTACGTCATGTGCAACTGGTAAGAACCGTCACCGTTGTCGAACGCATAGTCTGCAACGTTACCCCAAGTCGCATCACCGAATGTACCCATGACAGTCATTTGACCTTCCAAAGAATCGCCAAGAACGTTGTACCCTTGACATCTCCAGTCTGGGAAGTTGTTTTCGGTACCTGTTACGAATGAAGTATCACTCTCGAACCAAGAGAAGAACATCATCTCGCGGTCAGAGCTCATTGAGATGTGTGGACGGTTAGCTTCAGTTACAGGGCCGTTTGTTGGATCGAATTCGTAATCCCAAGTAAATACTTGGCTTACGATGTTACACTTCCAAGTCAAACCACCGTCTGTAGTGTAGATGTCTACCAACAAGTTCACACCTGGGTAGTATACGAAATCACCAGCCATAGTACCACCTGTTGGTGTAGTACCAACACCTGGGAATACGTGTACAAACATGTGTGGGTTGCCGTTTGCATCAACTGCCATATCGTGACCACGCGTTGAAGAAGTCAAGCTACCGATATCCCATCCACCAGTGATGGTAGAGAAGATAGTTACCAAGCTATCGCCTGTGCCTTGATCAACCAAAAGGTCTAGGTTAGGTCCCATTGCAGAACCCCAAGTAGAACCACCATCTGTAGTTTTGATCAAATACGGGTGGATTACTTTGTTAGGAGCAATCAAGCTGTCGTATGCTTCGATAGAGATGTAGCCAGTTGTTCCACTCTCATCAAAAGAAATACGTCCGTCACCGTAAATTTTACCGTTAGTAGCATCATTAGTTACTGGCAAGTATGCTTTGATCTCAGTCAATGCCATGGTATCAGTTGTAAAGTCCATAGTGCCCTTCCACACAATAGCCGTATCGGTATATTCCTCTGCGGTGTAGTTTGGATGATCAAAGCTTAGCCCCCAGAACGTACCGTCTTGAGTGAAAGATTCTTCCAAAGTCAAGTGACCACCTGTAGTATCTACAGCCATGTTAGTCACAGTGTTGTCCATTTTGTGCGTGCCAACAAGTGCTCCACCCCAAGCACCGGCGTTTGTACCAGCTAGAGTAGGAGCCCAAAGTGTAACAGAAGCATTCAATGGGTTTGTGTTGTTGGTTTCATTCAAGATACCGATATGTGGGTAACGAGCGAAACCTGGGTAACCGTAACCGCTTTGGTTAGGGTTCCAGATTGGTCCTGCATTTGAAGTCCAAGTAGAACCACCATCAGTAGAGTAGTCGAAACGCAAAGAACCTGAACTGTAGTCGTTGTTAGTTCCGTAGTCAGAACGGTGAACGAATGCAATGGTGTTCAGATCTTCGTTCGCTACCAAATTCGTCTTAGGGCCGAATGCAGCACCATAAACGTTTGGAGCGGTACCAATAGCAACAGCAGAGCTTTGCTTATTGTATGAAGTATTCAATGGCGTGCCATCAGCATGAGTCGCTGCGTACATCGCCGCGCTACGACCTAGGTCCATACGAGCTTCCTGAGCGGTAGCACCGATAACACTAAGTCCAGCAAATGCTAGTAAAAGTTTTCTCATAGTACGAATTTTTGTGAGGTTTAAATATAATAGAAAAGTCACTACAATAGTTCATTGTAGCATTTTTGAATTTCACGACCAATTCCTTTTGAATTCAGTGCTTCAAATGCATTTACACCGGGTTTCTCCGCGTCCAAAACACGTTGCATAGCACCAATCAGTTCCGTCTCATTTTCAGCAAACAAGGTGGCCTTATCAGCGAATTGGGAACTACCAAACGATTTTCTTGTTATGGCCCAAATGCCTGCCTTCCTTGCTTCAAGCGTCGCAATTCCAAAGGTTTCAAAAGCGCTGAATTGAATGTGGGCGTGGTGATTAGGTAGTATTCCTAGGACTTGTTCATTGGTCACACGTCCGTGAACCGTCACGTTAAGAAGATTTTTTGCCTTTGTCTTGAGCGATTCTAAATCGGGCCCACCGCCATAAAAGTGCAACTCGCATTTAGAAGAGGGCAGTTGCTTAAAGCATTCTAAAATGAAGTCTTGGCGTTTGATATCGAAAACAACGTCTCCAACCACACAAAAGCTCTTGCTTGGAAATTCATTTGGGTGAGAAAAATCGATCTCATCGATGATGTTCGGAATCACCTGAATTGTCGCTTCTGGAGCTACCTTTTGAATGCCTTTCGCTAAGGCTTGACTTACCGGTAGAATTTTTGAAGCGCCCCCAAAGTAGTTTTTTATGAAACCACGCCTCCCCCGGCTTATAGAGGAGAGGTTCTCTTCAAGCAAACCCGACCAGTGCTCAGAATGGATATAAGGAATGCCTTTGCTCAGGGCAATTTTACTTAGTAACCATAGATCTTGCGCATAACAGTGAAAATGGATGATATCCGGTTTCACTTTTTCTAGAGCACCGTAGAACAACGCAATCTTAGCGCCTAAGCTCATTTTTTTAGTTCCGTAGATGATGCAATTCCCATCTTCCACTTTGTTAAACTCACCATTTAAAAATCCCAGCACATGGGCATCAGTCCCCAAAGCATCAATATGCTTCTTGACGAAGATTCCATTTTGGGGGTCTTCAGGGTTCGGGTACCACTTAACAACGTGTAATACTGTAGCGCTCATTTCGGGCAATTTAGGGCGAACCCTGCGCAAATTCAAACTTCTTTATGAGCACTGTCGGTATTAATTGTACTTAGTACATTATATTGGGGCAACTAACAGAACCGACATGTTAAACACTACTGATTACGTAATTATCGGCCTCTACTTTGTGGCCGTTTTTGTCATTGCATTTTTTAGCGGCTCAAAGAAGAGCGAAAACGGCGAGGCTGCCGACTACTTCCTAGGCGGTAGAAATCTCGGATGGTTTGTCATTGGCGCATCTTTATTTGCCTCAAACATTGGATCAGAACACCTCGTTGGTCTCGCTGGCCAAGGAGCCTCAGGAGATTTAGTCGCGGGCCAATTCGAACTTTTAGCCTCCCTAATCCTCATTCTTTTAGGATGGGTATTCGTACCGTTCTATCTAAAGTCTGGTGTGTTCACCATGCCGGAGTTTTTAGAGAAACGCTACAACGGCTGGGCTCGTACTTACCTGTCCTACGTGAGTATCGTCGCGTATGTATTGACTAAGATTTCGGTAACGATCTTTGCCGGTGCCATTGTATTTACGGCATTGCTCGGAATCAGCTTTTGGACCGGTGCCATTGTTATTGTGGTAGCCACAGGGATATATACAGTCTTTGGAGGTTTCAAGGCCGTAGTTTACACGGACATGATGCAGATGTTTGTACTCGTTGGTGGGTCGATTATTCTAACCGTATTCGGTCTGAATGAGCTCGGTGGAGTAGGTGAACTTATGGAAAATACTACGGCCAACCACTGGAGTCTATGGCGCCCGATGTCCGATACTAACTACCCTTGGACGGGAATTATGTTTGGTGCACCTATCCTTGGGATCTGGTATTGGTGTACGGACCAATTCATTGTGCAGCGCGTTTTGGCAGCGAAGGACATCGACACCGCACGCAAAGGTGCCTTGTTCGGCGGGTACATGAAACTCTTGCCGATGTTCATTTTTATGATGCCTGGGGTAGTGGCTTACGCTATCGCGCAAAAAAATCCAGAACTGTTGTCCTTCGCAGATGGCGGTTATGACGCCGCTCTACCATTAATGGTAAAGACTGTTTTACCAGCTGGACTTAGAGGATTGGTAGTGGCTGGGCTACTCGCTGCATTGATGAGCTCTCTAAGTTCAGTATTTAACAGCTGTTCGACTTTGATCACATTTGATGTATACAAGAAATACCGTCCACAGGCCAATGACAGAGAATTGGTTCGTGCAGGCCGAATTTCAACTATTGTACTAGTTGCATTAGGTATTGCATGGATTCCTATGATGCAAATGATCGAAGGCGGACTGTTCCAAAAGCTTCAATCTATCCAAGCCTATATTTCGCCGCCGATCGCCGCAGCATTCTTGTTGGGTATCTTCTTTAAAAAGATCAATTCTGCAGGAGCGCAGTGGGCGCTACTTACAGGTGCAGTTCTAGGTGTTACTCGTCTAAGCTTCGAAATAGCGGGAGGGGAGTACTCAGGATTCTTAGGGTGGTATGTAGGTATGAATTTCTTGCACTTTGCTTTGCTGCTGTTCGCCATCTGTTCTGTAGTTCTTGTCTTGGTCTCATTGGCCAAACCTCAAGCTGAGACCTATGATGATGAAACGCTGGTGTGGAATAAAGAGAATGCCGTGCCTATGAGTAGCAGCACCAAAGCATTAACCTTCTTGTTAATTCTTTGTGTCGTAACACTTTGGGTAGTTTTCTAAAAAATTCAAATAAAAGGGTTGCAGATATAGATTCAATGCAAGTATATTTGCCGCCCAATTATGGTGGTTGTAGCTCAGTTGGTTAGAGCGCTGGATTGTGGTTCCAGAGGTCGCCGGTTCGAACCCGGTCTTCCACCCTTCGAAAAAGCCCCGCGTGATACGCGGGGCTTTTCTTTTCCCTTCATTCTTAGATAATTAGATTAATTTCTAGATCAATCCGAACCTTTATTAATGTAAAGTGTTGATTATGAATACTATTTAACATTAAAATAAAGTTCCATAGGTACGTTTATTTTTAATTTTGCTTCAAATACTTCTAAACTATGGCTATTAAATTCGACGCAGCACTAGGAACCTCAGTAGTGGTGTTTGCTTTTGACGGAGAAAATTTGATCTCATTGGTAGGTGCGAAATCGGAAGAACCGTATCGCGGTGCTCCAATGCTTCCAACAAATTGGGTAAAGGCCAACGAAAGTGTCGAGGATGTGGCCAAGCGCATGATGAAGCGTGTATTGGGCATGGACCAAATCTATCTGGAGCAGCTGAACGCTTTTGCTCGTGTATACAGAAACCCAATGGGGCGTGTGGTGAATATCGCCTATTACGCACTTTTGAATTGGGACGAGGTAAAGAACATCAAATTGCAAGAGGGATACCGTTGGGTAAGGAACGGCGAAGAACCAGAAATGATCTTCGACCACAATGAAATTTACGAAATGGCCACGGAGCGTCTCAAACGCCGTGTGAAGCGTCGTCCAATCGGTTTCGTATTACTACCACAGCGATTTACGTTCAATAATATTCACGCGCTTTATCAAGCATGTCTTGGTAAGGAGTTGGATAAGCGAAACTTCAGAAAGAAGTTTATGCGTAGTGAATTATTGATAGATACGGAGGAGACCATCTTTGAAGCACCGGGCAATAAGAAGCCCTCGCGCTTGTACGAATTCAATCAACAGAAATACGAAAAGCTCACCCTCAAAGGGTACGACTTTAAATTTTAAAAGAGAAAAGCCCGATGCGCAGCATCGGGCTTTTTTATTGCTTTAGACTATGGGCCTACTATTGCTTGGCGTATTCTTCCCAAGGCGTATCCTTGTACGCGTTGCTTCCGAAGAAGTTGGCAATCTTCAAGAATTGCACAGGCTCTTGGTAGCCAGGTACAGGGCTAAGCATTTCGAATTTGTCATTCATGAAAATGACGGTAGGGTAGGACATTTTCCCATTGAGCAGTGCCGCCGCTAGTTCGTGGTACCCTCGCTGACCTTGAGCGACGAATGTGAAGGTGTTGTTCAAAATGGTGATGTCCTCTTTTTGTTCCGCGTTGAATTTGACATTGTAGTAATGTTCGTTCATGTACGCAGCAACCTCTGGTTTTTGGAAGGTCGCTTTATCCATGCGCTTGCACCAACCGCACCAATCGGTATAAACGTCTATGAAGATCTTTTTCGGATTTTCCTCCGTCTGTGTCAATTCATAGGCCTCTTCAATACTCATCCATTGGATTTTCTCTTGAGCCACTCCCGATCCAAAGAACAGAAGGGCTATGGCAAGTAGTGTGTTTTTCATAGAACCAAATTAAAAAACCCCACGCACAAGGCGCAGGGTTCATATGATAAAACTATGCTAAAGGTTACTCAACCCCGTGCATCAATTTGTTAATTGGACCTTTCAACAAGGCAAGCAATACTGCGAAAGCAACTAGTACGTAACCAATGGTCGAGAACGTAGCAATGTACTTGTCTAGACCTTCTGCAACGCCTAATGCTTCACCGCCCTCTTCACCACCACTAAGTGCGGCAATGGCACCGGCGAGGTAGTTTGCCATAGCAAAAGAAAGGAACCAGCCACCCATCGCTGTACCAGCAATACTCTTCGGCGCAAGTTTAGTAACCATTGATAATCCGATAGGGCTTACGAACAACTCCCCAGTAGTGTGTAGCATGTACAAGAATACTAGCGTTAATAGCGGCACCTGGTAGGCATCGTTAACGAACATAAGACCAACTAGGGTAACCAAGAAACCAGCTCCAAGCTGAAGGATACCTAAACTGAACTTCATTGGAATAGAAGGGTTCTTGCCCATTTGGCTCAATTTGATCCACATCCATGAGAAGAACGAACCAAATGTTACAATGAAGAACGGGTTGAAGAACTGCGTCATAGAAGCAGGCATCATCCAACCAAAGATCTCACGGTTCACGTTACGATCAGCAAACAGCGTCAATGACGTACCTGCTTGCTCGAAACAGGCCCAGAACACTACGTTGATGATCATCATGATGACCAATGCAATCATGCGGTCTCTCCACACAGGTCCTTCTTTAATACCCGCAGCGATCAATTGGTACGCTACATAAAGGAAGATGGCAATGAGCAAGTACTGTAGGATTTCATTTTTTGAAATCAATACGTAGCTCAATGGAATGAGAAGGAGGGATAAAACGGTAATGGTTTTCCAGCGCTCCATACCCAACCACTTTTCACGGCCAGCCTCAGTGATGTCAATATTGGGTACATGACCGTATTTCTCGCGTCCACCCCAGAAAATGAATAGGCCCAAAAGCATACCGAGACCGGCCAAGCCAAATCCGTATTCAAATCCGTAGGTTTCACCCACAAAAGCCACTACAGTTGTTGCCAAGAGTGCACCAATGTTAATACCGATATAGAAGATGGTAAAGCCGGAATCGCGACGTGGATCACCATCATTGTATAGTTTACCTACGATGGTAGAGATGTTCGCCTTGAAATAACCGTTACCTACGATCAAACCACCCATACCTATGAGCATTAAGCTTTCGCGTAGACCTGCGTCCAAGCCAAACATATCAGTACCAGCAACCATTAGGAATTCACCAATGGCCATTAGAATGGCACCGAGAATAATGGCATAACGGTAGCCTAAGAAAGAATCGGCCATGCGACCACCCAAAACTGGAGCAGCATAAACCAAGGCGGTGTAGGCACCATAGATTAGTGAAGCCTCAGCATCACCTTTAAGTAGGGATTTTACAAGGAATAATGTCAAAAGGGTGCGCATTCCGTAGTAACAGAACCTTTCCCACATTTCAGACATAAATAGCGTCCACAGCGCTGGTGGATGCTTCATACTTTGATCACTCATATTTCAGTGTGTTTTTGTGTTACGCAAGTATAAGATTTATTTGGTCACCGCCTGTTATAGATTCTCGGCAATGAATTTGGTCATCATGCGGTACAGGTGCATACGCGTGTTCCCTCCATAAATACCGTGGTTTTTATCGGGGTAGGCGAACCATTGGAAGTCTTTGTCCGCCTGGATGAGTGCCTCAACCATTCGCATCGAGTTTTGCACATGCACATTATCATCGCCGGTTCCGTGGATCAAGAGGTATTTTCCTTCCAAACCGTCTACGTGAGACAAAGGACTATCTGCATCGTAGCCATCTCCATTATCAGCAGGGAGTCCCATGTAGCGTTCGGTATAGATGTTATCGTAGAAGCGCCAATTGGTCACTGGTGCTACCGCCACGGCCATCTTGAATACTTCAGGGCTTTGGAACAAACAGTTGGAGGCCATGTAGCCGCCGTAACTCCAACCAAAGATGCCTATGCGATCACCATCGATGTAAGAGCGTTTGGCCAATTCTAAAGCCGCCTCTGTCTGATCACGCGTCTCCAGTTTCCCCATTTGACCGTAGGTACTTTTCTTAAATTCTTCACTACGCCCGTCGGTTCCGTGGTTGTCTACACTAACGACAATCATGTCGTATTCATTCGCAAGCATCTGGAACCACATACCGTTAAATGCGTCATAGCTGTTCTCAACGGTCTGACGGCCAGGGCCACCATAGACAAACATGAACATTGGGTAGGTTTTATTTTCATCAAAGTCCACCGGCTTGATCATCCAAGCGTTGAGGTCGCCGCCGGTTGGCGTGCTAACTGTGAAAAATTCTTTCGGTGAGTAAGTGTATGCTTCCAATGCTGCCTCAGCGCGTTTGTTCTCTTTGAGTGTACGAACGATGCTGCCGTCGTTGCTTCGAAGTGTAACCACCGGCGGTACTCCTTCGGCACTGTAGGTATTTACGAAAAGGCTGAAATCGTTAGTAAAGGTGCCACGGTGCGTTCCTTTTTCGCTGGTGAGTAGTTTCTTGCTACGACCATTGATGCGGATGCTGTAGATGTTACGCTCAGTAGCATTCATCTCCGAACTCTGGTAATACAAACGCTTGTTTTCATCGATACCGTAGAAGGAAGTAACGTTAAAATCGCCTGAGGTGATCTGACGCTTTACTTTACCCTGTGCGCTGATATGATACAGGTGGTTCCAGCCGTCTCTATCGCTAAGCATGATAAATGAGCCGTCCTCTAAGAAGTACAATTCATCATTGATTTCCAGATATTTCTCGTCAGTCTCCCTGTAGAGTAGGGCATGTTCACCACTTGGCGCATCTACCGCATAGAGCTTGAGGTCATTCTGCAACCTATTCATGCTTTGAATCACCCAAGTGCGGTCGTCGGACCATTTTGTTCGTGGTAGGTATTCGTAAGGCGTCTTATCAAGCACCTGACGGACGCTTCCGTTTTCGCTGTCCCATAGGTGTGCGGTGACTACACTATTGTCCTCACCAGCCTTAGGGTATTTGAAGGTATATGGGTTCGGGTATAATTTATTCCCGTAAACATCCATATTGAAACTCCTCACATTGCTCTCGTCGAAGCGTAAAAAGCCGATATAGCGTGAATCCGGAGACCACCAGAAGGCACTAACTAGCGCAAATTCCTCTTCGTAAACCCAGTCCGTTGCACCATTGATGATGCTGTTAAACTCTCCATCATTTGTTATACGGATGTGTGCGTCTGTGTCGATGTCAAAAGCATATAAGTCGTTGCCTAAGACATAAGCCACGTATTGGCCATCAGGTGAGTAGGTCGCATAGCGAACCTTTTCGTCGCGGAGCTTTTTAGCAGTACCCGAATTAAAATCGGCCAACCAAACCACGCTACGAGAGCTGTATCTATAAATAGATTCTGTTTCTGTTTCTAAAAGGGCAGCGGTTTCATCTGCGTTGAATGAATAGCCATCGAAGCCGTTCAATCCTTCGACTGATGCGATATCGAAAAGAGTCGCAACTTTTTCGCCGCTTTCGTAGCTGTATTTGTCAATGGTTTTTTGTGTAGAGGCCGAATAGTGTGCGCCGTCGTTCATGCTGCGCAATCCGCTGATGCCGCCGGCATAGAATGAATAGCGTTGCCAGAGGTCACTAAGGGTAATAGATTGTTGTGCTGCCGCAGTTAAAGAAAGGGCAACACATAGGCTAATGGAGAATAGTTTTTTCATGGAATTCAATTCTGTGAGCAGCTAAAGATAACTCAAGAATTGCCACGAATAAAAGCCTGTTTATTCAGATTCAGGGGCAAGGGTTACGGCAAGACCTTCAAGGTCAGGATGCATGAAGATCTGACACCCCAATCGGCTGTTGTCCTCCACAAAAAATGCTTGATCGAGCATGTCTTCCTCGTCATCTGAAGGTTCTTTGAGCTCATGATCACTTTCCACATAGCAATGGCACGAGGCACACATTGCCATCCCTCCACAGGTGCCTTTAACAGGTAATTCGTACGATTTACAAACCTCCATGAGGTTCATATTCATATCCGTTGGAGCAACGAGTTCATGACTTTGACCTTCGCGGTCAACAACAACGATGTTAATATCTGCACTCATCTTATTCTAGACTGCCTACACCGCCCATCACGGTAGTGTATTTGAACGATAGTTTCTTATCTGGATAGGCACGCTTGAAGGCGCTTTGAACCATAATGGTACCCTCGTGGAATCCACAAAGGATAAGCTTCAGTTTGCCCGGATAGGTATTAACGTCGCCGATGGCGTAGATGCCTTCAATATTCGTGCTGTAATCTGTGGCATTATTTACAACGATGGAGTTTTTCTCGATTTCCAATCCCCAATCGCCTATAGGTCCAAGGGTAGGAGTAAGACCGAAGAGTGGCAACCAGTCGGTACATTCAACGAGGGTTTTACTGCCGTCTTTGGCATGGATGGTTACAGATTCTAGCTTATCACCACCAGCCACTTCTTTGACCTCTGCGTTAGTGATGAGGTTCACCTTACCGGCTTCAGCCAGAGCCATAACTTTATCTACGCTGTCCAAATGTCCTCTGAATGAAGTTCTGCGGTGCACCAAGCTAACTTCATCAGCAATCTCCGCCAAGAAGATGGTCCAGTCCAAGGCGCTATCACCACCGCCTGAAATCACTACTTTCTTGCCGCGATAAACCTCTGGATCCTTGATGATGTACTTAATGCCTTTGTCTTCAAAATCTGTAATGTTGGCAATAGGAGGTTTGCGCGGTGTGAATACACCTAGCCCGCCTGCTATGGCAACAGAAGGCGCACGATGCTTTGTGCCTTTGTCTGTGGTCACGATGAATTGGCCCTCATCGTCTTTATCTATAGTAACAGCGCTCTCGCCCAAGGTAAAACCTGCGTTAAACGGTTTGATTTGCTCCATTAGATTATCGACCAATTCACCCGCATCAATGGTTGGGAATCCTGGGATGTCGTAAATAGGTTTTTTCGGGTAAATCTCAGCAAGCTGACCTCCCGGTTGTGGTAGCGAATCAATCAGGTGACACTTCATTTTCAAAAGCCCTGCTTCAAAAACTGTAAACAAGCCCGTAGGTCCTGCGCCGATAATGAGAAGATCTGTCTGGATCATAAACGAATAACTGTTATTCTGAGCACAAAAATAGGGTGTAGAAGCCAAAGGAATTACTGAGCTAAATCATATTTCAAACATAATAATGGGTTAACTCATTAAGCTTAATTCGCGTTTAAATGATATCTATCTTCGCGAAGAACTAAAAATGCACCTAATGCGCTTACGTTTATTGTTGGCAATGCTTTTGCCACTAGGCCTCTTCAGCCAAACAACTATCGTTAACATGCCTATCGATGGCTCAACGGATACCACGACTCTTTGTTCGGGTATTCTTGTAGATGGTGGAGGTATCAATGGAAACTACACCGCTTACAACAACGGCTATGTCATTATTGACCCACCCGGCAACGATACAGTAACCTTGTCTTTTACCACTTGGAGCTTGTACCACAGCAGTGATTGGATTCAAGTTTGGGACGGTGCAGGGACTTCTGGAACAACGTACATCGGCTATTACTCAGGTACATCAACCTTACCAACTAGTTTTACTGGGGCTTCAGGAGCGATCACCATTCGTTTCTACTCCAACTACTTTGGAAATGCTGCTGGTTTTGTGGCCAATTGGTCGACTGCAGGTACTACTGCACCAACTGCTAACTTTACCTATTCGTCGCCTACTCCTAATTACAATGCACCGATTCAGTTCGTGAACACTTCTTCCAATGCGGGCACTTACTTATGGGACTTTGGTGACGGAACCACCTCTACAGATCAAAACCCTACACATAATTTCACTACCTCGGGTTCAAATACTGTAGAACTCATTGCAAGTAATTGTAACACCTCGGATACTACCTCTGTAACCCTAAACATCTCAAATGCGCCAAACGGAAGCGGGCCAACGGATACATTGGTTTTGAATGTTCCTTGTGGAGGGACAGGTAGCACGGACTTTACGGTATACAACGGATCCGGAGCAGGAATACTTACCTACGCTTTTGACGTACTAGATTCAAATACCTATTTCGATTGGGACTTTGAGGACGGCACGCTTGAGGGATTCCAAACCTCTAGCTCGTTCAACACTTTAACGAACTCGACTGCATCTAGCGCGGAAGGATCAAGGAGCTTATATTTCTCCGGTGCTCAGTCGGGCACAGCCATCAAACGTGATCTAGGCGATATTCAGCCTAAAAATGTTGGTTATCATACCAGTGTTGGGTACACAGGCTACAGAGGAGGGTATACTCAGATATTCGATTCGAATAACGGATACGGCATTTTCTTAAATACCTATTGGAATTCGAGCGGTTATTTCTATCTCTATTATAGGAGTGCTACAGGCGTTGTAAGTAGTGAGGTAATTACAAGTTACACTACCGGTGATTTCGTTCATGTAGAATTTAGAAACATCGATTATACGGCGAGAACCTTCGACCTTTACCTAGATGGTACTCTGAATAAGCCAGGGTTGAAGTTCTTATCAAATGCGCTTACGGATCCGATTATGTTAGGTGAGGCAAGGATGTATAACTATTACACATCAGATTACGCCTATATCGATAAGTTCACAGCCGATGGAGATTTAAACAAGCAGAATTTGAGCTCATCATCCTCAAGTTTGCTCGTTGGGGGGAATGATAGCGCTTCTGTTACTTTAACTTTTGATGCTTCCGGTTATGTAACTGGTGACTATTTAATGTATTTATCGATTTCTTCGAATGATGTAAACCTTGACGGTCAGTTGATCCCTTTACTGGTTAAAGTAACTGGTCAGGGTGAATTAGCATCAAATATCACTTCAATTAATTTCGGTAACCGACCTACTGGTTCCATCACTTCTGATAGTTTGGAAGTCTATAATTCGGGTTGTGCTCGATTGGATTTCGATTCTATTGGTTGGAACAATTCTGCTTTCCAATTCACTTTGGTTGATACCTTAAGCGCATACGATTCTACCTACATTTTCATGAGCTATAGCCCGCAAAGTGCAGGTACATTTTCTGATACGCTTTTTGCTTACGAGAAAGATTCTATTTACAAATTTCCCATCTCTGCATCAGCCTACGACGCTGCTTCTATTGCATTAGATAGCACAACCTTTAATGTTAGCGTTACCGGATGTCCGGATACGGTGGGTGTGCCTTTTTGGATTTATAATGATGGCCAGCAGACCTTGGATTGGGGTACGTATAGCGCTGGAGTAACACTGGACGATGATTTTGAATCGGCTGCCTTGGGCGCTTCGTTATGGAGTAATAATTATGGGACTTACGTTGGAACCAACTGTACACCAATTGATGGGCTTTACAGTTTAGTATTTTATGGAACTTCAGGTACTAGATATGCTACCACTGTAGGTCTGAACCTACTTCAAGGTGGTTCCATTTCATTTGATCTTGAGCAGGGCACATGTGAATATGCCGATAGTGGAGAAGGACTCTACTTGCAATACAGTACAGATGGATATACTTGGTACACCATCCAATACTTCTACCCATCTTCGACCTACACGACGTACAACTGTACGGCAACCATACCTTCCGGTGCCATGACAGCCAATACGCAGATTCGTCTAGCCCAGCTTACAAATAGTGGTTCTAGTTACGATAACCTGGTGGTAGATAACTTCAGTATCGATGCTGGTTTGGGACAGAATTTGACTTTTGCTCCAGATACGGGTAATGTGAGCGTGGCCGATTCTGAATTGGTTCAAATCCTCATCTACACAGACAGTCTTCAGGACGGCTTCTATACTTATAATGGTTTTGTTTCTTCCAATGACCCTGTGGATAGTATCGTTTACTTGACTGTAAATCTGACCTTAGACGGGGAGTCTGAGACATACATCAGCCGCAATATGTGTCACGATTTAGACACCATCGTTAAAGGCGGAACCTACGTTGATAGTGTATTTGTTGAAAATATCGGTTGTGATAGCTTGTACTTTAATTCGCTAACAACTACCGATGCCATATTCTCAGCATCTGCTGCATACAGCCAGATCGGGGTAGGCGATAGTGGATGGGTAATTGTTACCATTAGTCCAACTTCTGTGGGAAGTATCGCGGATACTGTATTTGTAAATACTTCAGATACCATTTGGCCGCTCTGTTACACTGGTTACGTGGCTGAAGCACCAAATGCCTGGGTAAATACAAACCCAATTTCTTTGTCGACGGTGAACTGTGGTGATTCGGTTGGATTCTCTTTCCCAGTGGCAAACACTGCTGCAGGTACTAGCTTGAATTGGTCAGTTACCTCGGGTGAGGTACTCAATGTATTGCTTGTGAACTATAATACTTATCCTGCGTTGGTGACGAATCTGAATACCTACTTAGGAACAGTTTCAGATTTGAATATTAAGTCGGTAACTACGTTGAGTGCAGCGGTTAATGAATTGAGCTGGGCTGATGTGGTTATTTTCCCATCTATTACATCTACACCTTCCGCCACAGATTACACCAATATTGAAGATGATATGGAGACGTTCATCAACGATGGAGGAAAGATGATCATCATTGGTTCTGCATTCGTCTCAGATATCCTTGCAATGGATTTCATTTCAGGTTACTACTATGGTAACTACACGAATTACAACCACTTTGTAAATACAACGTTAAACCATCCATATACTCAAGGATTACCAACGTATTTCACTGCACAGAGTGCCGCGTTGAATGCACGTATCACAAATACAGGTACGCAACAATTGGTATACTATTCGTACTATTCTCACGGTTTGACGGTAAGTCCTATTGGCGATGGTGAGCTTATTTACTTCGCCTACAACTGGAACCAAGTCTATACAGAGATGGAGACCATGATGGGCAATATCTTGAATACGACCTTGTCAGATAAGTCAACTGGTTTGAATTGGATTTCATTTCCAACAACCTCTGGAACGACTACAGGTGGCGATACCACTACAGTATTTGGAACGGCCTTCTCTGACAGTCTAGATGCAGGAGTACACAATCTAAATATTACAGTGACCACCAATGATCCTACTGGCGGAACCTTCAGTATTCCTGTGACGCTTACTGTTAATGGACAAGGGGAGAGTGCCTTGGATGCAGGGTGTGAGGACTGGGGAAGCTCATTCCAGAACATGACGCACACTCGTGATGTGGCTGTCTATAATGTCGGTTGTGATACCTTGAATATCTCAAGTGCAGCAACAGGCGGTTCAGACTTCTCAACTTCGGCAACCAACATTGCCATTGGTCCTGGCGATACAGGATATGTACCTGT
>JAAXJR010000009.1:6013-87328 GCA_012269745.1 Flavobacteriales bacterium | reverse complement strand
CAACTTCGGCAACCAACATTGCCATTGGTCCTGGCGATACAGGATATGTACCTGTTAGCTTGTACTCTTCGACCATTGGCACAACGATCGATACCTTATCCATCTATACCGATGCGGATACGGTCTACAAATGTCTTACGGCAACCATTGTTGGTGCCTCTGATATTTCAGTTACTCCAAATCCAATCAGCGTTACGGTGAACAAGTGTAATAGCTTCACCACAGTGCCGTATACGATTACAAACAATGGTTCTGCATCCTTGACCTACGATGTGAGTGTTGCTGAGGTGTATGACAGTTCATACGCACAGGCTTGGTTATATCCAGCTCCGAACTATTCGAATCAATTGACTTTCTCGTTCAATAATATCATCGATTCGGATACTCTATTCTACGAGATCATCTTGAATGGCCAATACAGCAATACGAATCAGTACTACTATTTGTATTTGAACAACAGTTATATCCAGACATTTTATGATAATGATGTTGCCGATTATACTAACGATACCATCACTGGTTTCATCACCGGTTGGCAGTTGACCAATGCAATTACTGCGGGCTACTTCGATATTAGATTGTACTCTTACAACTACACGAGCGTAGGGAGCCAAACGGCTACCGTTCGAGTGAAACAACGCAAATCTGTTACGTGGGCAGCTCCAGTTGGTTTGACTACAGGAACAGTAACCGCGGGTAACTCAACTTCAAGATCCCTTCTTGTGACGGTAACCAATCTTGCGTTGGGTACTTATAACACCAGCGTCATCTTTGAAACCAATGACCCTTCCGATCCGTTCTACAGTGTTCCAATGACGGTAAACGTTGTGAGTGAGCCAGATATGGATTTGAGTACGAATACCTTGAATTATGGAAATGTATACGATACACAGCCGCAGGTAGATTCGATTATCGTTGAAAATACAGGCTGTACGGATCTGAGCATCACCAACATTACGAGTAACAACTCACATTTCGTTCCAGGATGGACCACTCAGACCATTGCTGCAGGATCCTCAGCGATTCTTCCGGTGACCTTCACAGCGACGACGCCGGGAACGGAGACCGGCATATTGACCTTCTCTAATAACGATAGCATTCAATTAGTAACCATGCAGGCAAATGTGATCTTTGCACCTGTGGCAGATTACCAGTACACTGTACAAAACTCATGTACCGGCTTGGTAAGCTTCTCCAACGAGAGTACCAATGGTTCGCAGTACTTCTGGGGCTTCGGCGACGGGTTGTTCTCTGCGGCGGTAAATCCAACTCATACCTATGAGAAACCAGGTACTTATAATGTGATGCTCGTAACCACGAACTCAGGTGGATCGGATACGACGTATAAGACGGTTACACTAAATGATGTATTATATGTAGATTTCGCCTTCCCAACTTCTGTACAAGCAGGGCAGGTTACTCAGTTCATTGATTCATCGATGTACCCGGTATCGTGGCAATGGTTCTTTGGTGATGGAAACAACAGTACAACACCAAACCCTCAGCATACGTACGCGAATAAAGGAACCTATATCGTAACACTTTTGGCGCAAAATAGCGCAGGGTGTTCAGGTAGTTCAAATAAGCAGATTGATGTATTGAGCGGGATCGGATTAGATGAGAGTACTCCTGATGACCTAAGCATCTATCCAGTACCAACGACTGGAAGAATGACCGTTGAAACAGCTGCTGAGGTTGAAAGTATTTCGCTGTATAATATGACCGGCCAATTCATTACAGAAGTACGCGGTCAGCGCAGCTTAGACTTAAGTACGCTCCCAGCGGGCACATACATGCTCCGCATCTCAGGTGAAACTTGGGTGGTGAACCGCAGCGTAGAACTTTTGAAGTAGGACTAGTTATTTGCTAGAAATATAAAACCCGGCGCATCCGCGCCGGGTTTTTGTTTTTATACTCCCTTGTTTATAAACAATGAGTAAGTGAAAGAACGCATTTCGTATTAAGTAAAAAGTCTTACATATATTCGAAGAAAGGATTAAAACTCATAATCATGACAGAAAACATTTTTGAACAAGATTTCACTTTGTTGGCTGGAGCGAAAGAACTAGAAGTACTAAACGAACTTGTTGGACTTAAACTCCAAGATTTAAACAAACATGTCATGGGCCTACGCGGCCGTGACAAGCAACATGTAGAGGAGGCGCTAGGCCACCTTGAGAACTGCCGAGTGGCTTTGCGCAATACTGCATTTGAGATTCAGCGCACCATCAACGCAGTAACCCCACAGCCGGTCGACATTTAATTCTCGCTCCTTTTCATTTTTATGTTTCCTACCTCCCTTGGGGGGTATTGACCGGCTAAAACGGCGACCCACCAGGGTCGCCGTTTTTTTTGACCCCCAAAATTTTGGGCATAAAAAACCTCCGCGGGCGCAGCCCGCGGAGGTCCTAGAATTTCAAACACTTCTTAAAGACCGAAAGCGTCCTTAAAAGTATCTACGTAATTGAGTTTTTCCCAAGTGAACAATTCCACTTCGGCGCTTACCTCAGTTTGACCGTCTGCTGAAAGGAAAGATTTAGTCACTACTTCATTTTTACGACCCATATGGCCGTATGCAGCTGTTTCGCTGTACATCGGCTGACGCAGTTTGAGGTTCTTCTCAATAAGTCCAGGACGAAGATCATAAAGTTCCTTCACCTTGGCAGCAATCTCGCCGTCGGTGAAATCGACCTTTGAAGTTCCATAAGTATCTACGAATACACCCATAGGCTCAACAACACCAATGGCATAAGATACCTGTACGAGTACTTGATCACATACACCAGCAGCTACCAAGTTCTTTGCAACGTGACGGGTTGCATACGCAGCTGAGCGATCCACTTTAGAAGGGTCTTTACCTGAGAAAGCACCACCACCATGTGCGCCTTTACCACCATAGGTATCTACAATGATTTTACGGCCTGTCAATCCGGTGTCGCCGTGTGGCCCACCAATAACGAACTTTCCAGTAGGGTTGATGTGGTATTTGATATCATCACCGAACAACGCTTGGATATCAGCAGGAAGTTGTGCTTTAACGCGTGGGATAACGATGTTTACAATGTCTTCCTTGATTTTCGCGAGCATCACCTCGTCATTCGTATCAAAGTCATCATGTTGAGTACTCACAACGATTGCTTCGATACGCTCAGGACGGTTGTCGTCGCTGTATTGAATGGTCACCTGTGATTTAGCATCAGGGCGTAAGTAAGGAATCTCTGTTGCTTCGCGACGAATTTCCGCCAATACCTGAAGGATTCTGTGGCTTAAATCTAATGCTAGCGGCATGTAGTTCTCAGTTTCATTCGAAGCGTATCCGAACATCATACCTTGGTCACCAGCGCCTTGATCTTCAGGGTTACCGCGGTCTACACCACGATTGATATCATCACTCTGTTCGTGAATGGCACTAAGGATACCACAAGAATTGGCATCGAACATGTATTCACTTTTGGTATATCCAATCTTTTCAATCACACCGCGAGTGATGCGCTGAACGTCTAAGTAAGCATTCGACTTTACCTCACCTGCGAGAACGACTTGACCTGTCGTTACAAGTGTTTCACAAGCTACTTTGGAATTAGGGTCAAAGGCCAAAAAGTGGTCAATGATTGAATCTGAAATCTGATCTGCTACTTTATCTGGGTGCCCTTCAGAGACACTTTCAGATGTAAAGAAATACGACATCTCTTCCTGTTTTATTAGGGTTGTTATAAATCAATTCTAATGGGGAGGAGGCTGCTTGCCAAGTGAGATGCTGGTCTGTATTTAGCATTTTTTACTGTGGTTGCAAGCAGTCAAATCCTTCCACGGGTTCAAAAGTAGAAAAGAAATTAGTTTTTCTAACCCAAGTCGACAAAAAATCAAAAAATCCGCGTTAATTTTACAGCGCTATCAAGAAAGACAGAGGGATTGGGCCCTGTGAAGTCTTGGCAACCCGGAAGTGCCGGGTGCCACAACCCACCTCGAAGAAGAGGAATGATACGGATCACAGTTGCATCTCCACCTTTCTTTATAGCCACCTAACACAACAGGAGATGAGCGTTAAACAGGCTTTACAAGAGAAAATTTTGGTTTTGGACGGTGCCATGGGTACCATGATCCAGGCGTACAAGTTCGAAGAGGATGATTACCGCGGTGATCGATTCAAGGATTACGCACATCCACTCAAAGGAAACAATGACCTTTTAGTACTTACGCAACCTCAGGCAATCGAGGATATTCATCTGGCCTATTTAGAGGCCGGTGCAGATATTCTAGAAACGAACACCTTTAATGCAAATTCCATTTCTATGGAAGATTACCACATGAGCGACCTTGTGGAAGAGCTCAATGTAGAAGCTGTTGCTTGCGCGCGTCGCGCCATTGAACGTTTCTATGCTAACGGTGGTGATGCCCCGAAATTCATTGCTGGCTCCGTGGGACCAACAAACAAAACAGCATCTTTAAGTCCTGATGTCAACAACCCGGGCTTCCGCGCGGTGACCTTTGACGATCTCAAGAACACCTATTTCGAGCAATGCGTTGCACTGATCAACGCAGGTGTAGATATCCTTCTCATTGAAACTGTCTTTGATACCCTCAATGCAAAGGCAGCACTGTTTGCAGCTCAAGATGCTATTGAGGCGAGCGGAAGAGAAGTTGAAATCATGTTAAGTGGTACCATTACTGACGCCTCTGGACGCACCCTTAGCGGTCAAACTACTGAGGCGTTCTTAATCTCTGTAAGCCACTCTCCGCTATTAAGTGTTGGTTTGAATTGCGCCTTAGGTGCCAAGCAATTGATGCCGTACCTGCAAACATTAGATGCCAAAGCCCCGTTTGCTGTTAGTGCACACCCAAATGCAGGACTGCCCAATGCCTTCGGGGAGTACGACGAGACCCCGGAGCAAATGGCCGCACAGATTAAAGATTATTTGGATTTGAATTTGATCAATATCATTGGCGGTTGCTGTGGAACCTCACCGGCACACATTAAAGCCATTGCTGACTTATCTAAAAACTACAGCCCAAGAAGTTATGAGCATTAATCTTCCACCACGTCCTATGCGCTTGAGTGGGTTAGAACCACTCGTAATTACTGAGGAGACTAACTTTGTCAATGTTGGCGAGCGTACGAATGTAACGGGTTCGCGTAAGTTTTTACGTTTGATTAAAGAGCGTCAATTTGACGAAGCCCTGGATATTGCACGCGACCAAGTTGAAGGCGGTGCTCAAATCTTGGACGTGAATATGGATGAAGGGATGATCGATGGGGTAGAAGCCATGACGACCTTCTTGAATCTTATTGCTGCAGAACCGGATATCGCACGCATTCCAATCATGATTGACTCTTCTAAATGGGAGATCATCGAGGCAGGATTAAAGTGTGTCCAAGGAAAATGTGTGGTTAATTCCATTTCCTTGAAGGGTGGTGAAGAAGAATTCATCCATCAGGCCACCACCATCAAGCGCTTCGGTGCGGCAGTCATTGTTATGGCATTTGATGAGGATGGTCAGGCAGATAATTACGAGCGTCGTATTGAGATCTGTGAGCGTTCTTACAAGGTACTCACCGAGAAAGTAGGCTTTCCACCGGAAGACATTATTTTCGATCCGAATATTTTCCCTGTAGCTACGGGTATGGAGGAACACCGCTTGAATGCATTGGACTTTTTCCGTGCGACCAAGTGGATCCGCGAAAACCTTCCGTACGCCAAAGTAAGTGGTGGGGTGAGTAACGTGAGCTTTAGTTTCCGCGGTAACAACACCGTTCGAGAAGCGATGCATGCTTCTTTCTTGTACCACGCCATTCAGAATGGAATGAGTATGGGGATTGTGAACCCAACGATGCTTGAGGTGTACGAGGAAGTAGATAAAGAATTGATGACCTACATCGAGGATGTGCTTCTCGACCGTAGAGACGATGCTACGGAACGATTGCTCGAATTTGCACAGACCGTTGAAGGTACCGTTAAAGACGAGGCGAAAGTCTTGGAGTGGCGTAACGAGCCCGTTGCAAAGCGTTTACAACATGCCCTCATCAAAGGGATTACCGAATTCATTGACGAAGATGTCGAGGAGGCACGTCAGCAATTCGCGCGCCCGTTGGAAGTTATCGAAGGTCCACTAATGGACGGAATGAATGTCGTAGGTGATCTTTTTGGGGAAGGGAAAATGTTCTTGCCTCAGGTAGTGAAGAGTGCCCGTGTGATGAAAAAGGCAGTTGCCTACCTACTGCCTTATCTCGAAGCCGAGAAAGCGGAGGGCGGCAGCTCGAGCGCCGGTAAAGTCTTATTGGCTACGGTAAAAGGCGATGTACACGATATTGGTAAAAACATTGTGGGTGTGGTACTTGCATGTAACAACTTTGAAATCATTGACCTTGGGGTGATGGTGCCGCCGGAGAAGATTCTACAGGCTGCGCAGGAGCACCAAGTGGACATTTTGGGACTCAGTGGATTGATTACCCCGTCCCTAGATGAAATGATTCATATCGCCAAGGAAATGGAACGCATGAATATGCACATTCCACTGCTTATTGGTGGCGCGACTACTTCGAGAGCGCACACTGCGGTGAAGATTGATCCAGAGTATAGCGGCGCGGTCATGCACGTAAGCGATGCCAGCCGTGCAGTAGGTGTAAGCTCCAAGCTGCTTTCTAGTGAAGGACCAACTTATGTCTTGCAAGAGAAAGCCTCGCTCGAAAAAGTGAGAGAAGGGTATGCGAAGCAACGTGAGCGCAAAGCTTTAGTGCCGTTCGAATTTGCGCAGCGGAACAAGCCGAAATTGGTCTTTGATAAAACCACAGTTCCTACGCCAAAATTCATTGGAAGCAGACAGGTTCATGATATTGCTGTGGCTGATGTCATTCCATACATCGACTGGACGCCGTTCTTCCAGACCTGGCAGCTCTTTGGAAAGTACCCAAGAATTCTTGAGGATAAGGTAGTGGGTGAAGAAGCGAAGAAGCTCTTTAAAGATGCACAGGCCATGCTTCGTGATATTAAGAAAGACGGATGGCTTACGCTCAAGGCTGCCTACGGTATTTTTCCGGCCAATAGTGCTGGTGAAGAAATAAAACTTGGCGAAAATGGTGAATTAGGTAGTTTCTATGCCCTGCGTCAGACAGGAGAGAAGTCTAAATTCCAGAGTCTGGCAGATTTTGTAGCGCCAGAAGGAAGTGTCCAAGATTATGTAGGATGTTTCGCAGTGACGGCGGGCTTGGATATGGAAGGCCCGTTGAAGCGCTTTGAGGATGCTATGGACGATTACAACGCATTGATGTTAAAGGCATTGGCGGACAGATTAGCAGAAGCATTGGCAGAATACCTGCACCTTCGTATGCGTCGCGAATTCTGGGGATATGCACCGGACGAACAGCTGACCAACGACGATCTTATTGCAGAGAAGTACAGCGGGATTCGTCCTGCACCGGGATATCCAGCATGTCCAGATCACCTCGATAAGGAAGCCATATTCGAGTTGTTGAAGGCTGAAGAGATTGGGATGTCATTGACGGAAAGTCTCGCTATGTACCCAGCGGCAAGTGTGAGCGGTTATTACTTCGCCCACCCGCAAAGCAAATATTTCGCCGTAGGGAAATTGGCCAAAGATCAAGTAGAAGCCTATGCAGAAATGCGTGGCATCTCATTGGAGCTTGCAGAAAAGTGGCTCGCTCCAAACTTAAACTATTGATATGAAGATTACAGATATACTAGCGAACGCCAAAGGTTGTGAATTCACCTTTGAAATCTTGCCGCCGCTCAAAGGACAAAAGGCCCAAGAGATTTTCGACAACATTGATCCGTTGATGGAATTCAAACCGCCGTTTATTGACGTGACCTACCACAGGGAGGAAACAGTTTACAAGCGTTTGCCTAATGGTCTGTTACAAGAAAAGGTAGTCCGTAAGCGCCCAGGTACTGTAGGGATATGTGCGTCATTAATGCACCGTTATCAAACAGAGGCGGTACCCCATGTACTTTGCGGTGGCTTTACGAAGGAAGATACTGAGAACGTGCTTATTGATCTCAACTTCCTTGGGATAGAGAATGTGGTAGCCCTTCGTGGTGATCAAGCAAAAGGGGAGAGCTACTTCACCCCGAAACCGGACGGTAATAATTATGCGATTGATTTGGTGAAACAAATCAATGATTTGAATCAAGGAAGGTACCTGGACGAGGATCTCCAGAATACCATGGCAACAGATTTCTGTATCGGTGTAGCAGGCTATCCAGAGAAGCACTTTGAGGCTCCTTCGTTGAATATTGATATCGAACACCTTAAAGCCAAAGTCGAAGCTGGTGCAGATTACATTGTGACCCAGCTCTTCTTCGACAACAGCAAATTCTTTGCGTTTGTAGATAAATGTCGTGAGGCAGGCATAACAGTGCCTATTGTCCCAGGTTTGAAGCCTTTGGTAACCAAGCGTCAATTAAGCATTCTACCGCAAATTTTCCATGTGGATATACCGGATACCCTTGCTATTGAGGTGTTGAAGTGTAAGGATAATGCTGAGGTACGCCAAGTGGGTATAGAATGGTGCATTCAGCAGAGTAAGGAACTCAAGGATGCAGGTGTTCCAGTATTGCACTACTATAGCATGGGTAAGAGCAAGAACATCTACGAGATCGCGAGTGCGATTTTCTAAAACTTAAAGGTATTTTGCAGCCCAGCTATCAGCTAGGTCTAAGGTCCCCATTCCGCTTTCTTTTAAGGTAGCGGCGGTAGTATTCATGACTTGGGTTTGGGGTCCAATTTTACCCTCGGCAATGGCCGTTTTCAGTTCTGAGGTAGAGTAGGAAGTGAATGCACCACTTTCCATTACGTGCACGAGCATGCGATTGAAGAAATCTAGTTGATGTTTAGCGCCAAACTCTTGAAGCAAGTGAACGCTTTTGTCGATGCTACATCCCGTGGCTTGTTGCTGGGATTCATCGACAGCGATGATTAAAAATTGATCAGCAATAATACGGTAGGCTGCGGCTAGCTGAGCGCCATGAGCCTTCCAGCCACCAACGAATTCATCCATGATTCCTTTCAGCTCGGAAGTTTGTGTGTCATTCATGGGTTTTTTTAGACCATAGAACCACATACGTGATTCTGGATTCATAGTGTGCATTCCCATAATTATAGATCTTCAGAGAGGGCAATCATTTCAGCAAGGTCGAGTACTTGGACCTCTTCCTCTTTTTCACGGTTCTTCACACCGTCGGTAAGCATCGTATTGCAGAAAGGACAACCAGCAACAACAATCTCAGCCTTAGTTTCTAAAGCTTCATCTGCGCGCACGTGGTTGATCTCTGCATCACCTTTTTCCGCTTCCTTAAACATCTGAGCACCTCCGGCACCACAACACAAGCCGTTTTGCTTGCAGCGACGCATCTCTTTGAGTTCCACGTCGAGCTTTTCTAATAAAGCACGTGGCGCCTCGTACTCGTCATTCGCACGTCCGAGGTAACAAGGATCGTGGAAGGTAATCTTCTTACCGCGGAATTGACCACCCTCAACTTTTAAGCGCCCCTCTTTGAGAAGGCCGTTAAGGAATTGACTGTGGTGTTCCACCTTGTATTCTCCACCCAGCTCCGGATATTCGTTTTTCAACGTGTTGAAGCAGTGCGGACAGGTCGTTACAATGTGTTTCACACCGTAGCCATTGAGGACTTCGATGTTCATCATGGCTTGCATTTGGAACAGGAATTCATTTCCCGCTCGTTTTGCAGGGTCGCCAGTACAACCTTCTTCGGTACCAAGGACGGCGAAACTTACACCGCTGTGGTGCAAGATTTTCGCCATGGCCTTGGTAATCTTTTTGGCTCTATCGTCAAAACTGCCGGCACAGCCGACCCAAAAAAGAACTTCTGGTGCTTCTCCTGAAGCATTCATTTGAGCAAGGGTCGGTACTGTAAAGGTGGTCATAATTTGGTGTGATAGAGTTAGGTTCAGTGTTTAGTCTTCGAAGACTTGGATGGTTGTTTCCTTGTCTACGAGATCGGTGAATTTACCGGTGTAACGAGTTGCACGTACAATGTGGTTGTCTACCCAGTGGTAGTTACCGCCGCGCGGCTTACCCATAAGTAGACCGTGCCATTTGAAGCCGTTTTCTTTCAGCCACTTTTCAGTGACTTCACGGTGGTCTTCTGTACGAGAGGTGAAGAAGGTAATTACATGTCCTTCGTCATACCATTTGTTCAACGTGTCCAACGCATCTGGGTACAATTTTGCTGTAGCCATACGCTCTGGTTCTTCGTTAGGGATATCGTCACAGATGGTACCATCGATGTCGATCAGGTAATTCTTGATTTCTTCAGGCAGCATCGGGCTGATAAGCTGGCCGTCTTCAGAAGCTTCGCGTAATAGGTTGTCAATGTGGGCGTTTGCGCTTTTTTCCATGTGTGTTGTTTAACGCGTTTAAAGAATTACTGTTTGTATTTGGGTTGTATTGTAATGCTATTCGTTGATCCAATTGGCTCTGTCCATCTGCGAGAATGGCCAAGGAGCACCATTGTTTTCTACGTTGGTCATCATGGCGTTGAGCTCTGCTGGAGCACTGCTCTCTTCCATGGTTGCAAAGTTACGGAGTTGCATGATGATATTCAAAGGATCAATATCAACAGGACAAGCTTGTACACACGCATTGCACGAAGTACATGCCCAGAGCTCTTCTTGGGTGATATAATCGCCAAGGAGCGTTTTTCCGTCCTCCTTGAATTCGCCGTTGGCTTCGATGTTTTTACCGATCTCGTCGATACGGTCACGGGTGTCCATCATGATTTTACGAGGACTGAGTCTCTTACCAGTAAGATTGGCGGGGCATTCACTGGTACAACGGCCACATTCGGTACACGTGTAAGCGTTCAAGAGATTCACCCAGCTTAAATCCATAGCATCCTTCGCTCCAAATTTCTCCACTGGAGCACCATCTTCCGGCGCAGGTGCGGCAAAGGGATCTGCAGAAGGATCCATCATGAGCTTTACCTCTTTAGTCACTGTTGAGTTGTTCGCAAACTTACCCTTGGACTCTAGATTTGCATAGTAGGTATTTGGGAAGGCGAGAATTATGTGGAAATGCTTTGAAAAGGGGAGGTAGTTCAAGAAGGCTAAAATCCCAGCGATGTGAATCCACCAAAAGAATCGTTCCATAAAATGAAGAGCATTCTCGCTAAGACCCGACCACAAAGGCGCTATACTATGACTAACAATGAAGCTGTGTTCGCTAGATGCGAAGTTTTCTTCCACTGCATTCATGTTCAATAAGGCGAACATGAGCCCAACCTCTATGTATAGAATGATGTTGGCGTCCTTAAATGGCCAACCTTTCATTTCGGGTTTGTGGAATCGATCCAGTTTACCCACATTTCTTCTCCACCAGAATATCACCACGGTTATGATGGTTGCAACCGCTAATATTTCGAAGAATGAGATGATGATATCATATGCACTACCTAAATAATGTGCGAAGAATCTGTGCGTACCAAAGATCCCATCTATGATGATTTCAAGTACTTCAATGTTGATTATCAGGAAGCTGGCATAGATGATAAAGTGTAAGAAACCTGCAATAGGGCGGGCCTGCATTTTGCTTTGACCGAACGCTACTCTGAGCATATTGGCTCTTCTTCCCGCCGGATTATCAGAGCGATCAATATCTCTACCAAGTAGGATATTGCGTCGGATACGCCCGACGTTTTTAGAGAACCAAAAAATGGCTCCCCCGAGTAACGCTAAGAAAATGAGGTTGGGTAAAAATTGCATGGGTTAATTGCCTTCTTTTTGATCTAATTCCTGTTCAATGGCTTGGATCTCTTGTTCTGTGTATCGGGTTCTGGTTCCAAATACGCTCACGTGGAGGTATTTGTTGGGGTTGTACTTAATATCTAGCAACAGTCGGTTTAGGTTGTTGGTAGCCTCGATAAGGTTGGTATATACCTCGTCGTCAGTAATGAGTTTCGACGCAGAGTTCTCTCCGTTTTGAAGCTCAGCTAATAATTGGTCGAATCTAGCTGTGATACTTTCTACGTTGTTTACCGTTTCCGTTAGACGTGCATTGGCCAAAGAATCCGAGATGGCCTCAACATTAGAAATGGTCTTACTTATATCATCACCACGAGCTGCCAATTCTTCGCTCAAGCTTCTGAAATTCGTACTAATGGCATCGAAGTTTTCCTTGTTGTCAGAGAGATAATCACTTATTTCAGCGGCACTCTGCTGCACACTTTCAAAGGTCTTGTCGATGCTTTCGAAAGTCGATTTGAAGTTTTCAGAAGTCCGCTCATCCAAGAACCCTGAGGCTAAGCCAATAACTGTATCAAGCGTTCCAAGAAGTTCTTCTGTTCTCGCTTTGATAGGTGCAAGCTGCATATTCACCTCTTCCGTAAGGTCTCTTTCGGTATCCGCACGAAGCGTATCACCACTCATCGCCAGAGGTTCTCCGTGCTGGGTGAACAAGGAAATGCTTTTTTCACCCATGATGCTCGACGAATAAATTTTAGCCACGGTATTCTTCGTTACTGGAAAATCTCCAGAAATCTTGAGCTCTACGACTAACGACTGACTGCCGTCCGGCATGAATTTGATATCACTTACCTGACCGACTTTGAATCCATTGACGGTTACAGGGTAGGTGGGGAGAAGTCCTTGGGTGTTCTCATATACGACATAGAATTTATCCTGTTTTGAGAAAACGTCCTCACCTTTCATGTAATTGATTCCCCAATACAGGAGCAAAACGCTCAGCACTAGAGCAATTCCAATTTTAAATTCCGTTTTCACAGGTCTATTCGTTTATGCTTCTAAGTTACGTTAAGGCGCAATTTTCTTCGCCTCTTTCACATCAATTTTCTGCGATCCGTCAAAGGCTACTACATATGCGTCCGGGTAGTGCTCTCTAGCCGTTGCTTTTAAAGCTTCCGCCTCTTTAAAAGAAGCCACTTTACCGTAGTAGTATTTGTACAAACCATAGACATCCGTTCTATAAACGTCCGTAAGGCCCATAAAATTTTCCGGAAGCAGCGGTAAATCGTTTCGACTAACTGCAATTTGAACGCTGTAATAGATGGAATTAATAGGAGCAGGGGCCAATTCAACCTTGTCCACAACTTCAGACTTAGTCGCCTCTTCGGGTGCCGATTTCGGCGCTTCACTAGGAGTTTGTACCACCTCGTCTAACACTTCGTCAAAAACACTTTCCTCACGTAAAATCGCATCCCTGCTTTCGCGCTTGAGTTTGTAGGACTTTACCGCGCGGTAAATAGCGCTGGCCAATAATTCTTTTCCGCGGGCACTCTGCAAGAAATCTTCTTCGCCAGGGTTAGTCAAGAAGCCTAATTCTACTAATACAGCTGGCATGGTTGATCCTCTTAACACGGCAAGGGGCTGCTGCTTTACCCCGCGATTACGGCGCTTGACGCGGTTTTGGAATTGGTTTTGTATTTCATCTGCTATACTAATGCTTTGCTCTAAAAAGGCATCCTGATAGGCGCGAAGAGCAATGACTGCAGCAGGATTAGAAGCATCGAGTTTTTCATAATTGCTTTCCCAATTGTCCTCGAGCAAACGCGCGGCATTTTCGAGTTGTGCGGTTTTATTCAGTCGCTGATCGCGCTCGCCCATTCCCAAGACAAAGCTTTCTGTCCCATAAGCGGCTTTGCTGTCGTTGGCATTACAGTGAATGGAGATAAACAGGTCTGCATTCGCCCTGTTGGCAAAAACGGTGCGCTGGTAGAGCTCGACAAATTCGTTGTCGTTCCGAGTAAGAATAGCCTTGGTGTCCGGCAAATACTGCTCGATGTATTGCTTCACCAATAGGCTTACATCATAACTCACATCTTTCTCGCGGTCTCTGTAGCGTCCTGTGCCCAGGTTGCCTGGATCTTTCCCTCCATGTCCAGGATCAATAACGATAATATTGACACCTTCATCCTCTTGGGCAAAAGGTCTAGGATTAAAGGCAGCAGTAACCGTCATAATGAGGGCAAGAGCGGCTACACGTATTCCTTTATAACTTCCTGTATTCATACCAACTGAGACGATTGTTCGTTTTACCTTTGAATCTTACAATGCAAATTACATACCTGCGTGGTTAACAGGCTTACGATTCTGCTTTTTTTGCTCACATGTTGTGCACCATTTACGGGTCTAGCACAGGACCGTCCTATTGCCTACACTGCTGAGGATTCCATTGTAAGCAACACTGAAGAAGGAACGGTTGAACTGTACAATAACGTTCACATCACTTTTGGAGAAACGAGACTTCAAGCGGGCTATGCTAAGATTTATTGGAAGGACCAATTAGTGGAGGCGAAAGGTTACAAGCTTCCTTCAGGAGAAATGACGCAACAGCCTGTTTTTGAAGAAGGTGGAAAGACCTTTTACCTGAGTGAGATTCGTTACAATTGGTCCACAGAAAAAGCAAAGATCAAGGCACTTTTAACCCAAGAAGGGCAGAATTTCTTAAACGGTGATGCCGTAAAAAAGGTCGATTCAAATACGCTCTACATGGCCGGTACGGGTTTTACCACCTGTTCTCATGAGCAGCCGCACTTCCAGATCAAAACAGGGAAGAGCAAGGTGGTGATGGGTGAGCGCATCATTACTGGGCCAGCACATTTCGAGTTTTTTGATATCCCAACTCCTTTGGTCATTCCTTACGGCTATTTTCCGACCAACATAGAGAAACCGGACATCTCAGGGTTGTTGATGCCGTCTTTTCAAAACTCACCAACACAAGGCTTGGGTTTAGTTAACGGCGGTTGGTATTTCCCAATCAACGATTACATGAACCTGGAGTTACGTGGTGATATCTATTTGCGTGGGTCTTGGGCCTTAAACGCAACCACGAATTACAAGCGTCGTTACAAATATTCTGGGAACTTTAGCTACAGCTTCAGAAACGTAAAGCAGGGATTGAAAATCTACGAGCCTTTCGGTCGCTACTCTCAGACTAACAACTTTAGCATCAAGTGGTCGCACACTCAGGATCCAAAAGCGCATCCTACTCGCAAGTTCAATGCTCGTATCAACCTGCAGAACCCAAATTTCTTCAAGAATGCCGCAAATGCGGAGGATTTGATGAATGGGACGATGACCACTACGAACAACACGATGAATTCGAGCATCACGTACAACCAGAAATTGGGCCGTGCGAATCTAACAGTGAGTGGTAATCACAGTCAAAACAACGGTACACAGAGCTTTACCACAAACCTACCAAAGGCCTCTTTAAACGTTCCTCGATTCTTTCCGCTAAAGACCAACGATGGGAAAAGTCAGTGGTATGATAAACTGGGGATGAATTACAGCTCTGTGGCAGAGGGCCGCGTCAAAGGAAATCTTGGGACCATCGCCACCGATCTAGACAGTACTGCCGGTTATGACTTTAGTGATGTACTGCGCGAATATGGACAGTACGGGGTAAAACACACTACAAGCCTGAGCACTAACGGTAAGATTTTGAAGTACATCACCTTCAATCCAAGCGCCAACTACACAGAGCGATGGTATTTCCAGCAATACGATTATGCTTTCGATAGCACGTCAAATAAGGCTGCCGTGGTCGATACTGTGAATGGCTTCAGAGCAGTACGTGATTTCGGGGTTAGTGCGTCCATGAACACTAAAATTTATGGAACCTTCTTGATCTCGAAAGGGCCAATCAAAGCAGTTCGACACATGATTACACCGCGTGCCAGCCTGAACTATAGACCAGATTTTGGCGATCCTTTCTGGGGCTACTACCAAAACTTTGTAGATACCTTAGGCAACCAACTTTATTACAACCGATATACAGGATTCCTCTATGGTTCACCAGGCCGAGGCTCCAACGGTTCGATCTCCTTTAATTTGGATAACAATGTCGAAGCTAAGATGGTCGCTCGTGGAGATACTACTGGAGAGCTCACCAAGGTGAAGTTGCTTGAGCGCTTCAACTTTAGCACAAACTACAACCTCGCAGCGCAAGACGGCTACAATTGGAACATTCTGCGACTGACAGCCCAAAGTTCCTTGTTCAATAAGAAGCTCCGCTTGAGTTATCAGGGTCAATTCGATCCTTACAGCTATACAGAGGAAGGCGATAGGCAACCGATTTTAGCTGCGAGAGAAGGACAAGGACTTTTCGTACATAGAACTTCCCAATTTTCCGCTAGTACCTCGCTGCGAAGCAATAGAGATAAGAGCAGAGATGCGGTCTTGCCTGAGCAACGCGGTGGTAGTTTTACCCAAGGTGATATCGACTACTACCGTTACGATGGCTTAGTGCCACTGCGACAAGATTGGGACATTAGATTGAACTACGATGTTCGTATCATCACTCAGGTTGAGGCCGGTGAAGAGGGCAGCGGACGGCCAATGTTCGTCAATGAATTTGCAGCACATTCTCTCAGCATGTCTGGAAGCTATCGTCCTACGGACAATTGGAGTATCAATTATAGAACGGGTATAGATTTCGCCGAGCGCAGCATCGCCTTCACCAATATCAACGCGGTCAGAGATCTGCACTGTTGGGAAATGCGCTTTACGTGGGTACCCTTCGGAACAACGCGTTCTTACATGGTAGGGATCAATCTCAAAAACCAACAATTCCGCCAAGTCAAAGCGCAGCGTCGCCGCACAGCTATCGATTTCTAACGAAGGGAATTCACCCAGTTTTCCATCATCTTAAAGCCCTCAACGGTCAAGATGCTTTCCGGATGGTACTGCATGGCATAGGCCTTCTTTTCTTTATTCTCGATCACCATAGGCGCCTGATCGTCCATTGCAGTCGCACAGATGGTCCAATCGGATGGCAAGCCCTCGGCTACCACGGCCCAACTGTGATAGAGTCCAACGGTAGTATCTTGAACATCACTCAAAAGAAGACTTTCTCCAATATTCTCTAGTTCGGTGGTTCTACCGTGCATCACACCGTCCCTGTTGTAGAGCTTCGCTCCTGAATGCTCTGCCAGTGCCTGCATCCCAAGGCAAATACCAAGAATGGGCAGCTGACCGTAGGCCTCAGCAATGATGTCCATGAGCTTACCACTTTCTTCAGGTAAACCCGGTCCAGGACTTAATACCAATGCGTCAAATTCTTGGAGCGCGGGAATTTCATCATCATTACGCACAACCAAAACCTCTACGTCCATTTTTTCTAAGTAATGGACAAGGTTGTAGGTAAAACTGTCGTAATTATCAATGAGCAGGACCTTCATAGTGCAAATATGAGCTAAATTGACTTCTGAACGAACTGCACATGTCAACTTTAGCCACGCAACCTACAGATTTACCTTTAGCTCCTTTTATCGAAGGTCTGAAGCCCAATTATCGGAAAGAGGAGGCCACCTCCTTGGTTCGTTTATTTGAAAAGCTTACCGGTGAAAAAGCCGTTGTTTGGGGAGCGTATTTCATTATTGGCTTTGGCGAATATTCGTATTCTCGAAAAGGGAGCAAGGAAACTCATAGGTGGTTCAAATCGGGGTTTGCGGTGCGAAAGAATAAAGTGACACTTTACCTTACTACAGATTTGGACCTGTACGAAGAACACCTAAGTGAATTGGGCCCACATACTAGAGGAAGAGGGTGTCTGTATTTAAAAAAGTTGGCAGATGTTCGTTTAGATGTCTTAGAAAAGTTGATCAAAAAAGCATATCAGAGTTATGAAAAAAGCAATTGAAGGCAAGGGCTTGGCACCGGCTATTGGCCCATATAGTGCAGGTGTAGAGGTTGGAAACATGATATTCACCTCGGGTCAAATTGCCATGGACCCGCACACAGGTGAGCTGGAGTTGGATAACATTGAGAAAGAGACTGAGCGCGTTATGTGTAATCTTCAGGCCGTCCTTTTAGCCGCGGGGTCCGATTTCAACAACGTCGTGAAGACCTCTATTTTCTTGAGCAGCATGGACGATTTTCCAAAGGTGAACGAGGTGTACGCGCGTCATTTCAGCCCACCGTACCCTGCAAGAGAGACGGTCGCGGTAAAAACTTTGCCTAAAAATGTGAATGTGGAGATATCCTGCATTGCAGTCCGTAAGAGTTAAGGAATTGGGTATTAAATTGCACCCTCATTTTAAACACATCAGAAATGGATTTTGACGTAATTGTAGTGGGCTCAGGTCCGGGTGGTTATGTAACCGCAATTCGTGCATCGCAGTTGGGACTGAAAACCGCTGTAGTAGAAAAAGAAAATCTAGGAGGCGTTTGTCTTAACTGGGGTTGTATCCCTACTAAAGCTCTACTAAAGAGTGCTCAAGTATTTGAATACGTGAAGCACGCAGAAGACTTTGGTATCAAGGTAAGCGAATACGACAAGGATTTCAACGCTGTAGTAAATCGTTCACGTCAGGTGGCCAACGGTATGAGCGGCGGTGTCCAATTCTTGATGAAGAAAAACAAAATCACAGTCATCGACGGATTCGGTAAGGTACAGCCAGGAAAGAAAGTGGCAGTAACTGCTGAGGACGGTAAAGAGACTGTATATTCTGCAAACCACATCATCATCGCAACTGGTGCTCGTTCGCGTGAGCTTCCATCATTGCCACAAGACGGTAAGAAAATCATTGGTTACCGCCAAGCAATGACTTTGGACAAGCAGCCTGAGAAATTGGTGGTTGTAGGTTCTGGTGCTATCGGCATCGAATTCGCGTACTTCTACAACAGCATGGGCACTGATGTAACAGTGGTAGAATACTTACCGAACATCGTTCCATTGGAAGATGAGGAAGTAAGCAAGCAGCTTGAGCGTACATTCAAGAAGAGCGGCATTAAAGTGATGACGAGCTCTGAAGTAACTGGGGTAGATACCTCAGGCGACGGTTGTAAGGTGACGGTTAAAACGAAGAAAGGTGAAGAGGTACTGGATGCTGATATCGTTCTTTCTGCTGTGGGTATTGCGCCAAACATTGAAGGTATAGGCCTTGAAGATGTTGGAATCGCAACAGATCGCGGTCGTGTTATGGTCAACGATTACTACCAGACTACCGTTCCTGGATACTACGCCATTGGTGATATCGTGAAGGGGCCAGCATTGGCACACGTGGCTTCTGCTGAAGGTATCCTTTGTGTTGAGAAAATCGCGGGTCACAACGTAGAGCCTTTAGATTACGGTAACATCCCAGGGTGTACGTACTGTTTCCCTGAAGTAGCCTCTGTAGGTATGACTGAGAAAGCGGCAAAAGAAGCGGGTTACGATCTTAAAGTAGGTAAGTTCCCATTCTCTGCTTCAGGTAAGGCATCTGCTTCAGGCCACAAAGACGGTTTTATCAAGGTAATCTTTGATGCGAAGTACGGCGAATTACTCGGTGCACACATGATCGGTTCAAACGTAACTGAGATGATTGCTGAGGCTGTATTAGCGCGTAAGCTAGAGACTACTGGTCATGAGATTTTGAAAGCTGTTCACCCACACCCAACCCTCAGTGAGGCGTTTATGGAGGCAACAGCAGCTGCTTACGACGAGGTAATCCACTTGTAAGAAGAGCTTATTAAATAGTTTCAAACCGCCCCAACCTTGGGGCGGTTTTTTTGTTACTTCCCCATATGGCACAACCACTCTTAGAATTCCAAGAATTACGCTTCGCATACGACGAGCTAAAATTTGATTTTGGCAATGCTTCTATTGCTCCAGGGGAGATTGTAGTGATCGTTGGTCCCTCAGGTGCGGGTAAGAGCACTTTGATGCGTCTTTTGCGCGGAGAGTTGGATCCTGGAGACGGAAAGGTCATTATTGCCGGAAAGGAGGTAGAAACGCGCAAGAAGCGCTTGGTTCTTGATGAGACGAAGGCGGGATGGGTACCTCAGCTGGACGATTTACAAAGTATGCTCAGCCTCGAAGACAATATCGGTCATCATATTCTTAGGATGGACCCGGAAGACAAGCTGGCGCGTGTCGAAGAGCTCAAGGCTGCAATGCACTTGCAAGCTTACAGCGGTCAAAAGGTGCGAACCCTCAGTGGCGGTCAGCGTCAGCGTGTGAGTATAGCCAAGGCAATGGCAGGAAGTCCACCGGTACTATTGATGGACGAGAGTTTGGCGCAGCTGGACTTGAGGACGAAGTCGCTCATTTTGATGGACTTTAAAGCTATGATTAAACGCGAAGGCTGTGCGGCACTATTGGTGCTTCACGACCCAGCCGATGCACTCTTTGTTGCCGATACCCTCTGGGTAATCCGTGGCGGCAAACTAGTACAGCAGGGCAGGCCCAATGAAATCATAGCAGAACCTGTCCATCACGAGATCGCGGGCTTGTTCGATTATATTAATGTCGTTCCAAAAGAGGTAGAGCTGCCGGGCAACTGGCGAAGTAATGGTGATTACAAGTGGTGTTATGCGCACGAATTACCGGAATTGGACACGGAGGTTATAGAGACTATTCCTTTGCCAAAAGGGGAGATGCGCCTCTACAATTTCCAAGGACACCGACTTATTTCTAAATAGTCTTTAAAAGTAAAACGCCCCGCTCCAAAGGAACGAGGCGTTTTTAAGTTAACTCCAAAGATTATTACTTCACCTTATCTACGATCGCTTTGAACGCTTCAGGGTGGTTCATGGCTAAATCCGCCAAAACCTTACGGTTCAATTCAATGTTCGCTTTTTTCACCTTACCCATGAATTGTGAGTAAGACATACCGTGCATACGTGCACCAGCGTTAATACGCTGAATCCACAATGCGCGGAACGTGCGTTTCTTGTTCTTACGGTCGCGGTAAGCGTACTGAAGACCTTTCTCAACAGCATTCTTAGCTACCGTCCAAACGTTTTTGCGACGACCAAAGTACCCTTTGGCGTGCTTCATCAATTTTTTTCTGCGCTCTCTAGAAGCTACAGCATTTACTGAACGTGGCATAATTGTTTAATTTTTTGTGAGCGGTACTTCCACTATTTCAAGAAGGTTTAGTTACCGAGCACAGGGTTATTAACTAACTCTGGGAATTACTTCATTCCCAATTGATTCTTGATGTTTTTCTCATCAGAATCAGAAACCAAACCAGATTTCGTCAAACGACGCTTCTGATCAGTTGCTTTCTTTGTCAAGATGTGTGACTTGAAAGCGTGCTTTCTTTTGATCTTACCAGAACCTGTCAGCTTAAAACGCTTCTTTGCACTGGATTTAGTTTTCATCTTTGGCATGATTCAACTGTATTTATTTGGAGTAACTTCTATTTCTTAGGAGCAATAGTGATGTTCATCTTCTTACCATCCATGGACGGCATGTGCTCTACTTTACCGTACTCTTCCAAATCTTGGGCGAGACGTAGGAGTAAGATTTCACCTTGCTCTTTAAACACGATCGAACGTCCACGGAAGAATACGAATGCTTTCACTTTAGCACCGCTCTGCAAGAATTCGATGGCATGCTTTTTCTTGAACTCGTAATCGTGATCTGAGGTATTTGGTCCGAAACGAATCTCTTTAATCACCACTTTCACAGCTTTGGCAGCAAGTTCTTTCTGCTTTTTGCGCTGATCGTACATGAATTTGCTGTAATCGATGATTTTACACACCGGTGGATCAGCTTTAGGCGAAATCTCCACCAAATCCAAATCCATATCTTCAGCCATGCGTTTCGCTTGACGTGTATCGTAAACACCAGGTTCTACGTTATCACCTACCAAGCGAATTTTAGGAACGCGGATGCGTTCGTTTGTTCTGTGGTTTGCAGCTAGTTTCTCTTTTGGCTGCTTTCTTTTACCTCTTCTCAGTGTTCGGTTCTTTTAGTTAAACTACTATTAATCAATTAATTGAGAAATTTCATCCTCAATACTTTTTACAAATTCTTCACGGGTCATTGTTCCCAAATCTCCCTGGCCGTGACGACGAACACTTAGTTCACCGCTTGTGGCTTCTTTCTCGCCGACAATCAACATGTAAGGAATCTTGGTCACTTCCGCATCGCGTATCTTCCTGCCAATCTTTTCGTTACGATCATCTACGAGGGCGCGAATATCGGAAATTTCTAGGAATTGTGCTATTTCTCGGGCGTGCTCATTGTATTTATCACTAACCGGTAAAATCTTCACTTGTTCTGGAGTCAACCACAACGGGAAATTACCACCACAGTGTTCAAGCAATACAGCTACAAAGCGCTCCATAGAGCCGAATGGTGCACGGTGAATCATCACAGGACGATGGCTCTCATTATCTGAACCTTTGTATTCGAGCTCGAAACGTTCCGGAAGGTTGTAATCTACCTGAATAGTTCCTAGCTGCCAGCTTCTGCCTAGAGCATCTTTCACCATGAAATCGAGCTTAGGACCGTAGAAGGCTGCTTCACCGTATTCCACAACAGTATTTAAACCTTTCTCGTCAGCTGCTTCAATAATAGCGCTTTCCGCCTTCATCCAGTTTTCGTCCGAGCCAATGTATTTTTCGGGTTTCTCAGGATCACGCAAGCTCACTTGGGCTACGTAATCTGTGAAATCTAATGTTTTGAAGATGTACAAAACAAGGTCAATTACATTCTTAAACTCATCCTTGAGCTGGTCGGGTGTACAGAAAATGTGTGCATCGTCCTGAGTAAAGCCGCGAACGCGTGTTAATCCATGCAATTCACCACTTTGCTCATAACGGTATACGGTTCCAAATTCGGCAAAGCGTACAGGTAGTTCTTTGTACGATTTCGGTGTTGCTTTGTACAACTCACAGTGGTGCGGACAATTCATCGGTTTGAGCAAGTACTCTTCGCCCTCTTCCGGTGTATTGATCGGCTGGAAACTGTCTTTACCGTATTTGGCGTAGTGTCCAGAACAAACGTACAATTCTTTGTTTCCAATGTGCGGTGTAATCACACCGTCGTAACCTGCTTTCTTTTGTGCACGCTTCAGGAAATTTTCCAAACGCTCACGAAGCGCCGCACCTTTCGGCAACCACAATGGAAGACCTTGACCTACGCGTTGAGAGAAAGTGAACAGCTCAAGCTCTTTCCCGAGTTTTCTATGGTCTCTTTTCTTCGCTTCTTCTAGCAACTCCAGGTATTCCTTGAGTTCACCAGCCTTTTGGAAAGAAATACCGTAGACACGAGTCAACTGAGGATTGTTTTCATCACCTCGCCAGTAGGCTCCAGCAACGTTCATAATCTTCACAGCTTTGATATAACCAGTGTGCGGAATGTGTCCACCACGACAGAGGTCGGTAAAATCTGCATGGTCACAGAAGGTAATGGTGCCGTCTTCAAGGTTCGAGATTAATTCCGTTTTGTACGGATTGTCCTTGTACACCTCTAGGGCTTCTGCTTTGGTCACAGGACGTAGCTTGAATTCAGATTTCGCACGAGCAAATTCGAGCATCTGCTTTTCAATCTTCGCAAAATCCCCTTCACCGATGCTTTCTTCTCCGAAATCTACATCGTAGTAGAATCCTTTCTCAATAGCCGGGCCAATGGTTAACTGGGCATTCGGATAGAAGTGGAGGATAGCCTGTGCTAGGACGTGCGCAGAACTGTGCCAGAAGGCCTCTTTGCCCTTTGCATCATTCCAGGTAAAAAACTGTAGCGTACCGTCGTGCGTCAATTCATCGTTCAACTCAATGGTTTGTCCGTCGTAGCTGCCCGATAAGATATTTCTAGCAAGACCGTGAGAGATACTTTTCGCAACATCCATGGCTGTTGTGCCCTGCTCGTAGGATCTCTGATTTCCGTCTGGGAACGTTACAGTAATCATTTTTACTCTTTTTGTGTTATGACTAAGAGCGCAAATTTAAGTGTTCGTCGGCATTTGATGTTTTTTTCGAACCGATTTTATAAACCATATTTCGATAGTAATTTAGCCCTAATGAAAAACACGCCAACCAAGGAGCAAGTTTTAGAAACCATGAACCGTCTTTCTAAAGACACACTCATGGAGACGCTTAACATTAAATACGTGGACGCTGACCCTCTCACGGGTAAGCTAGTTGCCACTATGCCAGTTGATTCGCGTGTATACCAACCGATGCGAATATTGCATGGAGGGGCTACTGTAGCCCTCGCTGAAAGTGTTGGCTCGGCTGCTTCTCAAATGCTGATTGACCCTGAAAAAGAAATGGCAGTTGGCGCTGAAATTTCTGCGAATCATCTCAAAAGTGCGCGCACTGGAATACTTACAGCGACCGCTGAGTGTGTTCATCATGGTAAAAGTTCTCATTTGTACCACATTCGTGTGGAAAATGAAAGTGGCGATTTAATCTCAATGGTCAAGCTTTTAAACTTCGTTAAACAACGCAAATAATGCTCGAGGTACTACTTCGCATTCCCAACCAACCACTCCGGAGTCTTCACTGCGAGGAAACCTCGGTTGATGCTGCAAATTTGGTTCTACGTGGTTTCAAAGGAGATGTGAGCTATTTTCAATCAAATGACGTAGAAATTGATGCCACTTTTTGGGATTCATTTTCAGCCAGTGTTAACGACGCTTCTGAAAATAAAAGTGCTTCAGAATACCAGGAAATGGTGACAGGTGCTATTTCAGAGATTCAAAAACACACCGTTCAAAAGGTCGTTTTAAGCCGTAGGCTCTTCTGGGATCGTCCTGGCGCAAATCCAAAATTAACATTTGAAAAGCTACTAGAGAATTACCCTTCGTGCACAGTTTTCGCTTTGAAGCATGAGCAGTTCGGTTCTTGGATGGGCGCTTCTCCTGAAGTTCTACTTGAGAGCTCTGCTCAGGGGTATAGAAGTATGTCTTTGGCAGGAACTCGACTTAAAGGCACTACTCATTGGGGTCAAAAGGAGCTTGAAGAGCAAAAATTTGTCACAAAGGAGGTCCATAAGAGTCTAAAAGAATTTGGTGGCAAGATCACTAGGGATAAACAAAGCACATTCAGTGCTGGACCTGTAGAGCATCTGCTAACATGGGTCAATACTGACAATCTAGAATTGGACCCGAAGGCAGCAGCGGAAGAGTTGCATCCAACGCCTGCCATTTGTGGCTCACCTTCCGTAAAAGCGCAAGAATTAATTGAGCAATTGGAGGGGTATGACCGATCACTTTATGCAGGTTACTTGGGATTGTTTGAGGATAATGTGCATGCAACAGTTTTGCTGAGAACTATGCAATGGTTTTCAAACGGGGTCCAATTTTATGCTGGTGGTGGCATAACCAAAGACAGTGTACCTTTGGACGAGTGGATGGAAACTCAACACAAAATTTCCGCATTAAAGGAATTAATTCAAATAGATGACCTCGGATAAGGCTATAGCACATTGGACCCTAGATGCACTCGCACAAGTGGGTATGCAACGCCTTATTTTTTCTCCAGGATCTAGAAATACACCATTAATTATTGCAGGAACGGCGCATCCAGGTATCGAGCACAATACCGTATTGGACGAGCGCAGTGCGGCTTTTCAAGCCATTGGGGCCTCTTTGATGACCGGTAACATTGTTGGGGTGTGCTGCACCTCAGGTAGCGCTTTGGCGAATTATTACCCAGCTGTTCTAGAAGCCTATTATAGCAAAATCCCGATTGTGCTTATTACAGCTGATCGCCCGGTAGATAGAATAGGTAAAGGAGAGGGGCAAACCTGTGAGCAAACGGATTTTTTTGATGCCCATATTGGGTTTTCTGCGTCTTTCGATGAAAGCACCACGGCAGACGAGTTTAAACAAGTCTTTGAGCAACTCCATCATTGTTTGACGGTGTTGAGAGAGCCTGTACATATCAACATCCATTTCGATGAGCCATTATATGGTCAGGTGGAAAGTATAGAATCTTTAGAATTTCAGGAGTACACGGTTCCAAAGGCTAAGCCTGTAGATTTATCTCCGTTAAATACCTGCCAAAAGGTGGCCATAGTTTGTGGTCAATTACGCCCTGAGGATGCAGCATTTGTAAAATACTCAGGTTTGATTTCTTCCTCCAACGCCACGTGGTTTGTGGATCCATTGAGTGGTTTGTTAGGGGAAGAAAATTGTGTGAATATTGATGAATTGGTTCACCATGAATTTGACGGGTTGCTTTCCTTTGGCGGTCAATGGATGAGCAAATTTCCTAAGTTTCACGTGAGAAAATTGAATTTGAAGGTTCACATTCATCATGATCCTTACCAAGCGTGGAACGTAAGTGACGCACTAAGTTTTATCTCGTGGAGAGTTTCACTTCAAGATTTGAAAAGCTGGTCGACGTGCAGTTTTCTGAAAATAGAAGAAAAGCCACTCAAAATCCCAGATCTTCCATGGTCGGATGCGCTCGCGATCAGAGCTATCATCCAATCTTTATCTGCAGATGACGTGCTTCATTTAGGGAACAGTTCTATTCCTCGCTATTTGAGCTATTTCTTGCATGAAGGCCCAGTCTATTGTAACCGTGGTGTTAGTGGTATTGACGGTACTTTAAGCACGGCTATTGGAGCGGCTCGAGTAAGTCCAGAGAAGAATCATGTGCTTATCATAGGAGATCAGAGCTTTCTCTACGACAGCAATGGATTGATGCATCTTAAGGATTTAGATAACCTTCGAGTATTTGTGATCAATAATTGTGTTGGAGAAATTTTTAATTGGCTTCCAGGTACATCACAGACTTCTGAGGCAGCACAGGCGGTTTACGCCAATTATCAAGAGGTGGACATTGCCACTCTTGCACTAGCCTACGATTGTCGTAGTGAGGTTGTGCAAAATCTGAGTGAACTGAAAAATGCTAAAAGCACTTTAGTAGAGGTGCTCACCGTGGAAGGTAAGAACAGCGAGGCCTTTGCAGCGCTGAAGAAGTTGAATTGATTTTCAATTATAGGTAAGTATAAACACTTATCGGTTACTAAATAGTCCAAAGGCCCATGGTCTATGTTTCTTTGTTACGGAAACTAAATAGACCAAAATGAAAGGACTGATTTTTCAAACTTATATCGACTTCTTGACCAAGTCTCACGGAGAGGAGCTCAAGAATTTTATTCTTCGCGACGCTGGTTCAGGCGATAGAGATTCTTACGAAGTCATGGGCACTTATCCATTCAAATCTCTTTATGGGGTAGTGGCTCAAACCCACGCTCATACAGGAGATTCAGTGCCGAAAATTTTAGAAGACTACGGTTATTACTTGTTCGATATCTTAGCGGTATCGTACGCGAAGTACTTAGGTGAAGGAGTCGATTTGTTCGGTTTCTTGGAATCGCTTGAGGATCACGTACATGTACATGTGAACCAACAATTCCCGGACGCTTCATTGCCATCCTTTACTTACAAGAGAATTGACGACAATAATCTGAAAATGATCTACGAAAGTGAGCGAGCAATGTCAGACTTCGGTATCGGAATGATCAAAGGGTCGGCGAAACATTTTGGAAACAAGGTGTCCATCGAAAAAGAAGATTTAACCCCAGATAATAATGGTACCGAGGTGGAGATCCGGGTGACCATTATAAATGACTAAAGAAACAGTTGCATTTAAGCATTGGGTAAAAGCAGCGAGGTTAAGAACGCTACCTCTAGCTTTTGCAGTTATCATTCTAGGTAGTGGATTAGGCTACTTTCACCAGGGTCAATTCTCTGCCTCTCTTTTTGTCCTAGCCTTACTTACGAGTTTTGCGTACCAGGTCCTGTCCAACTATGCCAATGATCTTGGAGACGGCATCAAAGGGACCGACGAGAATAAAAAAGGCGAACAACGCGCTGTAGCTTCTGGATTGATCTCGATTTCTCAAATGCGAGCGGCCACGAACGCGTTTACTATACTCGCTTTAATATCAGGTGGCACACTCGTATACTTTGCTTTTTTCGGAACACTATACTTCTACATTTTTTCAGTTTTGAACCTTGCAGCTATTTGGGCCGCTCGTTCATACACGCTTGGCGGTAATCCCTATGCCTATTGGGGCGGCGGCGATTTATTTGTCTTTATTTTCTTTGGCTTTGTAGGTGTTATGGGTTCTTCAGCGCTTCAAACTGGTTCGTTAAATGCTTTGGATGCCCTTCCTTCTCTTGTAGCGGGTGCGATGAGTGCCTCCGTTCTAACTTTGAATAATCTCAGAGATAGAGATGGAGATGCTCAACACGGCAAAAGAACTCTAGTCGTTCGATTTGGTGAAAAATGGGGTAGGGGGTATTTCAAAACCTTACTCATCGTTTCGATCCTCGTTAGTCTCATTTTCTCAATACTGGCCAGTGTACTTTCTAAGGAATATTACCCAATCATAGGACACCTCGTTTTTCAATTTGCCTTGCGGGGCCAATTCAAAAAGTTCAGTCAGGCAAGCACTCCAGAAGAATATGACGCCTTGCTTAAACCTTTAGCGCTAATGACCTTGTTGTATTGTGTACTTACATCAATCTCGTTGTTTCTCTAATGAAAGCTAAATACACTAATTACGTCCTAAATTTCAAGATTCCTGGTGGTACCTCTAGAGGTGTTTTAACGACTAAAGAGAGCTTCTTCATTGCCATCCATGACATGGAAAAAGTGGGTTTAGGCGAGGTAGGTGTGCTCCGCGGACTCTCGTTTGATGATGTTCCAGAATTGGAAACACAGATAGCATGGACGTGTGAGAATATTCATCTTGGCTTAGATGAATTGTATCAAGCGAATCAACAGTTCCCAAGTATTCAGTTTGCCTTAGAGCAAGCGTTCAGTCATTTAGAGAATGGTTTCGAGCATTTTCCTTCTGCTTTTACCCAGCGCCAATCGCATCAGCCAATCAATGGGCTGATCTGGATGGGAGACCTCGCTTTTATGCGCGATCAAGTAGCTAAACGTTTGGATGAAGGTTTCACCACCTTAAAAATGAAAGTAGGTGCTATAGGCTGGGAAGAAGAAAAGTCCATTTTAAGCGCATTAAGAAAGGAGTTTTCTGAAGATCAATTAGAGCTTCGTGTAGACGCAAACGGTGCCTTTGAACTGGAAGAAGCCGTCGAAATCAGCAAGTATTTACGTGATATTTCTGTCCATTCAATGGAGCAGCCCATAAAGGCAGGAAGAAACGAGGAACTGGCCAAGGCGGTAGAGCAGATGCATATCTCTGTGGCGCTCGATGAGAGTCTCATTGGAATGATAGAGCATAAACAGAAGAAAGAATTATTAGAGACCATTAGACCACAATATATCATACTGAAGCCTTCATTCATTGGTGGCTGGAAAGGTGCTGATGAATGGATTGAGCTTGCTGCAGAGCGCGATATTCAATGGTGGGCAACCTCTGCGCTAGAAAGTAACGTTGGGCTAAATGCAATTGCTCAATGGACATTCACTAAATCAAATTCAATTCCGCAAGGATTAGGTACGGGTAGTTTGTTCACGAATAATATCGAAGGGCCTTACAATGTGGAAGGGGGACTACTAAAGGTGAAGAAGGATATTCTTACCGATTGGGATTTATCTTCCCTTAAATCGATCCTCTAAGACCGATAAAAAGGGCTCTACCCGGAGCTACAATTCCCGAAGAATACGGCCGGTACTGTGCATCCATAATGTTCTCTATTCCCGCTCTAAGCAAAATATTCTTGTTGAATTCGTAGTTGGTCATTAGACTCAAAGTGTACCATCTTGGAGAATAAGGCAGACCATTCTCATCAATGGCATAGATGTGCGTCTTACTACGTTCACTGAAGCTTAAGTCTTCATGACTCATTTCCCCATTGTATCTCCCGGTTAGAGTAGCGGTCCACTTTTTCTTGCGGTATACGAGTTGCGATGTGGCATTGAAGGGACTGGCATGTCTCAAAGGTTGACCTTCACTGTCAGTTCCAAAAGGGTGTGACCAGTGAACGGTCCAGAACAAAGACTTACTCAATTCTGAGCGAACGCCAAATTGGTAACCCCAAATGGTGGCGTAATCTAAATTTTGAATGGCCAATACTTCAGACAGCTCATCGTCATACATAATACTGTCTTGACCATTGAAGCTGTATGGTGCGCGAATCATGGCATCATCCAAGTAACTGTAATAAAAGCTAGCATCTAGGACTACGTTATCGCCGATAAGGTGCTTCATACCTATTTCGGCGCTATACAGACGTTCTTCTTTTAAGTCTGTATTGGGAACGATTAAGGCACCAGGCTGCGAATCAAAAACTTTAGAAGCATCATCCACATTTGGCGCACGGAAACCGGTACTCAGATTAAAGAAATACTTGAAACTCTTTTTAGAATAGCTCGCGCCAACAGAGCCACTCGGAGCTAAGAAGTTCCAAGTTGCATCGTTCTCGTATCCGTCGAAGCGTATCGGGGTGAACATATGAATGTGGTTCAAACGAGATCCTGCCGAAAGTGATAGGTTAGGGTTGATGTTGTACAGAGCACTTACAAAAGCTGCGGAACTCGACCATCTTGATCCATCTGCATACCTCGATTGTGCATTCCATGTACTATCACGGTCTAGAGCATCATAATGAATGGCATTACTTGAGATCAAGTTCAAATTCCAATCAGCTCCATAGCTGAGGTTCAGTTTTTGATTAATCTTCTTAGTGGCATCAACATTACCTTGCGCCATACGAACACGCTCAGTCTGCAGACGACCAACGGGATTTCTATAGCGTCTTACATCTCTACTTTCTTGATAACCCTGCAGCGCACCGGCCCACTTTATTCTATCATAAAATGCAGTGCTTTTGCGGTCTTCATAGGCAATTGTTGCCATGGACCACATCTGCGGACCATAGTTCCAGTATGCGTAACGTGGTGCACCGTTTCTTGTCTCAATGAATCTGTCGTATCGGTTCACATCCGATAGCATGCTTAGGTAGAATCCTAATTTGAGCTCACCTGTCGGAGTAATACGAAACTTGAGTTTCTGAGTGAGGTTGCGCTGATCGTAAGCCGTTTTTGGTTGAACAAGCGTATTCATAGGCTTGCGCATGGTATCTAAAGTGGCAAACGTGATTGGCTCGCACATTGCAGGGTAATTGCGTAATGCATCTTCCGGAGTCCAAGGGAAAATGTTTCTTCCCATTCGTACATCGCTGTATTGGCTATAGGTGATATTTGTCATCCCTGCCCAATTCAATCCACCATAGTTGATTCGGAAGTTGGGTCTTCTTGTCAATTGTGCGTTGTTGGTACTGAAATCATAGACCAAACTTTGCAAGACCTCTGTACTATCACCGTAATGCGCGTCAAAAGTGTTGATGTGCATGGTGCCGCCTAAGGCATCCGATCCGTGTAATACGGAGCCAGGACCAAGGCTGATTTCCATGTCCGCAATGCTCAAAGGATCAAGGCTTATAACATTGTGTACATTTCCAGCACGGAAGATTGCGTTGTTCAATCGCATTCCGTCAATCAAAATAAGAACACGCGAGGTACTCATTCCCCTTATCATGGGAGAGCCACCACCGCTTTGACTTTTTTGAATGAACACATTTGGATCCAAACTTAGCGCATCGGCACTGTTTCCTATGAATTGACTCTTCATTCGTTTGGCACTAATTGTCCTAACCTCTTGCGGATTCTGTTTGAAGTCTGCCTCCATGCGATTCGCTTTGATGACGACTTCCTGTATGTTCAGCACACTCTCATAAAGTCCTACTTTAAAATGTGCACGAGCTAATTGCTTGAAGTTATAATGTCTTGGTGCGTAGGAAGTATGGTAGAAAGAAACCACATCTTCATCTGATAAAGCTCCCACCATAACACGTCCCAAAGGACCAGTGGTGGCTATATATTTATCATTCACAGTAATACTCACTCCCTCAATAGGTCGGTCACTGTTTTTACTTACTACGGTAATCCAATGAGGTCCATGTGAGACTACATGTGCGGACAAAGTCATTGCACTTGAAATCAAAAGGAATAGAAAGATTGTTCTAATTTTGAGCATCGGCCCACAAGAAACAAAAACTGTACCTAATTGACCACATTCGAGCACACTAGAATTGTATTCCAACTCAAGGAATATTCTGTAGAAGAATTTATTTCATTGAAGAAGGTTCCTAATTGGGTTGAAATAGTTCAAAATCAATTAGTTGAATTTGCTTCAGATAGTGATGAGATGGCCTTCCACACCAGCGGGAGTACAGGTGCTCCGAAAACAATTTTTCACAATAAGAAGTGTTTGATAGCCTCGGCGCGAAGAACACTAGATTTTTTCGATTTAAATATAGGTAGTTCGGCCCTCTTAATGCTTCCCGCTCAGTATACAGGAGGAGCAATGATGCTCATTCGAGCTTTGGTGGGAGGCTTGACCTTACATTTAGTAGAACCAAAGCTTTCAATCAAGGAAGTACCATCCGTGGATTTCTTGCCTTGTACACCGGCTCAGTTCTTGTCTATGCTAGATAATAACGTCCTCAATGATTTTTCCGGACAAATTCTTCTTGGGGGAGCGCCCTCTCAAAAACATCTTGACATTGGTGGCCTGAAAGTTTACGAAGGTTATGGGATGACGGAGACAGCCTCACATGTTGCTCTGAGGTCTTACGGCGAAGAAGAATTTAAATCGGTGGAAGGCGTGTATTTCGCCTTAGCTAATGAGGCTTTATTAATTACTGCATCACACCTCGGAATAAATCAGTTAAAAACCAATGATGCTGCTGAATTAACAAGCGCTACTTCCTTTAAGCTATTGGGGAGATTAGATTATGTAATTAATTCAGGCGGAATCAAAATGCACCCTAGCAAGATTGAGAGTGACCTCCACAATCTGGGGTTAAAAGATATCTACATTTCTTCAAGAGAAAATGAGCAACTAGGCGAGCAGTTGGTGCTGGTTTATACGGGGCAATTTAAAGAGTTGGAGCTCTCCAATGCAGTTTCTTCACTACCGCGTACACAACGTCCTAAATGGTGTTTTTCAGTAGAGAAATTGCCCGTTCTATCCAGTGGTAAGCTCGATAGAAAAGAGTTGCGTAGGCTTATTCAAGAATTTCCACATCTCCTTTCCCCGCTCGGATAAGGGTAGGAGTAGGAGTGGTCAAATCGATGACTGTTGAGGGTATATTGTCGCCCCAACCTCCGTTAATAACGAAATCTACCTTGTGTGCATAATTTGCCACAATTTCATCAGGGTCGGTAGGATATTGCAATAACTCATCATCATGATGCAATGAGGCTGAAGCCAAAGGACGACCAATCTCTTCTGCCAAGGCGCGTACTATCTCATTATCGGGTAATCGTACTCCAATAGTTTTTCTCTTCTGACCAAGCTTGCGTGCAAGTGTAATATTCGACTCTAAAACCAAGGTGTACGGCCCTGGGAAACATTGCTTCATAAATTTAAAAGTAGATCCACCTACACTTTGGGTGTACTCAGAAACTTGGCTCAGATTGGTGAAAAGGAATGAAAATTCTGCCTCTTTGATGGATTCCTTCTTAATCTCTGCAAGCTTTTTCAATGACTTTGGATTCATGAAATCCCCTACTACCGCATAAACACTGTCGGTAGGAATGATAGCTACCTCTCCCGCGATGAGCTTTTGCGCACATTCTTTGATAATCTGTTGATTGATGCTATCTGGGTATAAGGTGTAAATCATGATTTGGAGCTTTATTCTAAAATAAAAAAAGCCCCGCTAATGCGGGGCTTTTGAGTATTCTTTTCTTTCGAATTAGCTATTTGCTTTCGCGTGATCAGCCAAGAATTTCGCTAGACCAATATCAGTCAATGGGTGCTTCAATAGTGCTTCAATAGCACTCAAAGGACCTGTCATAACATCCGCGCCAATCTGTGCACATTCGATAATGTGCATTGGGTGACGAACAGAAGCAGCTAGAATTTCCGTATCAAATCCGTAGTTGTCAAAAATCACACGGATACTCTCTATAAGACCTAAACCGTCTGTTGAAATATCATCCAAACGACCGATGAATGGGCTCACATAAGTCGCACCAGCTTTGGCAGCTAATAGCGCTTGGCCAGCAGAGAAAATCAAAGTACAGTTGGTTTTAATCCCTTTATCTGAGAAGTATTTCAACGCCTTAACGCCGTCTTTTACCATTGGGATTTTTACTACGATTTTTTCATCAAGTGCAGCAAGCGCTTCACCTTCACGAACCATTCCTTCAAAGTCAGTTGAGATTACTTCTGCGCTAACATCCCCGTCAACGATTTCACAAATGGCTTTATAGTGGTTAAGCACATTTTCTTCTCCGCTGATGCCTTCTTTGGCCATTAGAGATGGGTTGGTTGTTACTCCGTCAAGAACACCTAAGTCTTGGGCTTCTTTGATTTGTGCAAGATTTGCTGTGTCAATGAAAAATTTCATGTGTAGATATGCTGTTTATGAGATGCAAAAATAATCGCTTCATTATTAATAACAGCATTTATGATGAAAATGTAATTGACTGTAAATTACTTACGTAAAATGCTGGTGTTTGGAATTCCTATTTCAATCCGACTTCCACCAATTCCGAGATTTTCTGCACGAACTTTAAAACTATGCTGGTCCATGATTTTGTTGAATTGAAGTAGACCTAGGCCAAAAGAGCCCGTTTCAAAGCCTTTATCTTGTTTCAAAGAACGCTGGTTAATAGTCTCAAGCACTTTAGAAGGTATTCCCTCACCATCATCTTCAATGCGGATAAACAGATATTTATCTGTATGATTCAATGATAAGGCGACCTTATTGCCCTTACTGTGTGTAATAGAGTTATCTATGATTTCACTGATGGCCCACTCAAACGGCAACGGATCAACATAAACTTCGATGTCTTCGAATTCGATAGGAATACCTATTGTTTCAAAACTAGTTGCTTTTCTATTTAAGATTAATTCATTGATAGCTTTCAAGGAATGCCATTTGAATTCGCGATTATCAAGATCATTTAGAATCTGGAGCTTTTTGAGATATTCAAAAACCTCTAAAAAGTCGTTAAAGCTGCTTTGAATGTTCTCTATCTCTTTCTTCGTTGGAGCTTCTTTCTTGTATTTGAGAATGTCTAATCGAGCACTAATGTTTGCCAATGGATGTCTGAAGTGATGAGAAGCCATATTGACCCAAGATTGGACAAATTTATCTTGACCTTCCATTCTCTCGGTTAATAGACGTTTTGCCTGCCATTGAACAAAGCTTTCTTTCAGTAAATAAAGAGCAATAACCAAGCAAACCGACAAGAAATAGAACCAGCTGAGATCGTAGGTAAATCTTGTGCCTAATATAGTCCAGCGGTTATTGTCAAAAGTTATTTTTAGTGGTATTTCCGTGATCCAGCTAGTTCCGCTTAAATATTCCTTCGGAGATTGAAGGTCTTCAGACCCTAAAAGAAAGAGTTTTTGGTTAGTGAAAATGGAATCTAACTCTTCCTCGAGCTTGGTGTAATCAAGGTTTACTGCAAAATAATGTGTGTATTGAGAGTCATTGGTTTGAATGCTTTTTGGAAAGTGGTAGAAATATCTGATCGTTTTATTTGTAATAATTTGCTCTCCAGTTTCTGGGTCATTTTCATAGTTCGGTTCTGCCTGCGTAACAAACCAACGGTCTGTATCTAGGTTGGAAACATTCTCCCAATAAGGACGTGTGGTAACATCATTTTTATTGTTGAAACCATATTCATCAAATTTGGATTGTTCTATACCCGCACTATCAATCAATCGAATTTGAAAAATGTTGTCTCTCTGGAGTAAACGAGGCATAATCCTCTCCGCGTTTTCAGAATTAACTACTTGCCTAGAATAATCTTCGATGGAAGCAGTATATTCTTGGAACAGTTCCTGAAGCTGGAAAATATCTTGGTAGGTACTTCCGCGAAATGTACTTGTGATCCCTCGGAAAGAAAAGTAGGAAACAACCAGTGCAAAGCTGAGTAGAGCAATATTACTCCACCTGGAATTTATAAAAGTTATAAGCTGTGAAAACCTCCTTTTCATAAATATATTTAACGACTTATGGCGTGTTAAATATAAGTATAAAATTTAGCTTTTAAATCCCTGTTAAATTACAAAAGCCAAGTCTTTTTAAGCTTTTACACTTATTGATAGACAGTAAAAAAGGGCAAGCTACTTACATCACACCGCTACGACCAATTACCCTTGCTGCGTTCCCGCCCTGGGGGATTCATTAGGAGCTGGTTGTGTAAGACTTGCCCGATGCAAAGTTAAGAAGGTAAGTATGGAGAAAGCAACGATTTGATCAAAATAATTCACCTGTTCGGTTATCTTTGTCCAAACACTGAAAAATCGCTACCCATGAATGATGCAATGAAACAGATTTCAATTAAGTACGGAACTTACTTAGCTTTAATCAACATAGCCTACTTACTCTATGCCTATCTAATCGATATTTCAGTGTTTACTCAGACTTGGCCTGGAATAATCTTATTTTTCTTTGGAATCGGTTTTGGAGTTTTTGCCGTTGGAAAATTTAAACAAAGCAATGACGGGTATGCCAGTTTCAAAGAAGTATTTTCTGCATACATATTGACCGCAATAGTTGCTACACTTATTGGAACGGTCTTTACAGTTCTACTTTTCTCGATTATTGATCCACAGTTTGCAGTAGATGCAATGGATATGATTGTTGAAGTTACCTTAGAAAGATTTGAATCTTCAGGTATGAGTGATGAACAAATCGACCAAATCATTAGTAGAATTGAAGGTAGCAATCCATTTGGTATAGCGGGACAATTCAAAAGTGCGGCGTTCTCAGTAATGTTCAATGCGATTATCGCTTTGATCGTAGGTGCAGCAATGAAAAAGAACAATCCTGAGTTTTAATCAGGAGAACAAGGAGCATGAGTAAATTGGATTTAAGTATTGTAATTCCTTTATTCAATGAAGATGAAAGTCTTCCTGAATTGACCGATTGGATTGCCAAGGTGATGGAACGGGAAGGATATACCTATGAAATCATTTTCGTCAACGACGGATCAACGGATAATAGTTGGGCTGTAATAGAGGAGTTACGTCGCAATAACGAAAACGTCAAGGCCATTTCCTTTCGTAAAAATCAGGGTAAGAGTGCCGGACTGAATCAAGGCTTCAAGGCCGCTTCTGGAGATGTAGTGATCACTATGGATGCAGATTTACAGGACAGCCCTGAAGAAATTCCGGAGCTAAGACGCATGATCATTGAAGATGGATACGACCTTGTTAGTGGTTGGAAGCAGAAGCGCTTCGATCCGCTCAGTAAGACCATTCCGACGAAACTCTTCAACGCCGCCACGAGAAGAATTTCCAAGATCAAATTGAACGATTTCAATTGTGGACTAAAAGCCTACAAGCTGGAAGTGGTACACAATATTGATGTATACGGCGAGATGCACCGATACATTCCATTCTTAGCCAAGAACAAGGGCTTCGATAAGATTGGTGAGAAAGTGGTGCAGCATCAAGCAAGAAAGTACGGTACTACAAAGTTCGGTCTTGACCGCTTTATTAATGGTTTTTTAGACCTAGGAACGCTGGCGGTCATTGGTAAATTCGGGAGGCGTCCTATGCACTTCTTTGGCGCTGCAGGTACGCTAATGTTCGCGCTTTCAGCGCTACTGTTGGCTTACTTAGGGATTTATAAACTTTGGGCCTTGGGCGCAGGGGTAGAGGCACGTCTGATCACCGAGAATCCGTTGTTTTTCATTTTGCTCGCCTTGAATGTCATTGGGGTCCAATTGTTTGGCGTGGGTTTCATCGCAGAACTTTTGCTGCGCGAAAGCACGAAAAAGCACGATTATACCGTCGATAAAAAAATTGGCCTCTAATGGCAAAAGTGAAGTACGCTTTAATCTCGCCAACGTTTAAACGTCCGGATGAGGTTACTGAATTTCTAGCAAGCCTAGAGCAGCTCGATTACCCCAAAGATCAATACCAAGTCATCCTTGGCGACGGTACTCCAGGGGATGAACTGCGCCCGGTACTTCAGGAGTATTTTGATACGCTGCCGCTTCAAATCTATTACGAAGAGTTTCTTCCTGTAAGTGATGCACGCAATCGCGCTGCTGAGCTCGCTGATGCTGAATATTTCATCTTCCTGGATTCGGATTGTATTATTCCAAGCGCATACCTCAAAGGTATCGACGCCTTCCTTTCCGAATACCCTGATACTACGCTCTTTGGTGGTCCAGATGCGGCTTCAGCCGATTTCACCGACCTTCAAAAGGCCATTAACTTTTCAATGACCTCTTTCCTTACTACCGGTGGGATTAGAGGGGGTAAAGCTTCAGTAACTTCGTACCAACCGAGAGGATTTAACATGGGCATGTCGGCTGCACTTTTTAAAGAAGTTGGCGGTTACGACGAGGAGTTTGTCTGTGGTGAGGATGTAGAACTAAGTCTTCGTTTGCAGAAGGCAGGTGCCATTAGCCGTTTCATTCCAGAGGCGCATGTATATCACAAGCGTCGTGCGACACTGAAACAGTTCCGTCGTCAAGTATTTCGTTTCGGTGCAGCACGACCATTATTGGCAAAAGCGCATCCTGGGAATTTGAAAATCACGCACTTGTTTCCAACGGTTTTTACCCTTTACCGCTATGCCAGTTTTCTACTATTTGTTCTGAGTCTATTACAGGGTAACTCCTTGTTGGCTGTGCCTTTCTTGGCTTTTGTAGGCTACTTATCCGCGGTGTTTGTAGAGGCTTCAAGAACTGAAAATGTAAAGGTGGCCACCTTGGCCATTCGTACGACGATTACCATGAATGCAGGCTACGGAATGGGTTTTTTACGAAACTACATTGAAGTGTATATCAAAGGAAACTCACGGGGCATCAAGCTCTAGGGATTCCTTGAGTTCAAGTAGTAGTTTTTCTTCGTCCAATTCATTGAGTGAAATCAACACCGGATCTGCGCTCTTTCTACCAATCCACAGTACCTTTTCGTAAGGTTTATCGATCAATAGCAAGTAATCACCTTCAGGTCCGCGGTACTTGCCCTTAGCGATAGTTCCAGTAGAAATCCCATGTCTTCTTGTCGAAATCTCAGGTAGGGATACTGAGATGCCTAAAGAGTCAATTTTGTCGAGCGGTAAATCTATCCCGTACGGTCCAGAAATTCTTAAAATGTCACCGTCCAACACAACATCTGAGGGACGGTCCGACCAATAAAACATGCCGATGACGAAAACCAGTGTTCCTATGAGTACTGCGATGCCCACTTTAAATGAATTTTTCTGGGACTCTAACTTCGAGCTCAAATCCTTGGTCTGATAGAAAAAATAGATGTAGGCAAGGATAGGAGTAATGCCCATGTGCCATCCCAAGAGCGCTGCATTGGTTACATAGAATAAAACGCCAAGGACAGTGAATAGAACGCCGAATCGGACATGAAAACTTTTAAATCGCTCTAGATATTCGGTTAAAGGAAATTGTTCCTGCTCTTCCTTGCTCATGGTGTTGTATCCACTGAGCAAAGAGCTGGCATTGTTTTCAGTAATCATGAACCCTAATCCGAAGAAGAGTAGGCCCATTCCTAATATGACAAAAAACATCGGCGTGACTTTGGTTATGAAGTATACCCTAAAGATACCTCACCTTAGATGAAAATATTGTTGACGTGAAGTTAAAAGTGGTTTTCACCCTTGTTGTAATCCTTACAGTTCAATTGAAGGCACAGCATAAGATAGACGATAAGTTCTCAGATCCCCATCATCAAAGACACCCACTTCGGGCTGCGGTCCTTTTGGGACATGGTATGGTGCCGGAGGTAGGAGGAGATGGTATCTACTTTGTGCCTACCTGGGGAATAGACCTGGATTATCATTTGAGCGATTCTTGGTCCATTGGTTGGCACAGTGATGTCGAGCTCGAGAATTATGTCATTGTCACAGATAATGGAACTGAGCTAGAAATAGAGACTCCGATGATTTCTACCCTAGATATTTTCTATAGGTTGAATCATAATCTCATCGTCGGCATTGGTCCTGGCCTTACCAAAGAGAATTCGGAAATTAAGACTTTGATTCGATTTGGTTTAGAAGCGGAGGTGCCGTTGAACGACCGGTGGGAATGGACACCAACATTGTATTTGGACCAGCGTATTGATGGCCACCGTGTTTGGACTTTCGCAGTAGGGGTGGCACACTATCTCTAACGCTTCTCCCTTTTACCTTCAAGCTCAATTAATAGATCACGCAATCTTGCAGCTTCAATAAAGTCGAGCGTCTTCGAAGCTTCTTCCATATCCTTGCGCACCTTTCTAATACTGGATTCAAGATCTTCAGGTGTAGTGTAGTTCATCGCTTGCTCGGCGGCTTTGAGATTCACCTTACTAACCTCGTATTCTACATTGCGACCAACTGCGCTGGATTTACTCAAGATCTCCTCGCGACTGCGCTTAAGAGCTTTAGGTTCAAGGCCATTGGCCTTGTTAAATTCATCTTGTTTCTTTCTGCGACGCTCCGTTTCATCAATGGTGCGTTGCATACTATCAGTAATTTTATCGGCGTAGAGGATGGCTAGTCCATTGACATTACGAGCTGCACGTCCTATGGTTTGGACTAAGCTTCTTTCACTACGAAGGAAGCCTTCCTTATCAGCATCCATTATAGCCACAAGACTTACCTCAGGGAAATCTAATCCTTCACGAAGAAGGTTTACACCAATGAGTACGTCAAACACTCCTAGTCGTAGATCACGCATGATTTCTACACGTTCCAATGTATCTACATCACTGTGGATGTAACGGCAACGTATATCGTAGCGAGTGAAGTATTTGGTAAGCTCTTCCGCCATTCTTTTGGTCAATGTTGTGACCAGAACACGCTCGTCAAGTTCTACACGCTTGTGAATTTCCTCCATCAAATCGTCCACCTGATTCTCGCTAGGTCTAACGCTAATGATTGGGTCCAAAAGACCTGTGGGACGAATGACCTGTTCGGCAAAAACGCCTTGACTTAATTCTAACTCATACTCAGCAGGTGTTGCACTAACAAAGAGCGCTTGGCCTCGGATGTTTTCAAATTCTTCAAACTTCAAAGGACGATTATCCAAGGCTGCTGGCAGACGGAATCCGTATTCTACTAGATTCTCTTTCCTAGATCTATCGCCACCGTACATAGCTCTAACTTGAGGAATGGTTACGTGGCTCTCATCAATGACCAACAAGAAGTCGTCTGGGAAATAATCTAAAAGGCAGAAAGGACGAACGCCAGGTTGACGGCCGTCTAGGTAACGACTGTAATTCTCAATGCCGGAACAATAGCCAAGCTCGCGAATCATTTCAAGGTCAAAATTGGTGCGTTCTTCCAGTCGCTTAGCCTCCAATGGACGTGCTACGTTCCTGAAATGGTCTACCTGAGACATCAAATCGTCTTGAATCTGATGGATGGCGTTCTGAAGTTGATCTTTCTCTGTAACGAACAAGTTTGCCGGGAACAAACGCATCTCGTTCATGTGCTCTATTCGCGACCCACTTATGGGATCCATGTGTTCAATAGATTCAACCTCGTCTCCCCAAAAACTGATGCGGAAGTAGGATTCTGCGTACGCTGGAAAAATGTCCACAGTATCTCCTTTTACTCGGAAGGAACCCCGTTTAAATTCAGCTGTAGTTCTGGCGTAAAGTGCATTGACGAACTTGTGAAGCAAGGCCTGACGGCTGATCATTTCGCCGACTTTCAGATTTACTACACTTGCGTTGAAGGCTTCGGGGTTTCCCATCCCGTACAAACAAGATACGGATGCAACAACGATAACATCGCGACGACCAGAGAGTAGGGAGGAGGTAGTGCTCAAGCGGAGCTTTTCGATCTCGTCATTAATGCTCAGATCCTTTTCAATGTAAAGGCCTGAAGAAGGAACATAGGCCTCTGGTTGATAGTAATCATAATAGCTGACGAAGTACTCTACGGCATTCTCTGGAAAGAATTCTTTCATCTCACCATAGAGCTGAGCAGCAAGCGTCTTGTTGTGACACAATATCAAACTAGGACGTTGCGTGCGTTCAATGACATTGGCAACCGTAAAGGTCTTTCCTGATCCTGTAACCCCAAGCAATACTTGGTCGCGTTCACCACTGTTTAAGCCCTCCACCAAATCATTAATGGCCGTGGGTTGGTCACCCATGGGTTCGAATGGAGCTTTGAGCTTAAAGTCCATATAGGATTATTTCAATAAAGAATTGAATAGCTTACGCAATGCTGTCAATTCTTCAACTCTGGCTTTTTGATTTTCAATATTCTGTTGAGCTGCCTCAAGTAGTGGGTTGCCCTTAGCGTTGCCAAAGAAGGCAATGTTGTTCTCAAGCTGGTGTAATTCCTTCTTTGCCTTATCAGTCTCCTCTCGTATCCACGAACGCTGAGCTAAGAGTCCCTGTTGATCATCAGCTTCGACAAGTGCCTTAACTTTTGCCTCGAACAGCGTACGCTCTAAAACAGATTTCTCTAGTCCAAGACCACTTAGTTTATCTTCTAATAGAGCATCAAACTGAGCATCCAATTTGCGGTTTGGAGCTCCCATTGCACCCCATTCTTCGCTTAGAGAAACGGCATCCTCTATCGAAGCTACACTGGCATCCTTGATTTCAGCGAGTTTTGCTTCCTTCGCTTTATTGGCTGCGCTTACTTTCTTTTCGCGTGCCTTGCGTTCACCATTCATTCTGTCGAAGAAGTGATTACAGGCACCACGGAACTCTTCCCAGAGCTTGTCGCCTTCTTTTTTTGGCACGTATCCTGTTCGCTTCCAGTCGGCTTGAGCCTTCTTTAGAGCACTTGCAGCGGCGCCAAAGTCGTCGCTGTCCTTCCAGCTATTGGCCAATTCGATCAACGCACGCTTCTTTTCTATATTCTCGCGATGCGCTTTTTTCTCCTCTTTGTAGAAGGCGTTTTTCAAACGATTGAATTCACGTTGAGCTACTTTGTAGTCTTCCCAAACGGCATCATTTTCTTCGCTCTTAACAAAGCCAATTTTCTTGAATTGTTCACGGAATTGGTTGAGCTCTTTACTTGCTTTTTGCCATCCGCTGTGCTTGGCTGGCAGCTCTTTAGTCAATGACTCAATGCCCTCAACAACGGCGCGCTTAGCAGCAATTTTAGCATCATTCTGGGCCTTCAAGACCTCATTGTATTGCTCACGTTGCTCATGCACCTTGGCAGTGACTGCTTTGAATCGGTCCCAAATAATGTCCTTCTGTTCTCTAGGGACAGGGCCAATTTTCTTCCAGCGACTGTGCGCTTTTTGAAGTGTCCTGAACAGCTCGGCTGAAGCACCGCCTTCTATCATAGCCTCGAGCTCTTCAATCATGGCGATTTTTTCCGTCAAGTTGTTTTGATACTCCTTGTCGATTAAATCATAAGCCAATCGCAAGAAGTTGAAGAAGTTGTCTACATGGTGGTTAAAGTTCGCCCAAACGTTGCGTGCTTCTGCCTTCGGTACAAGACCAGTGTTGTTCCACTGCTCGCGTAAAGCTTTAAAGGCATCATATTTCTCTTTGGCGCTTCCCTCCGAGGTAGGAAGTGCCTTAATTTTTTCAATAATCTCAAGCTTGGTGCTCAAGTTGCTTGACAATTGTGCTTCAAGGTCACTGTAGTGCTTTCTTAAAGCATCACGATAGCCGCCATAAACTGCGCCTAATTCCTTGCGAATTGGCTGATCGTATCTGAAGTCGATGATGTTGCCGCCTTCTGCAAGGTACTTTTCCTTGGCTTCGGCTTGCTGTGCATTGAGCTCACGTAACATTCGCGAACGTCCGCTCTCTACAATGCCTTTAATTCGGTGTGCCGGGAATTGGCCTATGTGGTCTTTAATAACCGATAAAGATTGATCCAAATCGAGGGCATCGAAATCTGGAATATTGAGCTTTTGCTCTTTTGGTTCCTCATGATCCTCCTCCGCTTCAACAGTACGAACTTGATCTTCCTGGTTCTGCATAACAGTTTCTGTTGTTTCCTCGGTGACCGATTCAATTTGTGCAGGAGTTCCCTGTTGTACTTCTTCTGGTTTCAATTCTTCTTGGTTCATCATCTACAAATTTTTGTAGTAAGCGTCATGGAACAATTGCCATGATTTTCTCGCTTGCTCAGTTAACATTTTTTCTCCGCCTATGACCTTCGCACCTCGCTTTAGAGCTTCTGTCATTAATGGAGTAGGGTTGGGTTTATATACTAGGTCAAATATGGCGAATTCCTCGTTTAAAACAGCAAAAGGAAGGGGTAAAAGATTAGGTGTCAAACCTTCAGTTCCAACAGGGGTACAGTTCACCCAAAACCGACATTCTGCTGCTTCTTGACTTGATAAATTATCATAATTAGTAGAGGTAGAATTTCTGCTCAAAACTATAGGTCTAAATCCTCTGTCTTCGAGCACTTTAACTACTGCCTTGGAGGCCCCGCCGCTACCGAAGACTAATGTTTTGCACGGCGTAACATCTAATTCTTCGATGCTTGTAGTGATCCCATAAACATCAGTATTGTAGCCTAACAGTCTTTGATTTTGAAGAACAACAGTATTTACGGCACCTAGTTCTTTGGCTGAGAATTCCACTTCATCGAGTTCATTCAATACTGATTCTTTGAAGGGAATGGTAATATTGAGCCCAGTTAACCCTTTGCTGATCATAAATGCCTTGAGACCTTCAGTAGGTAATTGGTCCATTTCGAACAACTCATAACTCCCGATCATTCCTGCACTTTCGATAAATCCGTGATGAATCTTTGGGCTTAGGCTGTGCGCAATGGGGGAACCAATTAGTCCGAGTTTGATCATTTTAGTTTTTTACCAGCGAATTCTAATCCAAGAACAAGAGCTGCACCAAAAAGTGCGAAAATTAGTGCTGTGGGCCAATCACTACCCGGTGCAAGATTTTGAACACTCAGAGCAACCATCTCTTCTTTCTCAGTACCCGCGTGTTTTGTAAAAGTCTCAAGCACCTCTTTCCAAGGCCACAATTTATTTAAAGAACCCAGCAAGAATCCACTGAGCAGGGCAATGGTAAAGTTGTAATAACGCTCAAAAATGAACTTCAAGCCTTTGCTGAAGAGGAGCAAACCCACAACGGCGCCAATGCCTACGTAGGCAATGGTTAGTAATTCTCGGTTAGCCACTGCCGCCAATACGGTGGAATAAGCACCCAAAAGCAGTAAAATAAAGCTGCCACTAATGCCCGGTAAAATCATGGCACAGATCGCCAAAGCACCACTAAGGACTAGGTACCATGGTGCATCGGACCCGGCAGTCGTACCCATTTCGGTAATGGCGTAAGCAACCACAGTGCCAATCAGAAATGCCAGTAGGGCATTAACATTCCACTGTTTAACCGTTCTGCCCATCATCCACACAGATGCAGCCACTAAACCAAAGAAAAAGCTCCAGGTAAGAATGGGGTAGTGCTCTAAAGTGAAAGTGAGGACAGAGGCCAGTGTTAAAATGCTCGTAAATATTCCAGCAAAGAGAACGGCTAAAAAATTCCCGTTAATGGAAGTCCAAAGCTCGCGGAATTGGCCACGAAAAAGTAGTTTAAAAGTGTCTTTGTTGACGGAGGAAATAGATCCGATTAACTCCTCGTAGATACCTGTGATAAAAGCAATAGTTCCACCGCTGACACCAGGAACAACGTCTGCTGCACCCATGGCCATGCCTTTGAGAAATAACTGAATGTGTTTAAGCATCGTGTGCCGATTGAATTTCGGCTAAAATACCTGTAATCTCAGGTATTTTCCCAAAAGCTGGGAAGTATTGGTGGAATAGTTCAATTGAAGTAGGCTCTAAGTCCAAGCACTCGTTCATAATGACGCGTGCCTCCTCGTAAGAAGCGGTGGCAAAGAGATAGCCGGCAAGTATGAGACGCAATTGTGGGTTATCGTCAAACTGGCCGACACCTTGATAGAGGATTTGAATGGCATCGTCCAATAAATCTAGTTCTACCAAAGCTTCAACGTAATCAATGACATCTTCAGCACCATAATTTCCGGTAATCCAGACCTTCTTGTAGTCAGTAATCGCCTCTTTGTGACGGTCCAACTCACAAAGGACATTCGCTCTTTCTAAATAGACATCTTCCAGATCAGGCTCTTGTTCGACGGCTGCATTGAAAGCTCGTAACGCAGCGTTGAGAGAGCCCAGCTCTTGCTCTATCATACCAATGCGGAAGTAGATGTATCCAGAAGGAACCTCTTCGCTAATGCTCTGACGGTACGCATTCATTGCTTCGATTAGTCGATCGTTTCGCTCGTGAATTCGCCCAATTTCAAAATGAGCTGCATGGAAACTATCGTCTGCAGTAATGGCCCAATCGAAATATTCCAAGGCCTCATTTTCCTTATTGAGACGTAGAGAAAATGCTGCTTTCTGATACCAAAGCAGCGCATTATATGGTTCGCGCTCAATGAATTTGTCGAATACCTCAATAGCCCTGTCATATTGATGCATAAAATCAAAACAGAGCGCTAATTGATAAATGGTGCCATCGTCCAAAACCTCGTCCAATTCACATAGTTTCAAGATGGCCTCTGCTGCATATGCATAGGATCCTTGTGCTAGATGTGCATCGATAATTTGTTGTAAGATCTCCTCTTGATCCTCAGCACGTTTTAGCGCACTATCTAACAACTCTAGCGCCTTCCCCGTTTTACCCTCGTGCATGAATAGGGTAGCACGGGCAATCAAGAGTTCCACATGATGGTCGCTTAATCCCTCCATCTGCTGAAGTTTGGCTTGTGCTTTAGTGAAATCTTTAATGGCTAAGTCCAGTTGGATTTCTTTGATTTTGAAGACCAAAGAGTGCGGGTGCAAAAGGATAGAGAATTTGATGGCTTGAGCCATTTGCTCAAAAGAACCCGTATCGTAATAGTAGTTCACGATAGTTTCTAAATCCTCTACATCATAGTAGGGCTGGCGATCGTTTTCCATCGCGCGCTCGTAGGATTGAACTAAGCTATGTACCTCGCGGTCCTCAAATCTCATTATTGTGAAGTTAATGGCATTTTGTGTCCAATTCCCGGAAGCAAAAATTTATTCGTCGCACATATGAACACTGTTATTAACATAGGTCAAAATCGGTGCCACTATGTTGTCGTCCACGAAAAGGCCTGCTATCTTCGCTCAAAACCAAAATAACCATGACTTTAATCAAGAGCATTTCAGGAATTCGAGGAACAATTGGAGGTGGAGCAGGTGAAAATCTAACCCCAATGGACGCGGTGAAATTTGCGGCGGGCTATGGCGCCTGGCTGAAGAAACAGCCCGGAGATTGTACGGTAGTCATAGGTCGCGATGCAAGACCATCAGGTCAGATGATCGAAAACCTAGTGGTTAGCACCTTGCAAGGATTGGGCATTAATGTGATCAACACGGGATTGAGTACTACACCTACGGTTGAGATGCTCGTGCCGAGATACCATGCGCAAGGAGGAATTATCCTCACTGCTTCACACAACCCGAAGCAATGGAATGCACTAAAGCTCCTCAATGAAAAAGGTGAATTTGTAAGCGGCGACGATGGTGCCGAAATCTTGGCCTTGGCTGAAGGTGGAGAAATTGCCTTTGCTGAGGTTGATGATTTAGGTAAAGTAACCGAGGACCATGATGGGATATCATGGCATATCGATCAAATTCTCGCTTTAGATTCGGTAGATGCAGCATTGGTTGCTTCGAAAAATTTCAATGTGGTTATTGATGCTGTGCACAGTTCTGGTTCGGTAGCCATTCCTATGCTCTTGGACAAAATGGGTGTTACTTACAATAACCTATATCCTGAGCCTACGGGCCAATTCCCCCACAATCCAGAGCCCCTTGAGAAACATCTGACAGAGATTATACAAGAGTGCGCTTCGGGCAATTACGACATGGGTATTGTGGTTGATCCGGATGTCGACCGCCTTGCGTTTGTGGATGAAAAAGGCAAGATGTTTGGCGAGGAATATACCCTTGTGTTGGTTGCTGATTACCTCTTAGACCATACAAAGAGCAATGTGGTGAGCAATTTGAGTTCTTCTAAAGCACTGCGCGATTTAGCAGAAAGTAAAGGATCGACCTATTCTGCCTCAGCAGTCGGAGAGGTGAATGTGGTGAATGAAATGAAGGCTACTCGTAGCATTTTAGGCGGTGAAGGCAACGGTGGAATTATCCTCCCTGAACTGCACTATGGACGCGATGCACTTGTGGGGATTGCTTTGGCATTGACTCATCTGGCGAAGTCGGGCAAAACACTAAGCGAATTAAAAGCTGGCTACCCGCAATATTATATGGGTAAGCAGAAAATTGAATTGACCCCAGATCTGGATGTTGATGCAATTTTACAGGCGATCGCAGCCAATTATCAAAACGAAGAACTAAGCACCATAGATGGTGTGAAAATCACATGGTCGGACCGTTGGGTACACATGCGTAAATCCAACACAGAGCCAATAATTCGCATCTACACGGAGGCTCCGAGCACGGATGAAGCCTTGGATCTTGGTAAGAGATTTATCGACGAGCTAGGTGCCTTGGCTAAATAGCGCAAAATTTCGGGTTTCGACCTATCTTTGAGCAGAACACTAACTTACAGAGAACCATGGGCGTAATTTTCTTAGACAATGCTGCAACTACTCCGCTTGAGCCACGTGTTAAAGAGGAGATGATTCGTATGATGGAAAACTTTGGTAACCCATCGTCAACTCACGTAAGTGGCCGTGGAGCTAAGGTAGAAGTAGAGGTTGTACGTAAGAGAATAGCCAAAATAATTGGCGCTCAACCTAGTGAGATTTTCTTCACATCAGGTGGTACAGAGGCAGACAATATGGCTCTTTTCTGCAGTGTTCGAGATCTCGGTGTGAAGCGCATTATTACCACAGCCATCGAGCATCATGCTGTTGGACATCCCGTTGAGTTCATGGTTGAGCGAGGGGAAGTGGATGTCGCATATCTCAGTGTGAACGAACATGGCGATATTGATCTTACAGAGCTTGAAGCGCTTTTAAAAGAAGGTCCTAAGACTTTGGTTTCTCTCATGTTTGCCAATAACGAGATTGGTAATCTATATCCTGTAAATGAGATTGGTGCACTTTCTAAGAAATACGATGCACTGTTCCATTCGGATACCGTTCAAGCAATGGGTCATTTACACATCAGTGTGAGCGAGACACCTTACGATTTCTTGACGTGCTCGGCTCATAAAATTCACGGACCAAAAGGGGTGGGATTTGCATTCGTGCGCTCAGGACTCAAGATTAAACCGCTGATCCAAGGTGGTGCACAAGAGCGCAACATGCGTGCAGGTACGGAGAATACCATAGGGATATGCGCATTGGGTAAAGCGTTTGAAGTGGCTACCTCTGAAATGGCCGAAGACCAGAAAAAGGTCGAATCCTTGAAGCAATACATTATTGATGAGATCAAGTCGATTGTACCAGGGGTGAAGTTTTTTGGCCGCAGTGCAGAATTGGATAAGAGTCTATACACAGTTTTGTCTATTGCATTCCCAAAGACTGCTAATGATATGCTGACCTTTACCTTGGACATGAAAGGGATTAATGTTAGCGGTGGCTCAGCTTGTACATCAGGTTCTAATCAAGGATCCCATGTCATTCGCGCTTTAGGTCCTTGGACTGCCGATTATCAGCCCGTTCGCGTATCGTTTAGCAAATTCAACACCAAGGAATGTGCTGAGGGATTTTTGAATGCGGTGCGCGAAATCTACGCAGTACAGCAGGAAGCTTAATTAACGAATGATAGTGATGGTTCCCATACGAACTTCATCACCTCCTGTAAACCTGTAGGTATATACGTCTTGGGGTACTTGTTTACCTTCAAAAGTACCGTCCCAAAAGACTTTAAATGGATCTTCACTTCTAAAAACTTCGTTGCCCCAGCTATCGTAAATGATGAAGGTGGGGTTTTCTAAACAGCTGTTGCCGAAAATTTTAAACTCTTCGTTGTTATTGTCTCCGTTTGGCGTGAAGGCCGTAGGAATGAAAACACGACCGTCAATCCTAACAATATCCGCTAAGAAGTCAAAGTCGTAGTCCCGATTACAAATAGTATCGGTAATAGTTAAGGTGACATTTTCCAAGCCCGATTCTGGATACCTGAACGTTGGGATCATACCCGTATCTGCATTTCCGCTAAAATCCCATTCGAAGATCATCGTACTATCTACGTTTGTATAGACTACATCGACACCTCCGTAGCGACAACTGTCCGTAAATACGCTGACTGTAGGGACGTTTGCATCATTATCAAATTCGATAACGTGCACGGTCTGGGAGCTGATATCGCAGAAGGAATCGCGTGCAGTAATAGTAGTAATGAATGTTCCGGTAGAAGGGTAGGTGTGCTGCACGTTTTGACTTGTGGTGACTATGCTATTTCCATCACCAAAGTTGAATTCATAGTAATCTGCATCACCTAGGCTTTCGACAAACTCAACTTCTCTGAAAAGATCACAACTTACATAATTGGGAGTCCAATCAGCAGTAGGGAAATTAGCAGTGTCGTGTTCAATGGTAATGTAAGTGGTGTCGTAGCTGTCGCAAACGGTATCAATCGCGACCAACATCACTTCATAGGTGCCTAAGTTTGGAAACGTGACAATAGGCTCTTTTTGGTTGGAAGTGTCTCCTTGATCGAAATCCCAGAAGTAGGCGTTTGAGTTCACGCTGTTATTAGAAAGTCTTAAGGTAAGCTCGTAACAGCTCGTATCGATGAGGTAATCAAAATCTACTTCGGCAATGGCTTCGATACCGGTTTCAAAGTCAAGTTTGATGACTCCAAGATTACAATTACTACTATTGTTATCCACGGAAAAAGCACCCGGTGTTGTAGGTAGGTCGTCATTACCGCCACAACCTGCACATACAGCTTGGTAAATGCGTCCGCGATCGTCGAAGCGTGAGGTTCCTCCATCCACGTGTTCTGCGCTCACAGCACCACCAAAGTAAGAGCCGTAATCGAAGGAAGTAAAGTTTTTACCTAGAACCATGAAGTAAAAATCGGAGCCATTAGTTGCTGTTTGCAAGGCATCGCTGCTCACCGGAAGTTGATCAACTGAGGTAGGGACAAAACCAGAATTTGTCACACCGCCCCAACCAGATAAAAGAATATTCAAACAGTCGTCAACATTAAAAGCAGTGGGCACAAGGTTCAACGTGCCTTGTGGCGATCCAAAGGCCGTAGAGGCCATACTGGCGCTGAGGTCTGCACTTATTTTATGGATAAATTGTTTGCGGTATTGAGGCGTTCCCCAGGCCCCAGCAGTGATTGGATAGTTGCCAAAAGTTTGGCCGAAAACAAAGACATTACCCAGTTTATCTACGTCTAACAAGAACGTTTGGTCGTAGTCTGAAGTACCCACATAAGTGCTGCGAAGAAGTGCTCCGGTTAATGCATTAAAGCGTGCTACAAATCCATCCTCTAAGGTTCCCAGCTTCGAAGTCTTGTAGGCTCCTGTAGTAGATGGGAGATTTCCCCCTTCGGTACCACCACAGATGTATACATTGGAGCCGCGAACCTTCACGCTGTAGCCCGCATCGTCACTTGTACTACCGTAAAAATTACTCCATTGAAGCGCAGTTCCAGTGTTGTTTAATTTGAATACAACGGCATCCTGTCCACCAGCTAGGGTACACGAAGAACAGTTGGTAGAAGGGAAATTTGAGCTCGTAGTGGAAGCGGTGACGTAAATATTGTCGTTGTCGTCCAAAACAACTTCACCTCGGGAGGCATCGCCATAATTCTTATTGATGTTCATGTTGATACCATCATTACCAGTACCTCCAATGTAAGTTGAGCTCAACAGAGCAGAGCCGGCGGCATTAAAGCGCGTGACGAAAATGTCAGAATCTTCGAAATCATAGCCATTAACATTGACTGTAGAGCCTCCAGCATTGGAAGATTGAATGGCATTTTGTGTAGGGAAATTCGTTGAGCCAGTGGTTCCCATTACAATAAGTTCGCCATTAGAATTGACGACCATAGAGTGGGGGTGATCGCTTTTCGTTCCTCCCAAATAGGTTGCATAGAGTAATGTTGTGCCATTCGGGTCAAAGACGCTGACCGTGACATCTGGGAGAAAGGCTTGAAAGGGTCCAGAGGAACCGTTGAATCCTGTTTGATAAGCGCCCACTGTACTAACATAGCCTGTAGCGAATGCCACACCACCCCCATACAACCTGCCTTGTTCGTCATAGGTAGCAGTAAAGCCCCAGTTATCTGTCAATGATCCACTGAAAGAAGTAAAGACTAACTGAGGATCAATTACCAAGCTGTCTAATGTGTAAGCAATGGCCTCTACTCCAAAAGCTATAATGCCCTGATTAATCTCGTACCATGAGCCAAAATCTATTCGTTCTCCGTCTTTCCAACCCCATGAGATGGGATTGCTCTCGTAAAAGTGCCCGACGGATGTATTGACGATAAGGTGACCTTCAGGGTGGATTTCCACCGAGGAGGCGCCGTTATAGCGCCACGAAATGTTTTGTAGTGCTGAAGGCTCACCAATATGCCAGTCATATTTTAACTGCCCTTCTTTCGTGTAGAAATCTAAATAGGCGTTGTCGTAGAGGCCATTGTATTTCAGTGCTTTCGCGGGTTCAACACCCGAGCGCCACTTGGATTCATCGTTTCCTATGAAGTAGTTGTGTTTGAATTCTGTCCTTTGGTAGCCAATTCCTTCGTCCTCTTTGGCCCCTATGAATTCCATATTTAAAACATGAAATCGCAAATCCTCATCATGATGCGAGAGACCTGCCTCATGGATATCGTGACCGTGTAAATCTTCAATTTGAGCGGCGTCCTTCAGAACAAACTGGATGCTGTTATCTTGGAAAAATAAGGCCCCATATTTCAGTGGCATTTTATGAGAGAAGGACCCTTCCCATTGACCTTCGTTCGGAATGAATAGAGCTTCTTGACTCCATAGGCTGGGAGTGAAAATCAAAGCCATTAAAAAAGTCACGAAGGTTTTTCTCATCATTCTAAATTAACCAAAAAGTGTGCCTATTCAATAAGAAGACCTTCCACAATTAGTTTTGTTCTACCGTTTTGTAAATAGAATAGTTTCTGAGTCCTTCCTTCCTTCAGGCGTAGCCTTTTTCGTAGCTCCTTTGCAGTGATTTTTGAGCCAATACTTTCAATAGCGTATTCCCCGGAGAGCTTTATTTTTTTGAGCGAATCAAACGATGACTTAACCTTAAAGATCTTATAAAAAGGACTTGTTTCGGGTAACGTTGTACTTGTGTAGATATTGCCTACTCCCAACCGTTTCCAATCGTGCAGATTAGCGAGTAAATCGTGCAATTCACTTTTATTCAAACTTGCGGAGGGTTGAATGATATAGTTGGACAAAGGGCCGTGCGGGATCGCAAATGAGCTTGGATATGAGTGGTTAATACTTTGTCCAGAAGTTGCTTGAACTACTGTTAAATAAGGTTTCTCCTTGTTTCCTGGGACTTGCACTGTTAAGATTTCCTTGCATTCACCTTGATGTTGAACAACGTGTATACTTTCTAGATATTCAAGTTTTCGCGTGCATTCGTGAATATCTATCATGGGACTATGCTTAGTCACCACTTTAGCTGCTAATCCTAAAAGGTCGCTTTGAATTTCAATAAGATTTGGTGAACCCTCTTCAATGGCGAAGGTCCTTGATTGGTTGGCACGCCGATCCGGATCGAGATATATGGTTAGTTCACTTTGCTCGATGTTGTTCTCTAGAATCCAATTTTTAAGCGTTTTAAGCTCAAATGGAGTAGGTGCAACGTATACCTTTTTTAGGTTGTATTCAAGTAATGTTACTAGCCCCAAATTTTGCTCAAAGCACAAATGGCCCACGCATTCTTCTCTCTTTGATAAAGCACGACTATCTATGCCCATTCCTGCGCACAAATCGGCAGAGTATGGGGTAGTGGTAAGCGAGGCCTTGTAAAAGGCAGTAGCCAAAGAAGAACTCTGTTCAAGCGCAAGTCCTGCGGGAAAGATCCAACGACTTTCGAAAAGCGATTTGAATTTTGAGGCGTATTTCTTTTTAGCTTCAATCTGAGCTATAGCAGAATGAAAGGGCTCCTCAGTGCCGTATTTAAGTCTGAGTTCAGAAACCGATGAAGTTTCATTGTCTTCAATCCAATCCCAGAGGTCTTCATCAAAAAGATTGGGTTGTACTTGATTGGATGGATGTAAGCTATTAGCCATCGATAGTCTTAATCGCCGTATTGTAAATGATTCTACCGATACTATATACTGGAACCGCAACAATCATCCCTCCAATTCCCAGTAGTGTTCCTGCTATTGAAATGACCAAGAATATCTCCAAAGGATGTGCACCTACACTGTTGCTGAAAATCAGGGGTTGAAAAATTATATTGTCCAACAGCTGAACAATCAAGAACAATCCTGCTAACATGTATAAGCTATTCAATAGGTTGATTTGTAGAGAAGGATCAGCGATCCCACTTGCATATAATTGTCCCATGCCAAGAAGTATGCCCAAGGCTGCTCCAATGATTGGACCGACGTAGGGGATAAGATTGAATACGGCTGCACACAAAGCTAGTACTACGGCACCTTCAACGCCGATGAGGCTCATTCCAATGGCTAGCAGAGCGAATATGGCGGTGATCTGAAAGAGAATTCCAAAGCTGTATCTCGTAACCACAGTTTTAATCTGAGGTGTGATAATATCTACCTTGTCGTGGTATTTTTTGGGTGTAATTGAATCTACAAATCGATGTGCAAGATCTTGCTCCCTGAACAGGAAAAACGAAATGAATGTGATTGAGAATAAGCCAACGATGAATTGGCCCATACCTCCAACGACACTACCTAAAGCGCCAGATATGGCTTCAATAGAAGCAAATTCTTGGAGGGTTTCGTTAATGTGCGCCAATTCTGCTTGAGAATCGATCCCAAAAGAAGTGAGTAATACGTCCAATTGACTCCATTCGTCTTGTAAGCTTAACAATAAGGCATCGTATTCAATAGTGCCAATAAAACTGAATTCACGAATGACAACTGGGAAAAACCAGGTCGCAATACCGAAAACAATCGTGCCTAAAGTCAATAAAGTAATGGCGGCTTTTACAGTAGGGTTAAGCCTATGTCCAACTTTAGGTAGCATTCCCAGCCCAGAAATAATAGGGCGCCCTAAAACGCTTATATACAATGCGATGATGCCGTAAACTAAAATTCCTTGAATGAGAAATAAGGCATAGCCACAAAGTGCCAACAACAAGAGTTGAAGGATTGATTTTGTCAGCGGTTGAAGTTTGAGGTCTAACATGGTTTAGTGTCTAACTAAAGACCAATGTACCAAGTTTGCGCCCATTTTCAGCGCTTCTTCGCGTTTTTCCTTTGGGTCATTATGCACTTCTTCGTCTTCCCAGCCATCACCTATATCGCTTTCTATGGTGAGCAAAGCAACCAACTCCCCATCCAAGAAGTAGCCCAGTGCTTTGGGCTTTTCGTTATCGTGTTCGTGGATTTTCGGGAGGCCCTTGAGCTTGAAAAGTGTATTGAAAATAGGGTGATTTGTAGCCACTTCGACTTTCTCAGCATTTGGAAAACACTGGTCCAATTCGGATTCGGCGAAAACCTTCATCCCGTAGTTATCATCTATATGAAGGAAGCCTCCACGTGAAACGAATTCATTTAAAATTTCTCTTTCAGTCTCACTTAAAACTATTCTGCCATGTCCGGTAGCATGAAGAAAGGAAACTCCGCTGGTTAATAAATTAGAAATCTCGATTTCTTGAGGTAAAACAGAGCTACGCGCTTCGGTTTCTAAATTGTAAAAAGCACTGAGGTTTTCTAATGCCGTAGGGTTAGCGTACCAATCTCCACCACCGTCATATTTTAAGAGCCCTAGAACTTGGCCTGAAAGGCTGAATTGGCAAGAGAAAATGACAAAAAGCAGAAATCGTTTACTCATGGGATAAATATACAGGGTTGTTCGTAGAATATCTTTATTCATCACTGTGAACATGGCTTGAAGTTTGATGTTATTTTTACCATATGAAGCGAGGACTACTTCTACTTTTTTTGGTACTATTTGCTTGTGGTCAAGGCCTAAATGCACAATGTATCCAATCTACCCCTTATACTGAGGACTTTGATGGTTCTGCTTGGCAGGGACCTAGTGGATGGACAAATTCTGGTTCAATTCCGAGCTGCTGGACAAGAAATGTAACAACCACGAACTATTTGTGGATGGCATCAGATCCGGCTTTCGCTAATAATCAAACAGGACCCAGCGGCGATCACACCACAGGAACAGGGGGGTATGCATTTGCCGAGGGATGGTTCCCCGGTTCTACTAGTGCGAATCAAACCGTAACCAATCTTATTACACCGCCAATTGACCTTAGTAGCGATACTGTGCCAAGATTGGTGTTCTATTACCACATGTTTGGATCGGATGTCAATTGGTTGAACATCCGTGTTCGAGTTGTAGGCACGAATACTTGGGTCAACCTTCATACAATTAACGCCACTACTGCTGCGAGCCAGTTCACTTCTCAGAATTCACCTTGGCGAAAACATGTAGAGTCGCTGTCTCAATTTGCTGGTGATACCATTCAAATTCGCTTCAATGCTAAAAGAGATGTGAATTTTTCAACCTTTACGCAAAGCAGAATTGCCATTGATGATATCGCCGTTGAGGAGACTCCTTCTTGCGATCAGCCTATTAACCCCGTAGCGTCTTCTGTTACTTCTTCTTCTGCCTCTATTAGCTGGACATCCTTGAATACATCCCCGTTTGGAACTCAAGTTCAGTTTGCTTCAGGAACAACGGGTATTGCAAACGGAACCATCAATACTTATTCCACGACGACACCAACCCTAACGGGTTTAAACTCTAATACCAATTACCGTATCCGAATACGAGAAATTTGTACCGCAGGAGATACAAGTGCTTGGTCAAATTTGGGAACATTTACTACCGGTTGTTCAAATTACATTGCTCCATATTCAGAGGATTTTGAAGGTTCTGGTTGGGCGCCATCGACTACCTGGAACGTTCAGGGTGATATCGATCAATGTTGGATCACTCAAGGTGCCGCGCAAAAGTTTTGGACGGTAGGACCACCTGTTTTTGTTTGGACGCAAACAGGTCCTTCTGGGGATCACACTACCGGTTCTGGACAATATGCGTTTCATCAGAAATCATCTACACTTGCCACAGGTATTGACCCTAGATTAATTTCTCCATGGATAGATCTCGATACTTTAAGCACTCCTGAACTCAGTTTCTGGTACCACGGTTACGGACAGCAAATGGGCGACTTAGACGTTTATATCCAAAAGCAAGGCGGCACTTGGTCATCTTTGTGGGATACTACTGGGCTGACACATGCGTCTTCCAATGCTCCTTGGTTGGAGCAGATCATCGATATAAGCTCCTATGCAGGAGATACCGTTCGTGTTCGATTCGACTATGACGCTTCTGCGGGCTCATTTTACACCCAATTTGCTCTTGATGATATCCGAATAGATAACGCGCCTTCTTGTGCGAAGCCCAAAAATACCGCAGTAACTGCAGTGGGAGTTTTTGTGGCGCAGCTGGATTGGACCGGTGGTGGTGCTTCTAATTGGCAGATTAGATATAGAGAAGTGGGAACTTCAAGCTGGACTTGGACCAGTTCAAATACTTCGAATAAAGGCATTCCACAACTTAGTTCACAAACGACCTATGAGTGGGAGGTAAGGGATTCGTGTGGCTCTGGAGACGTGAGTCTTTGGGTGGCTGGTCCAGATTTCACAACCAACTGTAGTTTCTACACGGCACCTTTCGTGGAAACCTTCTCAAATGCGAACAAGTGGGTTACTGTTGATTTTACGAATACCACTGGTGATATTGACCAGTGTTGGCTTCGTTCCGATACAGAAGATTTGTTCTGGACTGGTGGGAACAGCACTACCTCACACTATGCGGGTACAGGGCCATCTGGAGACCATACCACCGGTACGGGCGGGTATGCGTTCACGCGTAGTTCAAGCCCTTGGACTTCCACAGTAGATACCGAGCTTAGAACTCCATTAATTGACCTAGACACGCTACAATCACCAGAATTGACTTTTTGGTACCACATGTTTGGACCGGATATAGATAAGCTTCGAGTTTTTGTAAAGAAGCCGGGTGACCCAGCCGTTTTGGTCAACACTATAACAGGTCAGCAGCAAAACTCAAGCACAGCAAGTTGGTTGAAAAGGACGGTCAGTTTACTTGCGTATGAGGGAGATACGGTACAAATTATTTTCAAGGCCTATAGAAATGGATCGGGAGCCTTCTCTTATCGTTCAGATATTGCTATTGACGATGTAAAAATTGATGAAACAGCTACTTGTCCAGCACCGAATGTGCTAGCATCTAACATTACCTTCAACAGTGCAGAATTGAATTGGTTGGGAAGAGCAAATACCAGTGCCGTTGAATATGGACCTAACGGTTTCGTCCAAGGAAACGGAACAATGGTAGCCGCTCAGAATCAAAACGCTGTGTTGACCGGATTAGCGGCTAATACCACCTACGATGCTTATGTTCAGGATACTTGTACATCCACTTTGACTAGTAGTTGGACCTTGGCACAGTTTACAACACTCGCTTGTCCTGCAGTGACAGCAACAGGTTCTGTTACAGGGATTAATGCAAGTGTTGATGGTTTCGGAACGACTTCCGATGCAGACTCAACCATTTGGTACTGGGGCGATGGAACCAATTCCTTAGGCGATACTTCCTCGCACACCTACAGCACATTTGGCCTATTCGACATTTACCATGTCGTTTACAACAGTTGTGGCAATGTAGATTCATTGCAATTAAACTACAGCTATTGTGATACGACTATCGCTAATTATACCTACACAGTGAATGGTTTAAGTGTTGGTTTTGATGCCTCGACTTCCACAGGAACGGCACTAGATTATTACTGGCAATTCGGCGATGGCAATACCGGCACTGCATCCAGCCCAACACATACTTATGCTACCTCCGGTACTTTCAGCGTGGTGTTGTTGTTAGTCAACAGCTGTGGCGATTCAGTTTCGACCTCATTTAATGTTACAGTTTGTCCTATTGTTAATCTAGGATTCACTTCTTCCATATCAGGAAGCACCTTCTCCTTTACAGCAACTCCTGGAGGGTTATTGAACTATCAATGGAGTTTTGGCGATGGGAATACGGCTTCTGGATTAACCGCAAACAACACCTATACTACTCAAGGTACTTTCACCGTTACAGTTACCGCTGAGGATAGCTGTGGAAATGTGTTTAGTTTTTCTGACGACGTTGCTACTTGTGATGTGCCCGCTGGAGATTTTAGCTTCAATATTGTGAGCACCTCTGCTAACGGTATGGTCGTCAACTTCACTGCCTTGGCAACAGGAGCCGATGAGTATCATTGGTACTGGGGTGATGGAACTAACGACAAAGGAACTACTCCGAATGCGCAGCATACCTATGGTGTAATTACGCTGAATTACGTGATTAATCTCATTCTCATTAATGATTGTGGCGATAGTACTGTTGTGACTCGAAGATTAAATGAGGTGGGTATTAATGAGGAATCGATTCCGGTTAACATCTACCCAAATCCTACCACAAGCTTTATAGAAGTTGACCTTCCTTTGGCTGCTGACGCAACATTGAGCGCATTCAATGCACAGGGACAACTCGTAGTACCATCACGCCCGGTGAATGCTACATTGAATAGGGTTGACGTATCTGAACTTCCTTCAGGCACCTATACAGTAATAGTGATGATGGATAATAGACCATATTACTTTAGCGTCTCAAAAATTTAGCAATTCCATCCGTGCTTATATTTGTAAGGAACACTTACAATCACAGATGTCTAGAACCATAGAAAAACTCCTTGTTGCCAACAGGGGAGAGATTGCCTTAAGAATTATGCGTAGTGCCCGTGAGATGGGCATAAAAACGGTTGCGATTTATTCCGAAGCTGATCGCCGAGCACCCCACGTCATGTTTGCTGATGAAGCGGTTTTGTTAGGCCCGGCGCCCTCCTCTGATAGTTATCTTAAAGGGGATAAGATTATTTCCTTAGCCATAGAACTCAATGTGGATGCCATTCATCCGGGTTATGGCTTTTTAAGTGAGAATGCCCAATTCGCCCAAAGGGTGGAAGACGCCGGTATCATTTTTATAGGACCACGTCCTGATGCCATAGAAATCATGGGAGATAAGCTCAGTGCTAAGGCAGCTGTTGAAGAATTCGATGTTCCATTGGTGCCAGGCTCCGACGGAGAGGTAACTGATATTGATGCTGCAAAGAAGCTTGCTGAAAAAATTGGATTTCCTGTTATGATCAAGGCAAGCGCAGGAGGCGGAGGTAAAGGAATGCGCATCGTTCAAAACAAAGAGGAGTTTTCTTCCCAAATGGAACGTGCAGTGAGCGAAGCTACCAATAGCTTCGGTAACGGTGCGGTTTTCGTTGAAAAATACGTTCTGGACCCTCGTCACATTGAAATTCAAGTGCTTGCAGATGAGCACGGTAACGTAGTTCATCTGTTTGAACGCGAGTGTTCCATCCAACGTAGACATCAAAAAGTCATAGAAGAAGCGCCAAGCGTTGTATTGACGGATGCCTTGCGTAAAGCCATGGGTGAAGCCGCGGTGAATGTGGCAAAATCTTGTAATTACAGAGGTGCTGGTACTGTGGAGTTCATTTTTGAACCTGGAGGCAAATTTTATTTCTTGGAAATGAATACTCGTCTTCAAGTAGAGCATCCTGTTACAGAGCAGATCACAGGAATAGATCTTGTAAAAGCCCAGATTCGCATTGCTGAGGGACATCCATTAGATTTGAAGCAAGAAGATCTTCGAATTCAAGGGCATTCTATAGAGGTGAGGGTATATGCCGAAAATGCGGCAGAGAATTTTATGCCAGCCACAGGTAAGCTTTTTGAATATAAACGTCCTCAAGGCCTGGGCGTGCGCGTAGATGACGGTTTGGAGCAAGGTATGGATATCAGCATATATTATGATCCAATGATTGCTAAACTGATCACCTTTGGCTCAAGCAGAGATGAAGCTATTGCACGAATGAAGCGTGCCATTTCAGAATATAGAATCTCGGGAGTTCAAACGACCCTTGATTTTGCCAGCTTTGTGCTTGATCATAATGCCTTTATTTCTGGAGATTTTGATACACATTTCGTCGCAAAATATTTTGATAAAGATGCTCTCTCTAACGATGATTTGGACTTAGAGAGCGTTGGAGCTGCAGCCGTGGCAAATCTTTTGCAGGGTAGTAAAGCGCAACAATCCGTAGTTACCCATGGTAAAACATCTCGATGGAAGTCCAACAGGACGTAAGATTCTACTCACCTTGCTATTAGGTTGGTCAACGCTATCAGCCCAAGTGGATACCCTTAGCAGGGTCAAGGACGGTGCCTCTCCAATAGTAGGGCAGCTGGTTGTAGGCGGGGATACCATTCCATGGTCAGTATTGGACGAAGTGTTATTTGTCCCTAAGCCTACATTAAGTGATCATCAAGCAAGGAGAAACTATTACAGCCTCACAAGAAAGGTGAGAAGGGTCTATCCTTATGTGCGAGAAGCAGCGCTACGAATGGATAGTGTAAACATGCAATTGGAAGGAATTGATAAAAAACGTCAAAGAAGAAAATATACCAAACAATACCAAAAATACCTTGAAGAGCGCTTTGAGCCGGAGTTGCGTAAATTGACCAGGAGTGAAGGTCAAATTTTATCTAAATTAATTTACCGAGAAACCGGCATGCCCGTATATGATATCATAAAAACCTACAGAAATGGACTTAGTGCTAGGTTTTGGTCTATGACAGCGTGGTGGTATGATATTGACTTAAAGCGACCTTATGATCCGCTAAACGACCCAGAAGACCAGCTCATTGAGAATATACTTATTCGAAAATTCATTTCGGGACAGCTCGTTCCGGCAAGAGAAGAAGAGCGGCAGAAATATCAGCCTTGATTTAGTTTTTTAAGAAAGAACTCGGCACGTTCTAAATCAGCTGGTGTGTCTATGCTCAAAGGTTTACTGGGCGCGGTAGCTACAGCCCAATTATTTCCATGCTCGAGCCAGCGAAGTTGTTCTAGCATTTCCATTTGCTCCAGTGGAGTAGGACTCAAGCTGCAGTATTCCTTTAAGGCTTTCGGAGTGAATGCGTAAACGCCCACATGCTGGTAGCGTGTAGGTTTGGCATCCCTTCCAGCAGGTATTGGGCTTCTTGAAAAATAAAGTGCGTTTTGAGCACTGTCTGTAACTACAAAAACATTGGAATTGCTGTGGTATTCGGGAAGAGGAGCTCTTAAAGTCGCCGCCTCCGGACTCTTTTCTTCCAATAGATCAAGTAATGGACGTAGTACTTCTTCTGAAATGAAAGCCTCATCACCTTGAACATTTATGATGTAATCGAAATCTTGGCCAAGGCTTTGATAAGCTTCAAGTGTTCTAGTCGTTCCATTTCTGTGTTCTGAGCTGGTCATGATACAAGGGATATCTAATGCCAAGCAAGCTGTGGCAATATCTTCATCATCAGTGGCTACATGAATGTGTTCGAAAAGGCTCTTCACTCCGTTGAAGGTGTGGCCAATAATGGGAAGCGACCCTAGCAACCGAAGGGGTTTCTTAGGTAATCGTTGCGCGCCCAATCGGGCTGGTAAAATGACTAAATACTTGTGTTTACTTGACAAATTCCGCTACAGCTTCAATTAATTCTTGAGCCTTGAACGGTTTAGTGATGTACTTTTTTGCACCCAAGGCTTTCCCTGCTGCAATATCGTATTTACTGACCATAGCTGAAACAACTACGATAGGAACTTCATAAATCTGTTGATCGGTCCACTTTTTCATCATCAATTCATAGCCGTCCATATCGGGCATTAGAATATCTGTGACAATCAGGTCGGGCTGGAAGCCGCCTACTTGATCCATCGCATCCTTACCATTGATAGCAGTTTTTACCTCATATCCCTGAAGTTCTAGTATTTCAGAAATACTGTCTCTTATCTGTTCGTGATCGTCAACTACTAATATGCGTTTTGCACTCATGGTTTTACATTTTGGTCATTACGAAAGTAAACCGATAGTCCTTACTTGGCTTCTTTTTTTACTTTTAAGCCGAACTAGCTACTTATTTGTGAAAATAAACAAAGCTCTTGAGATTTTAAACTTAGAAAAGCTGCCTGCATCAAAAGATGACATAGAGACGGCTTATAAGCTTCGTGCCAAAAAGTTACATCCTGACGTTGGTGGAAGCGAGGAGGCATTTCAAGAGTTGAGCGAAGCATATGACATTGCCTTAAAAGCGTTAAAAGTAGTTTTTAAAGCGGTTGAGAAGGATCCCAAAGAAGAAGCCCTTAAGCGCAAAAGAGATGCTATGCGTGAAGAAATGCTTAAACGCAGAGCAGTTGAAGATCATCGCCGGAACGTCCAAGCGACCAAGGGTATCTATGCCATTCTTGGGGTTTTGGGCATGATCTTATTAATCATTCTTATAAAACCTCGTTTCAATGCATTTATGGTTGAGCGAAACCCTATTGAACAGATGGGGACAGTGACTTATTCCGATCGAACCGATAAGTTTATGGTTACATGGAATTGGGACGGGACGGATTATGAGAAGACTTTTAAAGGCCGATTCGTGGATGCTAAATGGCTCGTGGCAGATGCTGGGATGCCAGTTATTCTTGGAAACCAGTACATTGTGAGATTCAACGCTAATAGGCCAAATTTCGCTGTACTTAAAGATGAATTTATCAGCCCAGAGACGGCAGAAGTTTTTTTCAATATTGTGCGACATCCTTTGTCCAATCACTTGGGCATTTCAGTGGAAGACCCTGCTGTGGTTTGTTTGTACTGGAGTTTGCTCGATAGGTTTGGAGTAGATGGTCTAGCTCATGTGCTGTTTTCTACGACGCCATTTCGTAAGAATTGGTACCACAATGAAGGTACCTTTCAAGGCTTAATTGAATCTGAGGACTATAAAAAAATGTACAGAAGTTGTTTGGTGCGTCCTTAGGAATTGACCTTCTAGGATTACCTTTGTTTCTCATTCCGATTCCATCATTATGAAGCCATCATTAGCTAAGGGTACAAGAGATTTCTCAGCAGAAGTTGTTCAAAAACGTCAGTATATCATGAGTGTTTTGCAAGAACAATTCGAATTGCGCGGATACGATCCTATTGAAACGCCATCGTTTGAGAATCTTGAGACGCTTACAGGTAAATATGGTGAAGAGGGCGACCGACTAATTTTTAAAATTCTGCGTTCTGGAGATTTCACCTCTAAAATTGCGGATGAGCTTTGGGCAGAAAAACAACCTGCAAAGTTGGCTTCAAAGGTTGCTGATAAAGCGTTGCGTTATGACCTTACGGTACCTTTTGCCCGCTACGTAGTTCAGCACAGAAATGAAATAGCCTTTCCATTTAAGCGTTACCAAATGCAGCCTGTTTGGAGGGCAGATCGTCCGCAAAAAGGTCGCTTTAGAGAATTTTATCAGTGCGACGCTGATGTCGTAGGGTCTGACAGCCTCTGGCAAGAAGTGGAACTCATTCATATATACGATGCAGCATTTACAAAACTTGGACTGCCTGCGACTATCAAGGTAAACAACCGTAAGATTTTGGCCGGAATGGCAGAAGTATTAGGTATTTCTGATCAATTCATTGCCTTCACCGTGGCTATCGATAAACTCGATAAGGTCGGACCTCAGGGCGTCTGTGACGAGATGCGCAAGCAAGGCCTAGCAGAGCGTGCAGTGGCTACATTTGAATCTTGGTTGACTGAGGGGCTTAGTATCCAGCGATTAGAGGACCTTCTCGAATCAAGTGAGGAGGGAAAACTAGGATTGGAAGAACTGAACTTCGTACTGAGCAATTCGTCTAAAAACCTTAAGGATTGCGAACTAGAGTTCGATTTTACGCTAGCACGAGGATTGAATTACTACACAGGAACCATCTTTGAAGTAGTAGCTAAAGGTGTAGCTATGGGATCTATTGGAGGAGGGGGGCGTTACGCCGATTTAACGAGCATCTTCGGGATGAAAGATACCTCAGGAGTAGGAATAAGTTTCGGACTCGACCGTATCTACCTTTGCTTAGAGGAATTGAACTTATTCCCAGAAGCCGTAGCTAGAAAGCCTTCTATTCTTTTTGCAAACTTCGGTACAGCAGAAAGCGAAATTGCCTACCAGTGGGTGCAGAACCTAGTGGTTAGAGGAGTACGCGCTGAATTATATCCTGAGGCTTCCAAGCTTAAAAAGCAGTTTGACTTCGCGGACAAAAAAAGCATCACATTTATGGCTATGGTTGGAACCAATGAAATGGCGGCAGATGCTATTCCAGTGAAAAATCTATCTAGTGGAGAGCAAAAGGCGATGACCCTTGATGAAATTGTGACTTTAATTAAGTAGTCGATCCCAAAATTCGGCATCGTTGTGCTCAGGCTTCATTAAAACACTGCGCACCACTACGAGTTCTTCTGTGTCCCATTCCAAGGGCCACGGGCAATTCTCTTTTTTAATTTTTAACAATGCTAAGTGAATGCCCTCTTTCGCTTTGCGCTCGAAGAATGCTCTGTTTTTTTGACTTATTTCACCGGCACGTTTCCCTTTATTAGAGAAGATGCAAATGTCTAATTCTGGTTCTAAGCTCCAGTATCCCTTTGACTCTGCACACATGTGTAGGCCTCTCGCAGCAAGAAGCGATTCGTTTAGTCTTTGAGAAAAGGTGCCTCCTTGTTCCAAAGGGAATTTTTGCATGGTAGCCCATAAGGCAGCAGATGCTGCGCCAGGGCGGGAGCATTCTAGAGTGATCTCACCCAAATGCAAATCGCCACTAGTGAAGTAGGTATAGGGAGAGTCGTGTTTGTAGAATCGACCTTCCTCTGGGTTTTTTAGTAAAATTGCACCGCACCCATAGGGTTGTAGTCCATGTTTGTGTGGGTCAATGACCACAGAATCTGCCTTGTGCATCAGGTCAAAATGGCGATTAGTATCGAGTTCTAAGTTGGCAATTTTGAAATAGCCACCATAAGCAGCGTCGATATGAATCCTGAATTTATAGCTTTTTTGAAGTTCGAGAATTTCTGCAAGTGGGTCTACTTTACCCAATCCTGTTGTTCCCATAGTCACTACCACAACTGCAGATTCAACTTTTGAAATGACTCTTTCTAAGTCTTCTATATCCATTGCTCCATTTGCCAATGTGGCTATGGATTTAAAGGGCATTCCCAATACCTCAGACATTCGGCTGTGGGTGTAGTGTGATGCGGAGCTTGCTAGTACTGTGGCCTTTGATTGACATTGACGAGCTACCCAAAGTGCCTCAAGATTTGCCATGGTCCCTCCAGATGTGAGGTGTCCTAAGCTCTGCTTATAACCAATCATCTTTCCTAGACTGGCCATGATTTCTAATTCTAAAGCAGATGTCGCACGTCCTCCATCTAGCGCGTGATTGTTTGGATTGACAAACGTACTCATCCAATATGCTGCTTGAGCAAGCGTATGAGGAGGCTTAATCATTTGACCAGCATAGTTCTGCTGGTTATATGGATAGTTATCTTGGAGACGCTCAGCTAATTCGTCAAGTACTTTGCGATCCACCTCATCTAGTGGAAGATCCAGAAACTTTAGGGATTTTAAATGCTGCCAACTCATGGCATTAAAGGTAGTTTACGTCCAAGTTTCTACAAACTCTCCTTTGGAATCGTATCGCTCCGCTTGCATTTTGGTGTTGAATTTCCTGAAAGGACGCGGGTCGTTGCCTCTTCCTGCATTATATAACCAATTTCCATAATTGGATGATGGGTCGTAATCAATCAAATGTTTCTCAAAAAATGCTGCACCGGCGCGCCAATCTATTCCCATATCGTGAACGAGATAGGAAGCCACATTTTGACGTCCACGATTACTCATAAAACCTGTAGCTACAAGTTCCTTCATATTGGCATCGACAAAACGATCTCCCGTGTTTCCGGAGGTCCACTTTTCAAAGGCCCTCGCATTAAAACCTTGTTTCAATGGCTTTTCGGGTTGTAAACCGTGGGCAGTAAACAAGTCTTTACCATGCTTTAATGCTATCCATTGGAAGTATTCGCGCCACAATAATTCAAAAAATAGCCAGTAAGTACTTTCATTGGATTCAACTTCTTCTTCAAATCTTTTCAGTTCGTCGTAAATCTGTCGAGCACTTAGGCAGCCTAAGGACAAAAAGGCAGATAACTTTGAGCTGTATTTTCGGCCGACCATCCCGTTTCGTGTGAGTTTGTATTCGAGAACGGCCTCGCTTTCCCATAGGTAGTAGTCCACCTCTTTCCAGGCTGCCGTAGTTCCACCTTTGAAAGGCACTGCAGAACGAGAATCTTTTGAATCTGAAAGCACTGGGATTTCAGAACCTTCCAAATTAAAGTCAAGGGGGTCAAATGATGTGATTTCTGGTTCTTCGATAGGTGGTTGTACCCTGCTTCGTTTTTCAACTTTTCCTCTGAAACGAGAGAAGACTTCAGGCAAATCATCGAGTCCGAATGGCAGATCACTTTGTAAGTAAAGGGTACGTTCGGTGTAGAATTTGACTTCGAGACGCTCCTGCTTTGCCTTTGAGACTAATTCAGATTCTTGTCTAACCTCGTTAAATGCGAATTCTTTGGGACCGTAAATTGCGCAAGAATTGGTTTGATTAGCTATCTCAAGTAAGGTTTTTACGGGGTCTTCAGAAGGAATAATAAGCAGATCACTGGATGCATTCCTTAACCCCTGCTTCAAATCTTCCAGGCTTTCTACTAAAAAGCGAGCTCGGTGGGGGCCCATTCCAGGTTCAGCCCACTTACTTGAATGTTGTGAATCGGATAGAATAAATACCGGAATGACAGTGTCGAACTGGGCATAGGCCTCCGCTACAGGCATGTTGTCGCCTAATCGTAAATTGTTTCTAAACCAAAGGATACAGGTACTCATTATAAAGTGTCTAGATGTTCTAATACATAGGTTGCACGCTGTCGTATGGCCTCTTTTGTATGTACATCCATTTTGTCAAAGGTTCTGTAGACCATACCAAGTCTGAAGTTATTACCAAGTAGGTCGCGATGACGCTCGAAGAAGTTCCAGTACAGCGAGTTAAATGGACAACTATCAGATTCTGTTTTTGTTTTCTCGTTGTAGGAACAATTTTGACAATAATCGCCCATTTTTTTCATGTAGTTGGCGGAGGCGACATAGGGTTTGGTTGCAATCCATCCACCATCCGCATATTGGCTCATACCGCGGGTATTGGTGATCTCAACCCATTCAAATGCATCGATATATATTCCCAGGTACCACAGATCGACTTCGTCCGGATGTATACCTGCTAATAGAGCAAAATTACCTGTTACCATTAAACGTTGTATGTGATGGGCATAGGCATGATCTAAACTTTGTTTGATGGAGTGGGAGAGGCACTTCATTTTTGTTTTTCCGTTCCAAAACCATTGTGGGAGCTTTGCTTGATGGTTGAAGTAATTTGTATCCGCGAATTCGGGCATACGTTCCCAATACACACCTCTCATAAATTCTCTCCATCCCAAGATTTGGCGAATGAAACCCTCAGCAGCATTTAGGGGTATATTTTCATTGTTATGGTAGTATTCCTCGGCCATTTGGCAAATGGTCAAAGGATCTATCATCTTGGTATTTAATGCAAAAGAAATTCTACTATGGTAAAGGGCCCAATTAGAGACGGTCATTGCGTCTTGAAAATCCCCGAAAAATTCGAAACAATGTTCCAGCCAGTTCTCGAATATATCCATGGCTTGCTCGGGTGTAGTCGGCCAGTAAAAGTGTTTAGGGTCCCTTAAAGATCCTATTACAGGCAAATTAGCTTCGAGTACTTCTTGGTAAACGTCTTCTACATTGGTGCTTGGAACATGCGCTGCAGGCAGCACATGGTTTTTGGGCAGTTTTTTACGGTTTTGAGCATCATAGTTCCACTTACCTCCTGTTGGGTTGCCACCTTCCATTAAGATTCCGGTGCGCTTTCTCAGCTTCCTGTAAAAGCTTTCCATGAGGTAACTCTTTTTGCCTTTGAAAGTGTTGCTAAATTCTTCAGGGGTGGAAATGAAATGTTCACTACTGACGAATGATATCTTAAAACCTCTCGATTTGAGACTTTCTAGGTTTTCTTTCACTCTCCACTCGTCTGGCATCATAAATTGTAACTCATGAGTATTATTTTTCACTGATGCGGAATGCAGAATATCTATAAGTTCAATTTCTCTTGAGTCGAGAATTTTGTGGTAATACACCTTATGGCCTTGGCTCTCAAGTCGGGAAGCAAAGGTGCGCATGGACTGAAATATACCCACTACCTTTTGGACATGATGGGGGGCGTAGCTGCCTTCTCCTTTACATTCAATGAACGCATAGGTTATATCAGGATTTACCTCGGAAAACCAAGAATGACGGGGGTTGAGTTGATCTCCTAGAACGAGACGAATAATCTTAGACATGCCTTTTAAACAAGCAATTCTCGCCGAAAGTTTAGGGCAAAAAAAAGGAGCCAATTTCTTGGCTCCGTACCCCTAACCTAATTCAAAGTTGCCCTTGAATAGTTGCAATATAGGGTGAAACAATTGGAGTTATTACCGCTTTGTAACAATTTGAGTATAAATTCTTAGATAGATAGATGATGTTTGGGAGGATAATCTCCTAAATTTGAAGAAATGAATAACAAATACCATGGGAGAGAATCATACGCTGTTTATTGTTGATGACGATAAGGTCATTTTAAGATACCTCAAAACGTTCTTCACGAAGGGAGGATGGAATGTTGAAACTTTCTACAGTGCCAAGGAGATTTTAGAAAGAGTGAAGACAAAAAAGCCTTCTTTAATTGTCACCGATTTGGATATGCCTGAGATGGACGGTATTGAATTGATTCAAAACATCAAGGCCAATCCTAAATTTTCAGATTTGGCAGTGCTAGTAATGACTTCTTTGCACGAAAATCACGTACGATTCCAGTCTTTTAAAGCAGGTGCGATTCATTTTGTAAATAAGCCTATCAATCCTTACGAGCTAGAAGCCGCGGTAAGAAGTATCCTCACGCAATTTTCAAAAATCACCTCGGAACTACCGAAGGCGAATGCTGAACAAGCTGTGAAGAAGACAGCTGTGGAGTCATGGATTGGTGAGGCGGAACAAATAGTTCTGGACAATCTAACCTCGAGTGAATTCTCATTAGACGAACTCAGTGCAGAGCTGCATTACAGTCGAAGTGCCGTTCAAAAAAGAATTAAGCAATTCACAGGATTGAGCGTCAGCAAATTTATTCGTTCAGTACGCTTAGAGAAATCCTTGGAATTCATGGTAGATGAGGAAAATTCAATTGCACAGATTGCGCACCTAGTTGGCTTTAAGAGTCACTCATATTACACGAGGTGCTTTAAAGATTACTTCGGTACAGATCCTGTAAAGAAAAGACGTGAGCTATTGAGAGAAGCTGTCTAAAAGAATGCTTACAAATAAACTTTGAACGAGCGAATGACCTCATCGAGGCATCGCTCGTTTTTTGTTGAAAATGAATCTGCAGGACACTGCATCTGCAGTTCTAGCAAAACAGAATTCATTAGAGTATCCCGACTTATGAGCTTATGTGCTATCACGTAATCCCATGGTTCTTGCTCATAACGTCCATAGTTGACCCACCAACCGTCTACAGTATCTTTAGATTCGGTCACCCAAGAGTCTCTAGCCGCCATTACTATAGATCTGTTGATTAAGGCCTGACTTTGCTCACTAACACTAATAAAGGCTCCTTGTCTTTTAAAAGGCGCCACTCTTAGTAAAATAGAATTAGTTTCAGCGTCATTTACTCTTGCTGCCTCGTAATAATAAAAGTTCTGTTTTGCGAATTCTGGCATTCTTACTTGCCAAGAATAATCCAAATTAAAGCTAAAATCGATTGAGGGCAATGCGTAGTATTGTGCTTGCTCGAAGTTGAACGTGTAATAAGCATCTAAGTTGCATTCTTCCTCGTGTGTCGAAGATGAATTTGTACAAGAAAGGAGTATTCCCATCAACAATATTGCGCTTATCTTCGTTCTCATCTTGATGCTTTTATGACTTACGATTTTATTCCACATACCGATTCTGGCTTGCCTTCAAAGATAATGAAGCACTTATTGAGTGCCGATGGATTTCCAAGGCAATTTGGAGAAGCAATACGGTCGCTTGAAGATTTAAAGTCAATATCAGTTACTAAAGACCAGTGCTATTCGCAAGAGATAAGACAGAAGGTTGCCAGTGTTTTCCGAAATCAGAATACCCATCTTTCAACTGCGGAAGAAGATAACCTTAAGGAATTTGAAGCCGGTGCTTTAACCATCACAACAGGGCATCAACTAATGGTCTCTGGTGGTACGGCCTTTTTTGAAATTAAAATTCTGTCTGCAATTGCCCTAGCTAAAGAGTCTACTCGTTATTTAGGGAAATCTGTAGTGCCGGTCTTTTGGATGGCTACTGAAGATCATGACTTCGAGGAAATAGCCTCTTTTGGTGTAGGAGGACAAAAGTTCACATGGGATTTTTCAGAAACTGGCGGCGCAGTTGGACGGATAAAAACAGACAGTCTTTGCGAGCAACTAGAGGCCTTTGTAGAAAGCGCAACGTTAACAGAGGTGCAGCGTGAATTTTTACAGAAAAGGCTTGATGCATACAAAACCACTGAAAATTTATCCGAGGGCACTCGTAAGATTGTCAGAGAATGGGCATCAGAATTCGGCGTCCTTGTATTAGATGGAGATGATGCTGTGCTCAAGTCTTTGGCAAGTGAAATCTGGGAAAAAGAGCTTCGCGGAGAATTAAGCGTTCTGATAAAAAAAAGAACTACACAGTTAGAAGATTTAGGCCTCAAGGCACAAGTATATCCTAGAGACATTAACCTCTTCGAGCTTGGTAGGAATGCGAGGGAGCGCATACGAGCCTTTAAGAACCTTCCTTCAGAGGTTATTAGTCCAAATGCACTTTTACGACCGGTTTATCAAGAGTTGCTATTACCTAACCTTGCTTATGTAGGTGGAGGTGGTGAACTTGCTTATTGGTTACAGCTGGGTACCGTGTTTGAAGCGTTAAATATTCCAATGCCAAGATTGTACTTGCGTGATTCTGTGTTGGCGTGTTCTGAAAAAACGGAGCGAATTAGAAAAGGACTAGAATTCAGTTGGTCACAACTTGTAGGAGCGAACAAAGAGCCATTGATCAAAGAGCGATTGAATTACCTAAGATTGTTGAACAAGGAAACTCAAGATTATGCTTCACCAATTTTCGATGCCATAAGACTTTGGGAAGAAAAAATGCTGGAAGCTTACCCTGAGATGCTAGCCCATACACAGGCTACAAAAGTGAAGATGGAAAAATTGGCCACCAAAACAGTTGAACAGCGGTATAGAGTTCAGAAGCGTCGAAATCAAGAATTCATCGCAGGCTTAGATCGTATTTTTAATGCCATGTATCCGGAAGGCACTTTCTGGGAGCGTAAAGCCTCTTATGCAGATTTGATCGGAATTTTAGGAGAGGATCCTAAGGAGTTTTTGGTTGAAAAAATGTCAACAATAAAGGCAGGTACTCACGTTTTAATTGGATGAAAATAGGTGTATTTTTGCAGCATGCAAGAAACTATACTCATCCTCGATTTCGGTTCTCAATACACACAATTGATCGCTCGTCGCGTCAGAGAATTGAATGTTTACTGTGAAATTCATCCTTTCAATAACCCGCCAGCTATTACTGAAGACATTAAAGGGGTAATCTTATCTGGTTCGCCTTTTAGCACACTTCAAGAAGATGCACCGCAATTCGATTTAGCAGAGATCAAAGGTAAAATGCCGTTACTTGGCGTTTGTTATGGCGCTCAATACATGGCGCTTACGGGTGGAGGAGAAGTGGCCCCGAGTACAATTAGAGAATATGGTCGTGCTAACCTTAGCGAGGTAGGAGAGAATGTTCTTTTCGAGAATGTACCTGTTGGATCGCAAGTTTGGATGAGCCACGGGGATACAATAACCTCACTTCCTGAAGGTTTTGAAGTGATTGCATCTACAGAAGATGTTCGTGTAGCAGGATATGCGGTACAAGGAGAACAAACATTTGGTATTCAGTTTCACCCTGAGGTCTATCACAGCACCGATGGTAAGCAGCTCCTGGAGAACTTCCTCTACAAAGTTGTAGGAGTATCTGGTGATTGGACACCTGCTCATTTTGTGGATGAAACGGTAGCCAACTTAAAGGGTCAATTAGGCAACGATAAAGTTGTACTGGGTCTTTCAGGTGGGGTAGATAGTTCTGTTGCAGCGATGTTGCTTCATAGAGCTATAGGAGAAAACCTCTACTGTATTTTCGTGAACAACGGCTTATTGCGTAAAAACGAATTCACTGACGTATTAGAACAATACGAAGGCATGGGTCTCAATGTGAAAGGTGTTGATGCCACTGATCAGTTCATGGATGCTCTAGCAGGTATCGAAGAGCCTGAAGCGAAGCGTAAGACTATTGGCCGTGTGTTCATTGAGGTATTTGACCAAGAAGCTACATTAATTGAAGATGTGAAGTGGTTGGCACAAGGGACCATTTACCCTGATATCATTGAAAGTGTAAGTGTTAAAGGACCTTCAGCGACTATTAAATCGCACCACAATGTTGGTGGACTTCCAGATTTTATGAAGTTAAAAGTTGTTGAGCCATTGAAGACGTTGTTTAAAGATGAGGTTCGTCGAGTAGGTGCTTCAATGGACATGTCTGCTGATCTATTAGGACGTCATCCATTCCCTGGGCCAGGACTTGCCATTAGAATTCTTGGAGATATTACGCGTGAAAAAGTTCAAATTTTACAAGAAGTCGACGCCATATTTATCAATGGGCTTAAAAATGAGGGTCTTTATGACAAAGTTTGGCAAGCCGGTAGTATTTTGTTACCAGTAAACTCGGTGGGAGTTATGGGTGATGAGCGTACTTATGAGAAAGTTGTTGCGTTAAGAGCTGTAGAAAGTACAGACGGAATGACTGCAGATTGGGTGCACTTACCGTATGATTTCCTTGCCAAGGTGAGTAACCAAATCATAAATAAAGTAAAAGGTGTCAATAGAGTTGTTTACGACATTAGCTCTAAACCGCCTGCAACAATTGAATGGGAATAAAACGTCCGCTTTTATCAGCCTTATTTTTTCTAGCCTCGTTGGCTGCAGCTTTCGGGCAATCTTCTGTAGAGCATGAGATTGTTTCAGGCAATACAATCTATGGTTTAGCCAAAGAATACGGTAGTACTGTAGAGGCCATATACGAAGCGAATCCAAATATTGGGGTTAGAAACCTAGTTATCGGTGATATCCTGACAATACCCATCCCTGAAAAAGAGAAGATCGACTCTTCACTTTACATCTTTCACAAGGTGCGTAGCTTTGAAAGCGTATACAGCGTAGCAAATAAGTACGAGCTGAAGGATAGTACTATTTTTTGGCACAATCCTGTTTTAGAAGGTTCTGCGATTCTTCAGAAAGACCAAATACTTAGGATTCCAAAAGATCCGGATGGTTGGCGAAAAAAGAGTGGAGAATTTGACTCGCTTATACCAAACGAAAAGCCCAAATACGAGGTATACATAGTTAAAAAGAAAGATACTCCGGAGGAATTACAGCAGGCCTGGGGTATTCGTACTATTGATGAGTTTTACAGTCTTAATCCAGATGCACGTAACAACTGGTATAAAGGCATGGCCTTGGTAAAACCTATTAATAAGGCTGCAGCGCAATATCAGTTCAACATTCAAGATGTGTTAGAAGAAGATACTACAGCTGTTTTGAATGAGAGTTTAAGTATTGCATGTGTATTGCCATTCTTTTTGGATCAGTATATCAATGAAGGACCAGGCAAAAGACGTTCTCAACTTGCGTTTAGTTATAGACAAGGCATCGATTTAGCGATTTCTGAGTTCACTGAAGATTCTAGTATAACCATAGATACCAAGTATTATGATTCAATGAATCAAATGGATACGGTTCGAAGAATTATGGAGGAGCTTCAGAACGAACAACCGGACCTAATATTAGGGCCTATGTACAGCTCGAGATTGATGCAGCTCAGCGGAACAGAACTCGAGCATTTGGCAGTTAATTTAATCTCCAAGCAAGGCGTTGTTCGCAACACGAACATGTGGAACAATGTGGTACCTGAGGATTATTTCTGGATGGCGATTAAAGACGCTTACATTGAGCGTTTGGCTATAAATACTGTAGACTCATCCACAGCTAATCATAGGAGACTTCTGGTAGCTGGAATTAATTTCGGGAATAGTGCGAGTGCATCTAGAATGATTACCAAGGATTTAAACGAAGCAGATTACCTTATTATCGAAGGTGATAACTCCTGGTTACATAATGAACGGTTGGCGGCATTGGATACTTCGATTTCTTATGATTTAGTAATCACAGAAAATGATCCAGCATATATTCTTGACGTATTGAGGAATCTGCGTTCTTCAAGTATTGATTTCCACTGGTATACGCACGAATATCAAGCCATTGACAATGGACTCGTAAGCAATGTGTTCGCGAGGGAAGAAGTCGTAATGTTTGCCTCTAATTTCACAGATTATGATGAGCAGGAGGTCATAGACTTCATTACCTCTTTTAGAAATACGTACGGAAGACATCCTGATAAGATGGCAATGGAGGCCTACGACAATACCAAATTTCATTTGCTTCGCTTAACGCAAGGCGTAAAAGAATGGAGGGGTGTTCGCAAAGGATATCGTTACGGCCAAGAGGCTAAGGAAAATTCTTATACCGAAGCTAGAGAATTCAAAAACCTCCGTTGGGAACTTCTGCCGTAGTTATTCCTCACTCAGTCCGCTAATCATATTGCCAAACAGATCATTAAAGTCTGTTTTGACATTTGTGCGCTCCTTATTGACTTGACTGTATTCCGCAAGAGACCAAAGAACCATTTCTTTTAGGAATTCATTGCTTGCATCAATCTTATTCGACCAGTGCTTTGCAACGAAATCATTCAGTACCGCCACATCTAACGCACCCTCATATTCCTTAGTAGAATACTCGTCGTAAAGCTCAATTTTTCCCCCACGACCAAACCAATCCTGCAGCTCAATGAATGGGTTGTTTTCATTGGTGCGTTTAAGGTTTCTGAATTTCGGGAAATAACGCTCGTAGGCAGCCTTCACGGCTTGTCCAAGTAAATTTTCAGCGACATTTTGTGCACCTTCCTGTTCTCCTTCGTAAACCAATTCCACCTTACCGACAATGGCGCTAATGGTACCGTAAAAATCTGATAGGCGCACTGTAGTGCTAGGCGCACCTTCAATGAGTCTTCGGCGCTCAGCACTAGTAAGTAATGCTTCGTAAGCGCTTATCGTCATTCGCGCACTTACACCGCTGCCGGCATCGATAAAAGAACTTTCTCTGGCGCTAAAGGCCAATTGCTCGATGATCTCTTTGGCAAGTTCACTCACATGGATATTAGGATACAATAATGCGATTCGTTCTGTTTCTTGCGCTGTAATCTTCAGTGCAGTATCCAATGTTTTAGGATAGTGTGTGTGAATTTGTGAGCCAATTCTGTCTTTAAGGGGCGTAACAATACTTCCTCTGTTCGTATAATCTTCAGGGTTGGCGGTGAACACAAATTGCAAATCGAGATGCAGACGCTTCTGAAAACCACGAATCTGAATATCTCCTTCTTGCAGAATATTGAACAAACTTACCTGCAACCTAGGTTGTAGATCCGGTAATTCATTAATCACGAATATGGAGCGATGGGCCCGTGGAATCATACCATAGTGAATGACGCGATCATCAGAGAAACTCAGTTTCTCATTGGCTGCTTTGATTGGGTCAATATCTCCGATTAGGTCGGCAACTGTAGTATCGGGTGTGGCTAGTTTTTCAAAAAATCTATCTTCTCTTGCGATCCAATCAATTTCGGTGGCATCTCCTTGCGTTGCCACCAATACTTGGTATTCTCTTGTGATTGGCGCCATTGGATCTTCATTAAGCTCGCTGCCTTTTATTACCGGCATCCAAGGATCCAATAGTTCAATCATTTGGCGCGCAATTCTCGTTTTTGCCTGGCCGCGAAGTCCCAATAATAAGATGTCATGCGCTGCTAAGATTCCGCGTTCAACTGCTGGAAGCACACTATCTTCATAGCCATAAATACCATGAAATGGATGTTTGCCTGCCTTCAATAGGGGGATCAGGTTTTCGCGCATTTCTTCTTTTATCGAACGGCTTTTGTAGCCTGAAGCTTTGAGTTCTCCTAATGTGGTAATGGTAGGCTTATTCATCGTGAATTGCGTTTTTTCTGTTGTTGGTAATCGCTGAAGATTAATTGTCCCAGCTTGTTTAGTCCAGTGTAATAAGCATTGCCTCCGTTGATCTCACTGAACGATCGAATAAAATGTTGTAAGTAGGCGTCTTTGGCAATCATAAAGGTGTTCACCGGGATGTTTGCTTTTTTCGTCTTGGCGGCCATTTCTAAGCATTTCCCAGTGATATAGGGATCTAAGCCAAAGCTATTCTTGTAAAAACTACCATCAGGTTCTATCAAACAGCTCGGTTTCCCATCCGTAATGTTGAAGATTTGCTTATTGCTGGTTTTTCTGCGTTTTAATAATCCCATGGCTAGTTCTAATCCGGCCACAAAATTTGTGTGATAAGGACCTACTTGAAGGTAGGGGAGGTCTTTAATTTGAATGGGCCAACTTTCGTTACCGTAGACAATAATATCAAGTGTGTCTTTGGGATATTTGGTCGTGATCCACTCTGCTAGCGCCATGGCAACCATTTTTGCCGGAGTAATCCTATCCTCGCCGTAAAGAATCATACTGTGGCTGATATCGATCATCAATACCGTCGCTAAGCTCGTGTTTTGATAGGCTTCCTCAACCACTAGGTCATTATGCGTCATTCTGAATTCGTCGATACCACCCGATACAAGAGCGTTTTTCAGACTTTCATTCATGACTATGTTGTCCAAAGGATCACCAAATTGAAAATTTCTAAAATCTCCCGTGACATCTCCCTTGCCCATTGGACTGTTGCTCTGATGATCGCCGTTTTCTCCTTTTTTTAACGTGCCAAAAAGCTGATCCATTGCTGCCTTTCTAACGGCACCTTCGGCTTTCGATGTCAGAGCAATTCCTCCATTTCCATCACCTTTATCTTTGATAAACCCTTTGTCTTTCAATTCTTGAACGAAGTCATCGAAGGTATACTCGTCATCGGTAATGTTATAATGCTGGTCCAATTGTTTCAACCAATCAAGTGCTTCATCCACATCGCCTGATGTATGAACGATGACCTCCTTGAAAAGCTTCAATAGCGTATCAAAGGGACTTTCATTTGAATTATCTGGGGCTGAAAACCTAATTCCTTGCATATAGATTAAACATTAAGTCAGGGTACAATGTTGTAATTTCAATAAAAATTTACGAATCCCCTTTCAACGGATAAACTAGACATGTCAAGAAAAAAACCGCTAGCCATAGGAGAAGCTATCCCAGCATTCTCTTTACAAGACCAGGACGGTAAAGAGTTCAATTCTGAAGAATACAAAGGAAAGCCACTAGTGATTTTCTTTTATCCTAAAGACCATACTCCTGGTTGCACGGCTCAGGCTTGTAGCTTTAGAGACCACGAAAGTGAATTTGCAGCCGCTGGTGCTCAGGTAATTGGAGTAAACAGTGGATCTGTGAAAGAACACAAAGGGTTCGCAGAAAAATACAATTTGAATTTCCCTGTTCTTAGTGACCCAGGGCACAAGGTGAGAAAATCCTTCGGAGCTCCCGGTCTACTATTTAACATGGTCGCGGATCGCATCACTTTTGTAACCGATGCAGAGCATAAAGTTGCCTTTATCTTTAAGAGCATGTCGAAAGCAACCGACCATATAGATGAAAGTCTTAACTTCTTGAAAAAACTGAATTCATGAGCGGATTAGAAATCGGAATCATGTTGCTCACCTTCTTTGCTATGGAAGGAACGGCTTGGCTAGCACATCGCTACCTCATGCATGGCTTTTTATGGTTCTTGCACGAAGATCATCACACAAAGACACCTGGAGCACTAGAGAAGAACGACACATTCTTTCTCATTTTTGCTGTCCCTTCATGGCTGTGTATCATGCTGGGAATGATGGCTGGTAATGGAATTTCTGTGGCTATTGGACTTGGCATCGCTCTTTATGGTCTTGCATATGCGATCGTACATGAAGTATTCATTCACCAGAGATTACCCTTTCTTAGAAAAAGTAACAGTACTTATTGGGAAGCGGTTCGTTTGGCCCATAAAATGCACCACAGACACCTAGGTAAAGAGGATGGTGAGAACTTCGGTATGTTGTGGGTACATCCCAAATATATCCGTCAAGTCCGGGCCATGAAATCTACCGCCAAAGCTTAGTTATATGCTTGAAACCAAGTGGTTATACCTTATCCTAAACGCCTTCACCATAAGTTTTCCATTGCTGAGAAGCTTTGAATCTAAGGTTGCCTACTACAAAGGTTTCGCCTCTCTGTTCAAGGCAATGTTCATTGTTAGTGGCTTCTTCCTTATTTGGGATATTTGGTTCACGGAGATGGGAGTATGGGGTTTCACGCCAGCCTATTTATCAGGCCTCGATCTTTTTGGTTTACCCCTAGGTGAGTACCTGTTCTTCGTTACAGTACCGTTTTCATGTGTATTTATTTACGAGTGTTTGAAGTATTTCTTCCCTGACGGATTAATGGGAGCCGCCGCAGCTCGAAAGGTGAGTTTGGTATTGTTGATTTTATGTGCTGTACTCAGCGCTTATGCGCTTATCGAAGGATTATGGTACACTGGGTCTACGTTTGTCTTACTAGGACTATTCACTGCTTATGTTCAGTTTGTGGCCAATTTGTCTTGGCTTCCTCGTTTCTACGAGAGTTACACCCTCGCAATCATCCCATTCTTTATTAAAAATGGCATCCTCACAGGCTCGTTCTTAGAGACTCAGGTGGTCTGGTACAATAATGCCGAAAACCTTGGGTTTAGATTAGGTACCATTCCTTTCGAAGACATATTCTATGGCATGTTGCTGATCATGGGCACCGTGCATTTCTACGAAAAATTTGAGGCGGGCCGCTAGGCCCGCCTCAAAAAGAGATTAAAAAGATGCTTACGTTTTATTCTGCGTCCATTTCTATTGGTTCAACCGGCTGCATGGTCATCTGTTCCGCAACTTCTTGAGCAATAGCCTCTTCTTCTGAAAGTGCAGTTAAGTTGGCAAGACCAGTTTCAAAATCAGGCCCAACCCATTTGTCCATTTGTGCCCCCATCCATCGCATCATAAAAGGCATCTCACCACTGAATCCCCAAGTGACTTTGGTAGTTTCGTCTTCCATAGTTTCAAATGTCCAATGCCCATTGCTGGTGCCTTGACCTACAAATTCGATCTTTGTCTCCATTGTATTGTCCGTCAGCGACAAAATTTCCATTGAGCCACTTCCTGAATTTTCGCTAGTCCAGCTATAAGTAGCACCTTTACCGGTGTAATTCTCTCCTAGGGAATATTCCATGGTCGAATCGGCTTCAAACCAAGCGCTCCACTTAGGCCAGGTGCTAAAGTCACTAACTAATTCTTGAACGATATGAGCATCAACATTCATAACAGTTGATCGAGAGACGGCGTATTCTTTATCAAGGGTAGCATTATAGGTGGCAAAACCAATAATAGCTACTGCAACAACGGCAAGGACAATTTTTAAAGTTTTCATGGGTGTTTAGTTTAGTTGACTTGAATATTTGAGTAAAGTTATGAAACGTGAGTTCAATCTGAGAATCAACAAGCTGTAACATTGGTATTTTTATCTCATGCGAGAATTTATGTTAGTTGGCCTTGTTCCAGTTACAGCCTACCTCATCTTTTGGAGTGGTTACGATTTCTTTTTGGCCATTTGTGCTTTGTTCTCGAAAAAGGGAGATTATGAAGGGTCAGAGGATGAATTCTTCTATTTGGTTATTCCTGCATACAAAGAAGGGGGCATTCTCATACAAACAATAGAAACTGCGCTAAATGTAAATTATCCCAAGGATAAACGCGAGGTTGTTCTACTGGCACAGGAATTAGATGAAGTCCTACTGGGTACTTTGAGACAATATCCGATCACTATTATTGAGACCGGTGCGCTCGGTTCTAAAATGAATGCGATAAAGAATTGGATCAATTCCATTGAACCAACAAATGAGCATTTGTTCATCTTGGATGCAGATAATCTGATTTATGAGAATGCCCTAAAAGTATGTAGTGCAGCACTAAAAACTACTAAAGTAGTGCAGCTTGAGCGCGAAAAAACAAAACCTGAGACTCCATTATCTGTGCTGGATTACTGGAATACGGCTGTTGGAATCGCGTTGGCGTTGCACAGTCGCTTATCATTAAGGCTTTCACCCTTCATATTAGGTTCAGGTTTCGCTGTAAAAGCAGATTTGTACAAGCGTTTTGTAAATGAATTTAGCAACACTAATGTAGAGGACAAAGCGCTAGATTTATTCTTGATACAGCAAGGAGAACACTTAAGATACATGAGAATTCCCGGTGTATCTGATGCTACTATCGCCCGCACAACTGAACTTGAAACTCAGCGATCTAGGTGGGTAGGGGGCAGGGTAGAGGCACGAAAT
>JAAXJR010000009.1:2516-5913 GCA_012269745.1 Flavobacteriales bacterium | reverse complement strand
TGAACTTGAAACTCAGCGATCTAGGTGGGTAGGGGGCAGGGTAGAGGCACGAAATATGTTCCGAAAAGCACATTTCAAAAACTTCTGGAATATTGAATTACTCGATAAACACCTTCATTATTCAGCACCACAACGAAGTTTGCGTTTAGCTATGAGTTTGGTTTTGGGAATATTGGTATTCTTTTTTCCTGAAAATTTGATTTTGCTATTGCCCATTCTTCTTGGTGGTATAAGCGTCTTTCTAGCGACTCCTAAGTCATTATTCTCAAAAAGGTTATTCAATTCCATTTTGGCACTTCCGGTAAGTGTGCTCATTATTATCAAATCGAGATTATTAGCTAAAAGCGCTTCTACTAAGTCTTTTAAACGTACTCCTAAATAGTAAAATTGAGTAATTATTCTCTTTGCAAGAATATGTAATGTGTATAAAAGCTTACTTTTGATGAAGTAATAATTCTTAATGCGAGACGCATGATTAAAATTTTTGTCATAGAGGACGAAAAAATGGTCGCCAAGAGAATCAAGCACCATCTTAGTCTAAACCCAGATTTTGAAGTGTTTGTTTTTCACGAACTATCGGATGCATTGCAGTTCATGGATGAATCGGTGGATTGCGTTATTCTAGATCACTTCTTACCAGATGGGCAAGGCTTAGATTATGTAGAGCGTTTCCTTTCGTTCACCAAAAACCTTCCTATAATTATAATAAGCGGCCAACAAGATCAAGAAGTAGCAGAAAGCTTTATTGATAATGGCGCTTTTGAGTACATCGTAAAGGACGATTTTTTAGAGTTGAAACTAAAGTTAGCTCTTAAAAAAGCCGAACGACAGATTAAATTCAACCGTGAATACAGACGATTGAGTAATTCTCGTGAAAAGTTTGGGGCGCATACACTTGTGGGGAATTCATTCGAAATGGAGCGAATCAAATTACTTGTATCTAAGGCGCAAGAGACTTCCATTTTCGTGAGTATAATAGGTGAAACCGGTACTGGTAAAGAAGTAGTCGCAAGAACCATCCATTCAGGGTTAAATTGGAGCAACAAGCCATTCATAGGAGTGAATATGAGTGCCATTCCTGTTGAGCTTGCTGAAAGCACCCTCTTCGGGCATGAAGTTGGTGCGTTTTCAGGAGCTGTAGCTACAAAAAAAGGAGTTTTTGAAGAAGCAGGTAATGGCATATTATTCTTGGATGAAATAAGTGATACACCCTTAGAGATTCAAGCCAAACTGTTGAGGGCAATTCAAGAGAAAGTGTTTCGTCGAGTAGGCGGTACTAAGGACATCCCTTTCAATGCTCGAATTATCGTTGCATCTCAATCAGATCTCATCACATACGTAAATGACGGATTGTTTAGGGAAGATCTCTATTACAGATTGATGGGTTTCCCTATTCGTTTATACCCTCTTCGTGAGCACAAATCGGACATTGTAGCCTTGGCAAATAAGTTCCTGGATGAATTTGCCTTAGAGGAGAAGAAAAATCCAAAAACACTATCCCAAGAAGCACTTAATGACCTCATGAGCCATAATTGGCCAGGGAATATAAGAGAGCTAAAGGCTACCATTCATCTGGCTTCAGTTTTAGCTGAATCCAATGAGATTCAAAGCACAGATATCCGCATTAATGGTGCTGCTAATTTGGAAGGTAACAAGTTCAAAGCTATTGGTGAGAAGACCCTCAAACAGTACACTAAGGAGATTATTGAAAGTCATTTAGAGGAATACGACAATGACTTAGAGAAGGTAAGTAGCTTACTTCAGATTGGTAAGAGCACACTATACCGCATGATTAAGAACAAGGAAATCGAGAGAAAATAATATGGTACTAACTAAACGTTCAATACTTATAGTGGAAGATGAGCCAATGATGCGCTCATTTTTGAAAAGGACGCTCTCGGAGGATTATGAGATCATTACAGAAGAGAACGGCAAGTATGCCTTGGAGTGGCTTTATAAGGGAAATCTACCAGATATGATTATTGTAGATCTTCAGATGCCTGAAATGGATGGATTTGACTTTGTCGAGTATATCCGCAGATCTGGTTTCTTTAACCGTTTGCCAATCATCGTTTTGAGTTCTCGTGATAGTGTCGATGATCGATTGAAGTGTTTCGAATTGGGTGCAAATGATTATCTCATTAAGCCATTTAATCCAAAAGAACTCAAGTACCGTATTAACAACTTGATGACTATAACAAGTCCATTGAATTAAGGGCAATGCAGAAGATATACTACATAGGATCCAATTCAGAATTCTTCACTTCTCTTGTGATGAAGGAAGAATTCATAGCCAAGACCTCGAAGAGTGTCATGGGCCTATTGAACTCTCGATTTAAGCCGAGCGTAGTCATCATTGATCATGAGCCAATGGCGACTAATCTGCAATCGGTTATTGGTACTTTAAGGAAACAGGGGTATGATGTGCCCATGTATGTTTTAGCTAAAGACCTTCACAAGCATGAAAAGGCGATGCTGTTGAAGCTTGGAGTTTCAGAAATCATTACAAATGTTTCTGAGTTTGAGAAATTCCTATCGTTTAAAAAAGAACTCCTCAAATCTGGGCTTAATAGTCCGAGAGAAAAAGTGGAGTTCAGTTATCGAATCCCTTTTTGGAAGAGAGCCTTTGATGTTGCATTTTCACTTAGTGTCCTTTTAGTAATAAGCCCAATTTTACTTTTAGTCACCATTGCTATCTATATTGAAAGCCCAGGCCCTGTATTGTACCGCTCGAAGAGAGTAGGCACTGGCTATGATGTTTTCGATTTTCTCAAATTCCGATCAATGTACGTTAATGCCGATCGAAAATTGGCAGAGATGAAAAAACTGAACCAATACGAAGCAGAAGAGGTCAAAGGTCCACAAGTTGAGGCAGGCACAAGCGCATCCAAAGAAATTTTGATAGGCGATAACGGTGAAAGGCTTAGTGAAGCTGAGTGGATGAGAATCAAAGCAGAAAATGCGACTCCTACCTTTTTAAAAATTAAAGATGATCCGCGTATCACTCGTGTAGGACGAATTATCCGTTCGACATCCATAGATGAATTGCCGCAGTTTATCAATGTATTAAAAGGTGATATGAGTGTTGTAGGTAATAGACCTCTGCCACTCTATGAGGCTGTTGAATTGACTACAGATCAATGGGCAGCTCGATTTCTTGCGCCAGCAGGAATTACAGGATTATGGCAAGTAGAGAAACGAGGGAAAGGAGAAATGTCTGAAACTGAAAGGAAGCAATTAGATATTAAATACGCACTGAACGTTGGCTTACGAATGGATCTCAATATTATTCTGAGAACGTTCCCAGCCCTTTTACAGAAAGAAAATGTTTAAACGAATTCTAACATTAGGCCTTATGATGGTCTCGCTTCAGTCCTTTGCTCAATTAGAATTGACT
>JAAXJR010000009.1:0-2416 GCA_012269745.1 Flavobacteriales bacterium | reverse complement strand
CTTAAAGCTCAAGCGAATGCTGATGCACAAGGTTCTGCTAACGCCGAACGTCTAGTGGCAGCTGAAGTCACAATGCTCTACAATAATCTCTTTATGTATCAGAAGATGCTTGAAGTTAACCAGAAGGCTATTCAGATGGGGAAGATGGGAGTTGAGCTTGGTGAAGAAAAATTCCGTAATGGACAAATTCAGCTTTCTGAACTAAGTCAATTGTATGACCTGATGACCAAATACGGTCTCGAATATGAAAGGAGTTATGCTGCTTATAAAAGCGCATACATTGACCTTGAGCGAATCGTAGGTGTACCATTATCAAAATTTAAATTCTAATGGATTTACTGTATTTCTTTAGACTGCTTCAAAAGCAAATTCGATGGATGTTCATTGCAGGGGCATCTCTAGCTATTGTTGTGTTTTTGCTTACGATCAATCTTCCCCGTGAATATGAAAGTGAAGCTGAGCTCAACTCCGGAGTAAGTACCTCTGTTAACCTTGGCGATATTGGCCCAGCGCGATTGGACTTCTTGACGATGAACGCTAAGGTGGATAATATCATAAATACTATCAAATCGCGACAAACATTAGATGATGTAAGTACGGCGTTGCTGTCCTATCATTTAAGTCTTGGAACTGATCCAGTTGAGCGAATTATCTCTGAAAAGAGTATGGCAAATCTTCGTGATTATTTTCCAGAGGAAACCCTACTTAAATGGCGTTCTGAAAAGAATGAGATAAATCGAAGAGCGGCAATTGATCTTTGGAAGCAAGAGAACATAACCTCTCAAGAGTACTTCGATGTATTCTTGAGCGAGACATCACCTTATGGTTTGAAAACTTTAGCTAAAGTAGGTGTGTATCGCATTGGATCGTCGGATTTGTTAAAGCTTACTTATCGCTGGCAGGATCCGGGTATTGCACAAAAGACATTATCATTGATGCTTGATATCCTGATTAGTAAGATGAAGGATATCAACCTTAATATGTCGAGAGATGTTGTCGCTTACTTTGAGGCAGAACTAGAAAAGGCTGCAGCGTCACTCGAAGCCGCTGAGAATGACATGAAAGTCTTTAGAGCAGAAAACAATCTTCTTAATTTCTATGAGCAAACCGAAGCGCTTTCCATGATGAAAGAAAACATGGAAGATGAGTATCAAAAAGAGAAAGCTAATCTCAATGCTACAAAAGCTGCTTTAGTAAAACTTGAACGCCAATTAGAAGTAAACAGAGAGCTACTAAAATACGGTCGTCAATTACTTCTAGTGAAGGATAAACTCGCTGAAGTTCAACGTAAGATTGCCATTATAGAAGTAGGTGTAAATGATCAAAAGTTGCTTGAAACTCTTCGCAAGGAAGAAGCTAAGCTCCAGAATCAACTAAAAACCGATCTTCTCAATAAATCAGTTTTCGAAAGAACAACCGACGGTGTAGACGTACAGAAATTACTTGAAAGTTGGGTTGATGCTTCTTTAGCTTTAGACGAGAGTAAAGCAAGAGTTGCAGTTTTTGATGAACGAAAAAGATATTTCGAGGATGAATATACTCGAATGACGCCGCTGGGTTCTCAATTGAGTAAGATTGAACGCAAGATTGCAGTAAAAGAAGAGTATTACCTTGAAATTTTACACGGTCTTAATCAGGCTGTTCTTCACAAGCAAACTTTAAGTTTGTCTTCAGATGGTCTTAGAACGTCTGTAGAACCAACGTATCCAACGAAGGCCTTACCGTCTAAGAGACTACTACTTATTCTAATCAGTTTTATTTTAGGATTTCTGCTGCCTTACATCATAGCATTCTTGCGAGATCTACTTGATCAGAGTATCAAGACTAAGCGTAGAGCAGAGTTTTTCACTGGAAGAAAGGTCATCGCGGGTTTCCCATCTAAGTCCATGATGGCGACTAGTTTAGAAATTGATGAGCTTCAACTCAACCGTAAATCGGTGAACCAGTTGATTCAATTGATAAGAAATGAACGGTTGAAGGGTTTACCTGTTTTAATTAACCTGATAGCATTCTCAGAGAATAGTGAAAAGGAAACGGCCATCGATTTCCTCTCAAAAGCCTTAGATGCTGAAGATATCAAGCATAAAATCTCAGATTTTTCAGGTATTGAAGAAGGATTGAAGGATAACTATAGAGAGTACATTAATACGACGAATATCCTAGGGGAGGAAAGTGTTGAAGTTAGTATCGTTCTTCATCCAAATATCTTACAGTACAACTACAACAAAACCCTTGTAACTAGACGCTCGATAAACCTTTATATCCTTAATTCAACGTCCATTTGGGGCAATGCCGAAAGCTCTAAGCTGGAGGAATTACACGATTTAGACATTAAGAATGATCACGTTGTGCTCATGAATGTAAATCTTTATGAGCTAGAGAATATTATAGGGGAGATTCCTAAGAAGCGTTCTCA
>JAAXJR010000019.1 GCA_012269745.1 Flavobacteriales bacterium | reverse complement strand
GCCGAAGAAATATATCTCTAAAGATTTCACTAAATAGTTCTCCTATGATAAAGAAAAACGGTCTAATAAATCTAGCTACACGATTCGGCTGCTGCGCATATCTAAAAAGCCATTCACATCCAATTGTAGATATCCATTTTGGTGATCGAATTACATTTTCAGCGTAATAATTAAACCCCAATCCAACTCCGACCATGATTGTTCGATTATTTGGGTTTATTAAATTAATTAAATATTCCTGCTTGGGCGCACCAAGACCACACCAGAAAAAATCGGGTTTATATTCATTAACCAAGCGCTCTGCCTCAGTAACATCCATGGATTCTATCGGCACAAAAGGTGGAGAAACAGCTCCAACTATATTGACATTAAACTTTCTTGCTTTTTGTTTTAATAATGCCAAAGTCGACTCATCCGATCCATAAAAAAAATGACGCATTCCTTGAAATCTTTCATCAGATAATATATTTATCATTAGGTCAGGACCTGTTAATTGACTATTAATTTGATTGCCTCGTAACTTAGATAGCCAATACACTGGTCTGCCATCAGCCAATATGAAATCTGCACGATCGTATGGCTCAACAATATAACTATCCTTTTTAGAGTAAAGCCATAATGTTCTTGCATCACATGCAAAGACCCGTATTGAAGGAGAGTCTTGCAACAAACAATAACTCTCAATATGGTTTAGAAGAGCAATTCTATCGTAATCACAGAATCTTAATTTTTTAGTCCCCATTTTGCTGATATTTAATTAACAGACTCTTTGCCTCTTTCCACTCCAGCTTGTTGAATATGTCGCACTTACCTCGAATTGTACTATCCCAAATTTTCACACCATTTTTCTCAGCAAACTTTTTTATATTCTGATATTCCAATTCGCTACTAATCAAGTCCGGGGTCTCCCATTTTGATCCCTTAGGAAAGTAATTTGGTAGGAAATGATTTGTATCAACTTCGTCCTCTCGAATCTCAATTCTATTTCTGTCTAATCTACTGGTATTGAAATTATGATCCATCCCAACAATAAAAATTTCCCTTGCGCCACTCCCAAGTGCTAATTGTAAAGCGACGTTTGTCACAGTATGCCCTATTAAGACCGAATTGGGCCATGCTAGACGTAAGCCTAGAAATGATGGACTAACATAAAAGACATTACTAGTATCACTCGGAAAATAGGACCTAAATCTCCATTTAGTAACTACAGGTATATCAAGATTTATAAGTTCCTCAGAATACTGCTCAACAATTAATTCGTTAATTACAACTAACACGTCCACCTTTAAATCCTCTCTATCACTCAAGTAGATTCGATTCATCCCAATTTTCACAGTATCCTCTAACCCTTGAAGCGATGTATTAGACAAAGATGGACCATTAGCGATAACTACGACCTTTGATGCTTTTCCACCTAACGTGAACGTTCCCGGATTAGAAAAACGCCAACTAAGTTTTGACGCGATAATCTGAAAAAGTGTCTTTATTTTCCTCATTCTCAAATATTATTAGTAGAATTATAACTGCAACAAGGTGCATATTCATGAACAAACTTTCCGTTGGAAACATTGCCACTGCAACTATTTTTCTACCACTGTTTATGTTTAATTTTAACAGTACCACCAATAATAAAAATGACCAAACTAATCCATAATCCAATCCAGTTTGAATCAAAGTATTATGTACATGATGATACCGATCGCTTTCTGTATAAAACCAATCCCTTGGTAATTGTCCATAACTTCCAAACCAAATAGGATTTTCAAATAAAAATTTAGAGCCAAAAATCCAACCTTGTATCCGACCACTTGCGGTAAGAATATTTCTTGTCCCTTCCCCTTTTGTTAATACACTTGATATTACTGAATTATGTGCACTTAACCAAACCAAAACTAAACTCATAAAACCCCAAATCATTGGCAAAAGGACACTATACATCTTAGTAAGAATCATCCCAACTCGCGGCAAATTATTCACTAAAATCCACAATACTATTCCTATAACTACAAATCTTCTATTAAAGGCATATACATTCGCCAATAACAATAAACTTCCCAAGAACTGTACTTTATACCTTCTGGAAGAATTAATCACAGTGATTCCAAGTACCAACAAAATTAATGGCAACTCCATTGTATTTGATGTAAAATATAATACATCAGTATCTAACTCTCGTGCAAACCCAAAGGAAAAAGTCTTTGCCTTTAAAACTACTTCAAATAATGGTGCTAACACCAAAAAAAACCAGATTCTTATCTCACCATTAATTATAAATTTTATACGCGATTGACTTGACAATAAGGCAACTAGAACGAAGACAAACAGCTTGACTCCGTCCATTGGTCCATTGAAATAAATTACCACACCTAGAATTAGTAAACAGTAAATAACTGCCCTGATACTAAGATAAAGAAACGCAAGTCCAAAAAATAAAACCACGAAGAAGAACGTGACTATCTGACTATTACCTAAAAACTCAGAGAGAAAGTTAACTATTAGATATAATAGGTAGATCAAACTACTCGACATTCCCTATATAATTTCCAACGATAAAATACAAAACTTATCGGAATAACTAAAAACGCCATATTAACAATTGTATTCTCAATCAAAACAACATCTAATGACAAAACTAAACCGTATACTACCCGAATGAGCGTCTGTCTCACATTATATAATAATGAAGATATTACGAAAGGAACAATTATAGACAACGCCTGTACCATCACATAACCCCAGAAAGGAAATATCATTGTATTTAACAATACATTTGTAACAAAAACAGAAAGTAACAAAAGGGCTCCGAGTTTTCGCGAGTAATTATATACGTTACTCATAAACATCTCATAATAGAACAAAACAGAATAAATAGACATTATGGTATATAAACTCACAATATCATTATTTAACCGTGTGCTAAAAAAATCATTTATAATGTCGACATTATAACTTACTACTATACCTAAAAACACTGTCAACAATGCGCCCAATACTGTAACAAAACCCAACAACGGCTCAAATTCGCGAGAATCAAACTTCAGTAACAGATTCGGCTGTAGCGCTTGTAGTATTATATTTATGAGTAAGAAAATTTGAAATAAAAACTGGAAGTTTATCACCGCGTCATCATCTAAAACTGACAAATTTTGACGATTTATATAGTTTAAATAAACAAACAAAGCGTTAACAATACTAATCCAAATTATAGACCAATCAAACTGATCGATTCTCGGTATACTAAAATTCAAAAATAAATTTTTGCAAAGAAAGGCTATCGAAACAAGCGAAATAAAAAACATCGATTTAAAAAAATCAACGTCAAAATAGTACACTAATGCTGTAGTAAATAATAATAGCAATACAGGGTATAAATCCTCTAAAAGTACTGCACCAAGTTTATGATTACGTCTTAAGAGAACTCCTTCTATACGTACTACCGAGATGGATAGTGCGCTAAGCAATGCCCACTGCGCCTCCCACAAAACTAAGACTAAAAATACACCTATTGTTATAACAGCTATCGAATGAAGAATTTTTATAGTCTGCCTACCCCACTTTTCACTATTGTAAAAAATGATATCCAGGCCGAATAAACTAAATCCGAAACAAATTTTATAATATGATAGCTCTATGACCCATTCAGAGATCCAGCTTTTGGCAAAAACTTGTAGTACTAAAAAATAGAGTAAATAGTTAGCTATTCTTGCGAAGAATTTTCCAAAAAACAACATTAGTAGTTATAAAATACATTTGATTTATATATTCTATCATATAACGCTAAAATATTCTTGTCTTTGAAAACCTCCCTCTTAAGAGCAGAATAGTTTTTATAATACTCTTTATTCACAGCCTTATTTCTATTTGTTATAGATGTGATATTTGTGGACAAAAAGGCATTCATTTCAGAAATTTTAAAATCATCATCTATTTCAGACTTAAATATCAGTATGTTATTAAACCTTTGTACATCTTGACTAAACTCAACGTTAACTCGGGGAAAAAAATGTAATAACTCCGAATTCAGCCAATCCACTGGTTGTGAATGATTATATGTGTTGAGGAATTTTGAGATTAGATGATCTAAGGCAATTGCCTTAGATACATCTTTGTTCGTTAAAAAATAATCATGATTTTGAAAAAATGCACTAATGTTTCGACGTAAGGGATCTCTAAACATCACTATAATTGGAAGATCAGTTAATATGTTTTTAGACCAGCACCTCCCAATGAAGCGTCCAGGTTGCTCGACCCTTCTTTTTAATTTTAAACTATCCGTCTTTTTTCTTAAATCCATTATATTTCTATTATTAGCTCGGTGAACTTGGAAAACTTTAAACCCTGAATTTCGCAATGAATAAATAATAGAGGACGAACCGACCTTGCCCATCTGATAAATAATAATTGGCGAAGGTTTTCTAAAAATCTTAGAGTAAAGTACAGCAAATAAAAAAGATGCTAGTCTATACATTTCAACAAGCCAGACAATAAATTTATGAATCATAACATTTCCTTTAAATTAAGCACCGCCAAAGAACCTTGTCTTTGTATTGTTTCCATCGTTCTTGACCCTATATGTGGGGTGATAAGAACTTTCGGATGATTTCGTAATACACAAAACTTATCCATAGGTTCAACAGAAAGAACATCAGTTAGATAACCTCCTATTTTACCACAATTTATTGCTTCAATAATATCTTGTTCATCAACTAATCCTGCTCTTGATGTGTTAACTAACACTAATCCATCCTTTGCAGTTTGCAGTAAGATCTTTTTTGATATTAGGCCTTTGGTTGTATCAAGAAGAGGAACATGCATAGATACAATGTCGCAGGTTTTAAATACTTCTTCGACAGTGTCTAACTCAATCAAATCGTTGGCTCTTATGAAATCACTATCCTGTTTTACATCAAAAACGTAAGTCTCTAGTCCTAAGAAAGGAGTCCGCTTTGCTAGCTCTTTACCAATAGCACCTAGACCAATAATTCCTATTTTTTTCCCATCGAGCTCATTTCCTAAGGGCCTTTTCCAACCTCCTTGAGAAGTAATTTCATGGCTTATATGAATGTTCTTGAAAAACGAAAAAATCATTGCAATCACGTGTTCGGCTACAGCGATTTGATTTACTCCAGGACAATTAGTCACTGGGATACCAAATTCTTTAGCCGCCGCTAAGTCAATCTTGTCTAAGCCTACGCCATACTTCGAAATAAACTTTAGTTTTCCATTCACTCCTTTCTCTAGCACTTCTCGGTCTAACTCGTCATCACCGCATATCAATGCATCATAATGTGCAATCTCATTAATAATTTCAGACTTCTTTAGAGGCCCTCTTAAATAAGAAACCTCCCATCCTTGCTGATTAAGTAGTTCTTTATGTGAGCCATCACAATCCTGAAAGGAAGTACTTGTCAATAATACTTTCATCTTACTTGTTAATTAGTTCTTTTAAGTAATTAAGGTCATTCTTTTGATAGGTGACATCAGGTTTACCCTCGAACCAATCCGAATTATAATCGGTCTTACGCAGGTAAAAATCTAGTCCATGCTCTGATGCAGCCTGATAATCTGTTTGAGCATCACCAATGAACAAAACATCCGACGGAGAGAGAAGAAATCTTTTTAAGATATCTTTGACTATGACAGACTTTTTTCTTGAAGAACCGTGTACTTCGTGGAAAAATCCCCCAAGCTCTAATTGACTCAAAATTAGATTTATTTCATCATCAGGAGTACCTGTGGCGATAAAAGTTAAAGCTTTATTACTTGCAGCTTCTACGGCTGCTAATGCACCATTGACATATGGTGACAACACAACATTATCGATAACTAATTGAGCAAATTTCTTTGCAAGTTCATCAATTGCTTCTTCTGATGTGGATCTTCCAAGCCATTCATTCCATACCTTGAACTTCACATACCTGCTAATACCGCCATTAGCCAAATGATATTTTTCAACCTTCTGCTGAAATTCGTTCCCCTCTGACTCATAGAGCTGGACAAAGGCTTCAGATTTTACTTTAACTGAATCTTTAATTACTCCGTCAAAGTCAAAAATGTATGCACTATAATGTTTCATGAAGAATTACTTCAGTATTTGGGCTTGAAAGAACTTGGTGAATTGGAAATGCTCCAGCACTTAATTCAACTGAACTGAAGTATTTTAACTTTTCCTTGTTATCATTTACAAAAACAACCTTCCTCTTTGCACTATTAATAAGTGAAAAGGTCATACTGTACCTAAGCTCACCTGACGGCAGTTTATTCTCCATAAAAGAACTAGACTTCTCTTTTAGAAGAAGTGTGTCAGGGAACAACGATGCCGTATGACCATCATCTCCGCATCCTAAAACAATAAGATCAAGGGCGCCAGTCTTTTCAATCTTTCGACACATGTGTTGATAATAGCTCTCAGTAGACTGTTTAGTTGGATCAAAAGGAACAACCAAGTTTCGTCCAATAGTATTGATGATCATTGCACTGTTGCTTCGTATTGATTCTATTGGTACATCTCTTTCATCCACTAAAAAAAAGCAAATACCCTCTTTTTTTGATTCCGGCAAGGAATGAAGTAATTTCCCTATACGCTGGTAAATAGGAATCGGAGTGCTCCCTCCGGAAAGAGCTATATTCTTTTTTTTCGGAGCAGATAGAATAGCACTCGCTATCTCAAAATAGCAGGCTTGCTCCCATTCAGAATACGAATGAATGCGTTTGATACTACTCATCTATGCTGTCCAACTCTCGGGTCTCCATAACCTTTTGAACGCATTCTAAAATACCTTGTCCCATATCATAATGCGGGTTTGCTGTAATCTTTTTGGCGCTAGTTCCTTGAAAGGAATACGGGGTAAACTTGTAATGATGAGAATATCCATTATCTAGATATTGAATCTCTAGTTTCCTATTCCCGATGATTTCCTGTATCATCTGAAACAATTCCTTCCGCTTCATTCGCTCGTTACCAGTAAGCATCAAAGATGAATTCCAAAGATTTTTGTTCTCCATAACTTTAACAGATAACTCGGACACATCCTTAACATGTACGTATTCCCTTAGCTCTTCCCCGTCTCCTTTGTGGATTATACTTCCAGTTTCAATCGCTGACTTGACCAATTGGAAAAGGTAATTGTTATCGAAATCTACAGCAGCATAAATCGATCCATATCTTAAAATTGAATAATTAAGATTATGTTGGCGATAATATTCTTCAACTATTTTCTCAGATGTTAACTTTGATATGCCATAAAACGATCCTTTATCATTCATGGCATAAGCGCTACTAGCGTAAACGAATAATTCTACACCTGACTTTATGGATTCATCTAACACATTAATATTCCCCAACACATTGAGCTCCATGGTTGTTCTAGGGAACCTAATAGCGCTATCTAAATTCGCAAAACCAGCAAGGTTGTAAACCACTTTCGGGCTAGATTCCTTAAACAGACTTGCAACCATGTTCTCATCGGTTATATCACATTTTAGATAGGACACTCCGCTCGGGAGAGGGGCTTTTGGAGGCATGATATCACCAATGTAAATTGAAGAATACCCTTGTTCATGAAGCATTTTTACCAAGCTAAAACCAATGAAACCAGAACCCCCGAAAACTAGAATCGTATTTTCTTTTCTCATGTTTTAGTGGCCTTTCTTAATTCACTCATCTCTCTACGTGCAGAATCTCCTAAGAAGAAAAAGTCTAAACTCACAGCTAAAAAGGTATATCCAACATTTATCTTCTCTAAGGTTTTAGTATGATCTGAACTGATGACATGAAAACCTAATGGGCGACCTTTTTCAAGACATACACTATCTACCTTCTTCAATGCTTCCACTACATCTGCTCGGTCAAATTCACCAGGATATCCCATGGAAGCAGATAAATCATAAGGTCCAACGATAATTCCGTCAATACCTGAAACATCTAGTATCCCCGATAATTCATTTACCGCATTAATATGCTCAATCTGAGCAATAATGACTGCATCTTTCTTGAGCCACTCTTGGTATTCTGTAAATCCAATACCGTAATTCTGAGCACGTGAAAGTCCAACACCTCGTGAGCCCTTAGAAGGATATCTAACAGATGCCACTGCTTTCTCAGCGTCCTGAATGGAATTAACCATTGGGACAATAACGCCATCTGCTCCAGCATCCATTACCTGTTTAATGATAACAGGGTTGTTTTCGTTCACCCGCACTAAAGCCTGCATTCCATTACCTTGAATATGGCCTATTAAATTGAGTACATCTGAGATTGAAATCGCTGAATGCTCTATATCAATACAAAGCCATTCAAATCCGGCGGATGCCATGATTTCAACCACAGACTGATGATTAATCGTCAACCAAGATCCAAGGGTTAATTCGCTATTACTTAGTTTACGTTTTAAATCGCCTCTTAAATGTTTATTCAACGGCATATTATAATACTTTATGTAGTTTTTCTGCTAAGACAAACTCCTCTTCCACATCAATATCAACAGCTTCTAGTTGGTCAATCTCGAAAAGAATGGGATTGTCTCCAATTCTCCGTTTACTTTTTTCAAATGCCTCTTTGGTAAAAATATAGATACATGAATTCTCCTCATAAAGCACTGGTAAATCCTGCGTTTTAATCAATACCTCCGGGTCATGATTCAATGCTTCCCCATTCTCTGTATAAAACCGAGTTTGAAAACGTGTTACAGAAAATAAGGAGTCCTTCTTTGATTTATTTTCTATAAATGTTTCAATTGCAGTCGTTATCGTTTCTTCTCCTAAAAGTGGATTGGTTGAATGTGTTTGGAGGTACAAATCAGCAGGATATTGGTTAATATCGTACTCAATAATTTTATTCATACTGACATCATGACCCCTTAATTCTAAAGGACGCTCAATGATTTTCACTTTATTATATCTGCTTTCAATAAAGTTTTTAATCGGGTCCGAATCCGTGTTGATGATGACTTGATCTATTATTTCAGATGCAACCAGCTTGTCTAGCATTATCGAACATAATGGCTGGCCATTAAAATCTCTCATGTTCTTATTAAGGACGCGTTCAGATTCACCTTTCATAGGCATCAATGCAATTACTTTCATATCTCAATGTTTCGTAAGTCCAACGAGTTGTCTAAGAACCAGGTATATACTTTGCTTATGCCCATTTCTAAATCAATTCTAGCCTGCCAGCCTTCTTTTAAAAGTTTACTAATTTCCATTAGCTTTCTTGGTGTGCCGTCGGGTTTTTTGCTATCCCAAACTATTGCACCTTGATGTCCAACCGTAGATTGAACTAATTCAGCTAATTCTTTAATAGTCAAGTCCACACCCGTTCCAACGTTATACAAATGCTCATCGAGTTCATTCTCAAGAGCAAACAACACAGCTTGACCCAAGTCATCCACGTGAAGAAATTCACGCATTGGAGAACCAGTACCCCAAAGTTCTACAGGAGCATTCCCTTTCAACTTGGCCTCATGAAACTTTCGGATCATTGCAGGCAAAACGTGTGACGACTTTAAGTCAAAGTTGTCATTCGGACCATAAAGGTTAGTTGGCATTAGAGAAACGTAATCCCTGCCGTATTCTTTGCGTAGGGCTTCTATCAGCTTAACCCCAGAAATCTTCGCAATTGCATACCACTCATTGGTAGGCTCCAATGAGTCAGTTAGTAGATACTCTTCCTTTAGCGGCTGAGGAGCAAACTTTGGATATATACAGCTCGACCCTAAGAAGATGAATTTAGGCACATTGTTTTCATGTGCAGAACGGATGAGGTTATTCTGAATGAGCATGTTGTCCATCAAGAACTCATATGGATACGTATCGTTCGCGAGGATCCCCCCAACCTTCGCTGCAGCATCAATAATAGCAACCGGTTTCTCAGCTCTTATAAAGTCTTCAACAGCCTTTTGATCTCTTAAGTCAAGCTCTTTGGAAGTCTTCCCGATAAGGTTTGTATACCCTTCCGCTTCGAGCGCTCTCCAACATGCCGAACCCACCATGCCGCGATGGCCAGCGATGTATATTTTGTCAGACTTTTTAATCATTACTCAAAGTAATTCAGCGTTCGGTAACCTCCATCTTCGAGGTATTTGTCTTTTTGCATCAGTATGAGATCAGAGCTCATCATGTCCTCAACCAGTTCTGCTAATTGAATTTGTGGTTCCCACCCCAGTTTTTCTTTGGCTTTGGTTGGATCTCCAATCAATAGATCTACTTCTGTTGGGCGGAAATATTTGGGGTCTATCGCTAATACTTCTGTGCCTATTTCTAACTGGTAGTTTGGGTCGTTACACTTTGCAACTTTGGCCACCTCATCTACTCCTGATCCCACGAATTCTAGTTCGATGCCTACATGGTCAAATGCCATTTTCACAAAGTCACGAATCTTGGTAGTCTTTCCAGTTGCTATTACCCAATCTTCTGCCTCCTCAGCTTGAAGGATCATCCACATCATACGAACGTAATCCTTGGCATGCCCCCAATCTCTTTTAGAATCCAGATTTCCTAGATAGAATTTGTCTTGAAGTCCTAACGCAATACGAGATACTGCACGAGTGATCTTTCGTGTTACGAAAGTCTCCCCACGAATAGGGCTCTCATGATTAAAGAGAATACCGTTGGAAGCAAACATTCCATAAGCTTCACGGTAATTTACAGTAATCCAATAGGCATACATCTTAGCAACGGCATAAGGGGAGCGTGGGTAGAAAGGTGTTCTCTCTGTTTGTGGTACCTCCTGTACTTTACCATACAACTCAGAGGTAGAGGCTTGATAAATACGTGTCTTCTTCTCAAGACCGAGAATCCGAATGGCCTCTAACAATCTTAATGTCCCAATACCATCAGCATCAGCCACATATTCTGGTACATCAAAAGATACACGTACATGGCTCATAGCAGCAAGATTATAAATCTCATCCGGCTGTATTTCTTGAATCAATCGAACCAAGTTAGTGCTATCGGTCATGTCTCCATAATGCATGAAGAAGTTCGCTCCGTCAATATGAGGATCTTGATATAAATGATCAATACGGTCAGTGTTAAATAAGGATGTTCTACGTTTTAGACCGTGAACTATGTAGTCTTTTTTCAGCAAAAACTCTGTTAAGTACGCCCCGTCTTGACCGGTTACACCCGTAATTAATGCTACTTTATTCATATCTCTATTTTTATAACTTCTTGAGCAACCAACTGCTCGATTGAATTTTATCTCCTAGCCCGTCTATAAGGACTATGCCCATTTTTTCACAGATTGGGCGTTCTGGTATAGTGTTGTTGTTTTGATCGCCGCCGTTTGCAAAGGCTAGATCATAGTCTTGGCCGTAATCATTAGCAATCTTTTCAAGAGTAGCACAAACCGTACGATCTTCATCTACTGAGAGGATAGCTTGATCCACCGCTTTGATGTTGGACACAATAATCATACGCTCCTCTTCGTTTTGAAATTCTTTACTGCCTTTTAAGGCTCTTTGATGATCGTTATTTACAATCACAAAAAGCTCATCAGCTAATGCTTTGGCATTGTTGAAATATTCCAAATGTCCCTTGTGGATCGGGTTGAAATATCCAGATACTATTACTCCTCTTTTTTTCATCATTCAGTTCTCACCCAAACCTGCAGTCCATTTGCTGTTTGAGTGATTTCTTCGTTAGTGTTTATTTGGTAATTGATAGCCTTATCAATGTGCTTTTCGACCTTAGACATCAACTCTTTGATGTAGTCTTCGTCGAGGTTTTGGCCTATGAGGAGGACTTCTAGTTCGTCGCTGTTGATGCCTTGGGCGAGGGAGCCTAGGATCCAGACTTGTTCTAGGTTTTCGCCGATGCGTTCTACAACCCTTTCGACCAAGCTGTCGATGCCCGTGACTTTGCGGAGCATGTTGGTGAGGTCTGAGGTGAGGGGGTGGTTTTTGTTGACTCTGTAGAACTTGCGGCGGCCTTCTAGTTCAGTTTCAAGCATGCCGGCTTCTTCGAGGCGATTGAGTTCGACCCGGACACTGTTGGAATTTT
>JAAXJR010000002.1 GCA_012269745.1 Flavobacteriales bacterium | reverse complement strand
GTAATTTCTTCCGAACTCCTTCTGGGAGATGGGGTGCTTTACGACCCAAATCCAAGTGATACCACATTAAGTATTATCCCAGCGGAAGGCGCCAGTGGAGATTTTATTATCGCCATTACAGTCCTTGACGCTTCAGGCGGGCAAGAAAGTATCGAATTCGGTTTTGAGTACCTAGGCAAGGATTACGACCCTATTACGGCACCAAATTTCATTACCCCAAATAGCGACGGCATAAACGATAGACTCACTGTACGTAGCGACGATTATTTGGAGATTTACCAAATGAACATCTTCAACAGATGGGGCGATAACGTATTTAAAGCATCTACCATGAGCGAAGCATGGGACGGTAGATTCAACGGCTCCACTGTTGCTCCTGGCGTTTATTTTTACACCATCGGAACCGAAACAATCTGTGGTCCATTCACCAAAGCCGGATCCGTCCACGTCATCCACTAATGAGTAGATCAAACACATACCGTTCGCTTCTTCTTGCTCTGACTATTCTTTGTGGCCCATTCGCTTTCGCCCAAAGCGACACCTATTTCGCCTTCCCACCCCTTCTTGAATGGCAAGGAGGACAACACACCATAGACCTGCAGATTAGTACCAGCGCACCTTCTTCAAGTGTATGGATCTATAATAGCGACACCAGCTATTCCAATACCATTACGGTCACCCAAGGCAACCTCACAACAGTGACTTTCAGTGGTATTAACAATGCCATGCAAAGCACCTATGGGGCGAGAAATTTGACCTGGACCAACCAAAAGCGTTATAAGGATGCACTCTTTGTAGAATCTACTCAGCCTGTTACGGTCACTCAGCGCGTTCGTCACCAGTACAATCAAGAAATTATAACTGGCAAGGGAACCAACGGCATAGGACAAGACTTCTACCTCGCCTCTCAAACGCTCATCCAAACGACAGTAACAGGAAGTTACACCAGCTATTATGGATTGCACTATGTAAGTATAGTAGCCCTAGAGGACAGCACAGACGTGCGCATCAAAGCACGCAGCGGCAACCTTTTTGACAACGGTCGAGACAGCGTCATCTTCACACTAAATGCAGGCCAAAGTTGGGTAAGTAGCATGCTCGACAACGACCAGCTTTTAGGAACTCGCGTGACCTCTAACAAACCTATTGCCGTAACAGCAGGCGGAAACCACCTCAAGGCAAACAATGCCAACAATGCGGATGCTGGAATTGACCAAGTGACCCCTGTAGAACACCTCGGATTAGAACATGTCGTCCTTCGTGGAAGAGGGAATACCCCACAAGATTACTTCATGTACATCGCCACCGAGGACAGCACCAACATTACAGTTGACGGAAGTCCAATAATGACTAACGGCGCCGCAGGCGACGTGGGCTCCTACTCTATGGCAGGGGTAGCATCGGCCCCAGGGAAGCCGTTCATCGTAGAATCGGACAAGCCTATTTACCTGTTTCAAGTTACTACCGGAGCCAACAACAGTGATCCGGAACAAGGAATGGCCCAGTTGCCACACGTCGACTGTACGGGCTCTACACGCGTTGTATACAATAGAGCATCGGGTCTTTCTACCTCTGCATTGATTACCATTCCCACCGCGGCAATTCCTAACCTTAATTACAACGGATCCTCCATCCAATCGTACACGGGCATCACCTTCCAGCAAAGTACTTACGACCCTACTTGGACCGGGGTGTACATTGGTGACAACATCCTGACCAACAGCTTCACCTTAGATTGTATCACCCCATTTCACGTGGGTGTGCTTGCTGGACAAGGCTCAAGTACAGGACTTTACGGCTACATCAGTGGTTTTGACGACGATTTTAAACTGCTTGACCCTTTCACCGCTCTTCCAGTAGAAGATGTTCCCTTGGGCGCACTTTGTGCCACTCCTATACCACTGTTTTTCCGCTATTTAAGCTGTGTCGATAGCATCAATGTTGTAAGTTCTACTTTGCTTCAAGGAACTGGCGCTGTGGTCGATTCCAACGCAACCGACACCATCCTACACGCCATCATTGACCCTACCTACAATGGTCCGGTGGAAATCAAAGTAGTGGTAGAAGACGGCCGCGGATACAGGGATTCCATCTACTTCGACTTCAACTACTTCGGTACAACGTACGAACCCATTCAAGCAGATTCCTCAAGCATCTGTACCGGTCAACCCGTAGTTCTCGAAGTGGAAAACGCAGGATCGGGACTCTCCTACCTCTGGTCTACAGGTGATACCACAGCAAGCACCACAGTATACGATCCAGGATGGGCGTGGGTGACGGTCGACCTCGGAGATTGCCAATTCCACGACAGTATCTTCCTAGTAAACGGATCGTTATATGAACCCATTGTAAGCGACACCGCCTATTGCGATTCCCTGTTGATCGATTTCAATTCACCTGTACTTGCCTCGATGTATTGGACCACCTTGGACACTTTCTCCACAACGCTTCAATTCGACTCTACGGCCATCTATCCCTACATAGCCACAGACATTAACGGGTGTGAAGTTGAAGATACCTTCTACTACCGCGTTATTGCAGAGCCCTATATCGATGAAGGGTACGGCTGTCCAAACTACACACTAACCGCCACCGGTTATACCCAATTCATCTCATTTTCCCTGGGCCAGCAAACCTACACGGAACCCGTGCTAGATACCCTTTTCCCATTTGCCGGCACACATGAGCTTACCTTGGTGGCCATAGACAGCTGTGGAAATCTAGATACCATACAGCGCGTTCTTGAAGTAGATTGTTTGGACAACCTATTGATGTACGTGCCAACAGCCTTCTCGCCCAACGGCGACGGTGTAAACGACGCGTACTGTTTGAGCAGCTCTCTGCCAACAAGAACAGAATACGCCATTTACGACCGCTGGGGCAATGAGCTGTTCAAAGGACCTTCCACGGAATGTTGGGATCCAGTGGCCCTAGGCCAGAAAGTACAGCAAGGCGCCTATTCCATGCGGACCTTTACCAAGCTGCCTTCCGACCAGCTGCACATTGACGAATTCACCATATTCATCCTACCCTAATGCTCCAGCCGCCGAAAGCCGTCGTTTTTGACATGGACGGTACTCTCATTGATAATTACCCCTTTCACCTCAAAGCTTGGGGGTTAATCTGTGAAAAGTACGGAGCACCACGTTCTAAAGAGGCTATCATCCGTGACCTTCACGGAACCAATTTCGAAGTCTGCAAGAATTTCTTCGGCGATCACATCACCTATGAAGAAAGCGAGCGTATAGGAGATGAAAAAGAGGCGCTCTATCGAGAAATATACAAGCCATATATCCAGCCTGTTGATGGACTCCCTGAACTTCTCGAAGCATTGAAGCAACGCAACATCCCAATGGCAGTAGGTACCATGGGAAATAAAGCAAATGCCGATTTCACCCTTGACACCCTCAATATCCGCCACTACTTCAGTGCTGTTCATACTGCAGAAGAAGTCAGGAAGGGCAAACCCGATCCAGAAATCTTCACAGCATGCCTAAAGAGCTTAAAAACAGGTGCTTTAGAACTAGAGGAATTGTGGATTTTCGAGGATACTTCGAGTGGAATTCAAGCTGCAAAGAATGCAGGTGGATCACCCATTGGGGTTTTAACAAGCAAGCGTGAAGAGGAGCTAAAAAGCTCTGGTGCAATTCATTGTGTAAAAAACTATCACGAAGTTCACAAATTGCTATCTTAACATTTCCTTAGCATTGCTCAATATGTGTATTTTTGAGCTGCTTTTGTTAACGCATATATGTCATACCTAGACACAGCAATTGTTATTGCATGGCCACAGTGTACTGCTCGCGCAGACGAAACCTTGGCTATTTTTCTTCGCAAGACTGGTTTGGTAAAAAACCTAAATATGCGCGTAGGGCATGCGGCTATTTGTTTGATCAATCCTCAAACCAAGGAAGTACTCTACTATGACTTTGGTCGATACGTGACTCCAAGAGGCTATGGTCGTGCGAGAAGCAAATATTCGGACCCTGAATTGGCACTTGATATTAGAGCCGTATTCGATGATGATCGCAATCTCACAAATGTCGAAGAGATCGCTCAAGAATTGGATTCTAAATCTAAATACACCCACGGTGCTGGACCACTAGTATTCTCTGTAAGCAAGACGATCAACTTTGCCAAAGCAAAGGCCTACGCAGACGAAATGGTTATGAAAGGCTATTTCCCGTACAATGGATTAGATAAAAGTGCTTCCAACTGCGCACGTTATGTGACAGAAACAATGAAAGCCGCCAATGAAGACGGTACTGTAGGGAGCAAATTAAAATACCCACTTACCTACCGTCCGACTCCGCTCTACAATGTAGTAGCTGCAAGTACAGAGGAAAGCATTTACAGCTTTGAAGGTGGTACACTCCAATTCATGGAGAAGAAACGTCGACATAGCATTACAGACCTTGGCGCAGGCTTGCTTGAAAGCTCACTGAGTAAGTACACAGATACCCGTCCTGACGATTCTATCCACGGCGAGATTGAAGAGCCTTCGCGTCCTTCATCTTTACCTCAAACAGCTAAATGGCTAGGAGGACTGGGTGAAGGTGCTTGGTATAATGTGAGCAAGGTTGGGCCGCACAGCTTTGAAGGAATCAAGTACGACAAAACCGGTGTTGTAGAGTTCGAAGGAATTTACCACAACCCAGATATTGAATTGCCAGATGATGCAGAGGCTACATATGCCTCTCATTATGGATTCTATTCTATAGAAATTGAGGGAGTGGTTCACCGCTTCTACCGCAAATAAGAATAAAAAAAGCCCGGCGCACAGCGCCGGGCTTTTTCTTTACTTACTATCCTACGGTTAGAAATCAATCTTGTAGTAGAATACCGGGAATAATCCTAACTGGTAATTTTCCGCTACCTCGCCTGTCTCTGGCAGGTAAGTCAATGTCAAGATGTTCTTGTTGTTGGTAATGTTCGAAATATCCAAAGCAAACTCGTGAGCGAGGTTCATGAAATTCCACTTGTAACCCACTTTGAAGTCTAAACGGAAGTAAGGACGGTATTGATTGGAATTGAACGTAAAATCGTCTATGAACTCAATTTCCGACGCCTGTGCTGAAGCATCCTGGTCAATATCACCGAACCAACGTCCACCGATCGAACTTACTTTTGTTCCTAGGTTGAACACACCGTATTTACCCACTTGGTAATTCTTTGCCATGATGAAGTTGAATGCATAACGACCGTTGAATGTAGTATTCACCCAAATATCGTCTGAGGACCCTGTCCCAGCAGCCGCGATGTTTTTAGAGCCTTTGTACTTCGCATCAAATACAGATCCTGTAAACAAGCTGTAGAATCCGTTGCGGTAGTAGTGCTCGGCAGTAAATTCTAAACCGTAGTTACGACCCACACCTTCGTTTTCAAGCGGCTCTGCCCAAAGACGACCGAACCCAGTACCACCATTTACCAACGAGAAGTAAGAAGGCACCATCTCAACAGGTACATCCCACAAGTACTGGTAATAGGTTTCTAGTTTAATTCGTACTGGGTAATCAAAGTTGTGCTCCCAACCGGCAACAAGGTGCGCACTCTTTGTGAGTCCCATCCCTTTGTTGTATTCAGTTCCATATACCCCATCGGCAATGGCTTGAGGTGTCGCTTGAGAACCTCTGTAGTAGTAGAGGTAAGAACTCTGCATTTGACTGTGGTAACCAGCACCCGTAAAGAATTTATTGTGCTTGTCTACATCATAATTGAAACCTAGACGCGGCTCAACTGGGCTCAAGGTATTGTCGTTAATGTTCGAGTATAGCGCAGTTAAACCTGCTGTCATCGTGAGCTTATCAGTCAATCTGTTCTTGTAGCTCACGAACGGTTGCACGACTGCGTAACCGTCCGACGAAAAACCTCCATCAGCAGTACCCCATGGGAATTCCCATGGCGAAATCTCACCGGTTAAACCGTTGACAATTCGCGTCGAATCTAAATAATCAACCATCACATAATCCACATTAACACCTGCCTTAAAGCTTTGACGTGCGTCGATCTTTTTGGTATAATGACTGTATCCATGAATTTTGGTTTCGTAGTACCAATAGTTCAAGATTTTCGGTGCAGAATCTACGCGGTAGTAAAACTCGTCTGCCGCTACCGTATCAATACCGCGGAACACCTTGGTGTTTAGAGCATGAATAGCAGATCTTGATACCGCCGCACCACTTTTGATGTAGCTTGATTTATCCAAGCGCTTTAAATGTGTTGCCCCTATTACACCCATGTGCGTATCGAAAAATTGATCGCGGTCTACGCTCCCAATACCTTCAAAGCCATCGGTAACTGGATCACCATCCGTTCCTGAAATATCAATAACCAGGTTGGACGTACCGCCCATACCCCACAAGCTAAATTTCGAACCGTCCTTCTGCGGGAACGTCACTCTAAAAGCCCCATCTGCATAGTTTGGAATGGCTGTAGTACCCAATGGAATGCCCAAGGTTGATGCCATACCCAACGTCGAGTAGCGCCCTAGTACAAGGTAAGACGGTGCATTTGGCTTCTCTTTACCTAATCGACCCTCAGCCATCAATTCTACCCCTAATAGACCGAACTGGAAGCTTCCTTCAAATGGCGTTGCATTGTTACCGTCGCGCATCTCTAGATCGAAGACACCCGCGATGGCATTGCCGTACTCGCCCGGCCAAGCACCTGTATAGAAATCACCGCTCTGGATGTATTTATTGTTCAGGATAGTCACCGGACCACCACCGGTACCTGGAATGGCAAAGTGGTTGGGGTTGGGAATGTTGATGCCTTCAAAACGGTACAGGATACCTGCAGGCGTGTTACCACGTACTACAATGTCATTTCGAGTATCGTCAGAACCCTGAACACCGGCAAAGTTGGTTGCCATACGAGCAGGTTCCCCACGAGAACCCGCATAGAGGTTCGTTTCTTCTACAGAGAACTTACGGGCACTCACTACGGCCATCTCGTTCTTTACATCACCGCGGGGTGTTGCAACGACATCCACCTCGTCAAGCTTTACGGTGCTTTCTGTCATGGCAATGCGAATTACGGCTTGCTTCGCAGAGTTTAATTCTACAACAGCAGAAGTAGGCTCATAGCCGAAGAGTTGAACTGCCACAATCTTGCGGCCAATCTCTACATCCATTTCGAACTGTCCGTACTCATCAGAGAATGCCTGGACATTATCACAGATGAGCATGGCATCTGGAAGTGGCGATTTACTTTCAGAATCGACCACTGTACCACGAATGGTTTGAGTCAGTGTTTGCGCTCCTAGTGTCGAACTGATCACTAATAGAGCGAGTAATACTAAGCGTTTCATAGTTATGCTTTTGATACCCCCAATTTAACGGAAGTACCTAGGCACAACACCTTAAGAAAAGATGAATTCCGAGATTTTCGCTAACAAATAGTGGATAACCTCCCGTAAATCCAATATTCAGTCTCAGAAATGAAACAAGCTATTTAAAAAACGCAGAAAAGTGCTTGTGACCACGCGCGTAAAATTGCCATACCATGCTGCCCGCATAGGTCCCTTGTAACTTCTTCAAAGGCAACAAGGGCAATCCATTATACGACATTCGTGTGCGTTGAATTTTAGTGAACCTTCCGTAAAAAGCAAAGTGCGCTTGCAGTATCGCTAAAGTATGTTTGGGCTTCCCTTCGAGAACGAACTTCACTCCCGCGATCCCGTCTAGAATCAGTCGAGCAAATACCACCCCCATAGCGCGCAGCTGCGGAAGGTTTTTAACGAGGATGATCAAGTTGTTGCGGAAGTTCAAATAGGTTTTTCGTGGAGAATCGGCATTCAAAGTTGCTCCACCAAGGTGATATACTTCGGATTTAGGCTCCACCCAAACGGCATAACCGGCACGTTGCATGCGCCAGCAGAGATCAATCTCCTCCATGTGCGCGAACAGCATAGGATCTAGCTTTCCTGCTCGCTCAAACGCATCCATATTCACGGCTAAACAAGCGCCTGTCGCCCAAAATACAGGACGTGCATCGTTGTACTGACCACCATCCACTTCAAGCTCATGAAGAACCCGTCCTCGACAAAATGGATACCCTAAAGCATCTATGAAACCACCTGAGGCTCCAGCGTATTCGAACTTTTCGGGCTCACGATCCCAACGAATTTTCGGTTGTACTGCCCCACAATTAGGATACTTCTCAAAATGTCCCATGATGGGCTCCAGCCATCCCGGAGTCGTTCTGACATCACTATTTAAGAGCACGGCGTACTTTTCCTTCAAAGGCTTCAAACCTTCGTTGTAGCCGCCTGCATACCCTAAATTCTCACCCGTTTGAATAATCTGAACCTCTGGAAAATGCTCTTCAACATAGGCAACGCTGTCGTCACCGCTGTCGTTATCAATCACATATACCGGATGTGGCTTGCTGTCTTCAACAACGCCTGGTAAGTATTTTTCTAATAAGGCTTTCCCGTTCCAATTCAGGATGGCAACCGCAATCTTTTCTTTCATCCGAGCTTAAAATCTATCGAACCACGTTCCTTGGTTACCAATAATGATGGAATTAGAAATTCGCTCTCCAAAGTTATCCCTGCTGTACTGGGTAGAGGTCGCATCAATATCCGGGCCTGCATTGGTGTGGCGTGTCAAATGATACTGCCACTTATGATCCTTCACCTCACCCAATGCAGAACTGTGTATGAGTGTGTATTGACGGCCTATGAGCTCTTGATCCACAAAGATGAACACTTGATTCTGTTGCATCGGAGTACTAGAACTCTTCAATTGATCGTATTGCCACACTTGGTACGGATAGTTACGACCGTCAAACGAACGTTCTTCAACGAGCGAAGGCGCACCATATTGGAGGAACACTCGGCCCATCTGTGACCTATAACCTGGTACGGTTCTACTGCCGAACTCTTGATCAACTTTATCGACCACTACCAAATACCCTTTCCACTCCCCTAAAGGATCCATCGCATTTTTCTCCGTCCAAAAATTCACGATAAACGATGCAATTCTAGCCGTATCCTTAGAGTCTTTTAAGTTGGTCATTATCCGACGTTGCGACATTGTAGCTACAGGCGCAATCATACGTAAGTACTCATTGACCTGAGACCACTGTCCCCAGCCATTTTCAAATACAGCACGTGTAATACTCACCTCGGGGCCGTTCCACGCTGCTTCATCCGCCTTGTCATTGTACCAGTAAAATGGACTACTGCGCTCAGAAACCGTCTGACCAGTACTGTCTAACAGCACAATAGAATATTCATATTGACCGCTTTTCTGGGAAGAAAAGTCAATCTTGTTGTACACCGGAGTACTCCCATTCTTACAACGTGCGAACCCGGAAGTCCCTGGAATGATATTCCCGTAAGCATCCGTCAATTTGTACTGGAGGATGTACTTACCATTACCCACATAGGCTTCCGTATACATGCTTAGGTTCGATTCATTTTCGAATACCGGCAAACCTAATGCCGCCATTGGAACAACTGACACCCCTCTCTTCACATAATTCGCAGGTACCTCGTCAACATCGTCTAACAATACGGGCTGAGCCAACCAAAAATCACTAGCAACATATTCGAGAGTATCGCTAAAGCTCCAGTCACTATTGGATACCTCGTCGTATAGAAAGATCTCCAACGGTCGCTTCGCTGTCCCTTTTGTTTCATCAAAAGTGAACGTGCTCTTCTGCAACATTAAAGGCGCACTAGAGGCAGAATCTTCACTGGTATATTCAAATCGAACCACATCCACCTTGCCCTCGAAGGACAAAGCCACCTTAAATCGTGCATGCCAAATCGAATCAGCATCCATTTCAAAAGCAATGGTGCTCGCATCAAGCGTACTATAGAAGTCTACATAGGGACCTTGAGCCTCACTAACGTATTGAACGGGATTCAGGCCAAAACGCAGTTCTTGTGCTTGTAATGAGCCTGTTAGGGCTACAAAGAATATGACTTTCAGGAAAGATTTCATCATCCTCAAAGATAATTGCAAAATTGCCCTTGCAAAACACGAATTCCTGTTTAAATTTGCCGCCCACTCAGGGAGTTCTCGAACTCTCTATCGGAGAGATGGCAGAGTGGTCGAATGCACTGGTCTTGAAAACCAGCGTACCGAGAGGTACCGGGGGTTCGAATCCCTCTCTCTCCGCTAAAAACACCTGAAAACCAGCGTTTTACGCTGGTTTTTTTTTATGCCCATACGCGAAGGAAGCTTGCTTCAGTGAGCAGGATGGGCATAAAAAACACAGGACGCCGAAGGCGAACTGGTTTTCAGGTGTTTTTGGAACGATTCCCCCTCAAGGGATCTTTTGAGCGAAGCGAAAAAAAAATCCCAGCCACCAAAGCGACTGGGATTAAGTTTATTCTTGGCTGCTCTCCTTCAAACAAGAAGATGTATCACTGCAAGAACAGTTTGTACAACCTGAATTACGGTTAATATTGAGACGTTTCTCTGCACCATCCTTTAATGCGGACTTTTCGTCAAACCAACCTGATCTTCTCAACATAACTTCACGAGGTGTGTAAATACCCAGCTGGGAATGCGGTCTATCCATATACGCATTAATGGTTTGCTCTAACAAGGCATTGAGCTCCTCAAAATCAGCAGCATAAAGAATATACTTATATTCATTTTTCATCGTGTGGAAGACTCGCTCGATCATAGAATTAGAAGCACGGATATTTTTCCAAGCAACAAGATGGTTCACCGCAAAGGTCACTTTACTGTCTATCCTTTTATTCTCTGAACCTCCATCAGTCATATAATTAAGGGTAGCTTGCTCTTCCATGCCGTTGTCAATTTTCACAATCGGCTGTGTGGGTTTCGAATCTACAAATGCCTTTTCTAACACCTCCACTGATATCGCATTATCTATTTTATCTGCTAGCCGCCATGCGAGTACAGCTCTACTGTAATTATCCATCACACAGTATAAATAGTGCTTTACTCCATCAAGCGTCTTTATTATACTGATATCTGCGTGCCAGATTTCGTGTAATCTTTCAGCGCGAACCAAATTTGGTTTCCTAGGTGCCTTCCTTTTTTGATATTCTGTTAGTAATCCTCTCGTGTATTTGTAGAATGTAGTCAAGCTCAATTTCAATTTTCCCTTTTTAAAATTATCTGCCCATATGGCAAATTTATTTGGCCCACCCTTTTCTACAATTTCTTCAACAAATGCTCTTTCTTTCTGTGTAAGCTGTCGTGGACGTCGTTTAATGCAAACATTATCTGCACTAGACAAACAATGGATATTCGCCTCGAGTTCCCACCCACAAAATCTTGTTGTACTTACGTTTGTAACCTTCAAGAAACGCTTTCGAGATATGATTTTAGGCAGTGACTTAACATAGTCAACGTATTTAAGTCGATGTTTTGTCAAAAATTTATCGAACGCCTTCTGACCCATTGATTCTATGATAAAGTCAATAAAAGCCATGTAGGTACCCAGCATCTCCTTTTCTCGTTTCTTATTTGATAATTGACGATTAAAAAGCTTTATCAAATCCTTTTGCTTCTCTGTTTCAAGCATTTGATGATAAAAGAATTCAGGTGTTTTCCTTCGCCATTCCGAAAGTGTCGTTCTTGGAATTTTCAGTAGCTCTTCTCTTGAGTATAACTGTTTTTCTTCGCCTAGACTGACCGCTAACTTAAGCTCTAGCGGATAACGTGAATTTTTGTGATTCATTTTTCTATTGTTTAAATGATTATAAAAATCACTCCTCACCAACAGATCATTTAAAGAATAGAATACATGAAGATTGAATGATTCATTCAGATATATCACAAATGACATAAGTATCCTAAAACCTAGAAACTACTTAAAGTTTCTAAATTCATGCAACAAATCACACATAGAGAAATGTTCCCCTTTAATCTCCATGTACCAAGAGCTTTAAAAGCGAATTGGCTTAGAGTCAAAAAGAGGTAGGTCTAAAGAAACCTGAAAAAATTATTCAATAAGGCAAGTGTTGAACTCCCTAATTCCGCACTGAAAGATAAGAAGAAATTTGTACGGTATTTACCGTACATGGCTTGCGCGATTGCCAGAGATGTCACCGAGCATAGTATCATTAATACAGATTCAATAAATACGTGTACGATGAGACAAAACGAAAAAGAAAAATTGTTAAACTCGCTGAAACACCCTATTTTAGATGGATAAGAGTTAGTTTTAATTGTAACCAATTAGTTCAATTCGGTAAGGTACCGAGGGTTCGAATCCCT
>JAAXJR010000058.1 GCA_012269745.1 Flavobacteriales bacterium | reverse complement strand
CGTCCATCTACATCACCAATATGATCACGGATGCGTTCTAAAAGCTGGTAAAGTTTGTTCTTTATGACCTTGTGATAGTCTTGCCCAAAAGCGTAGGTAGAAATCTTAGGGGCGGTTGGATCACTTTGCTTTTCTGGGGTGTGATAATTCAACAGAAGGGAAACAACACTTTTCGCTCCAGGTACTAGTTTAGTGGGATCAAGACGCTTGTCAAAGTGATTTTCCATGTAGTGCATTTCGCCATGTCTTCCTTGGCGCAACCACTGTTCTAAGCGCGGTGCTTCTTCTTCAAGAAAACCTGCTTTCGCTATACCGCAAGAAAGGAATCCCAGGGCTTTTGCTTCTTCCTTTATGAAAGTGGAATAGGCTTCCTGCTGTTTCATTTTAGTCTTTGCTTAAAATAAACCGCCTTGATTACCTTTTATGCGACCCAAGTGTTTATAGGCTAATTCAGTAACCTCTCTCCCACGGGGAGTGCGAACAATAAAGCCTTGTTGAATAAGGAAAGGTTCGTACACTTCTTCAATGGTTTCTCCATTTTCTGAGACGGCAGTAGATAAGGTAGTAATCCCCACTGGGCCCCCTTTAAATTTATCGATGAGGGTGGTGAGAATTTTATTGTCCATCTCATCTAGTCCATGAGTGTCGACTTGTAAAGCATTTAAGCCATACTTAGTTATGTCTAAATCTATACTACCGTTGCCTTTGATTTGAGCAAAATCGCGAATACGGCGAAGTAGTCCATTGGCAATACGTGGGGTTCCACGGCTTCTCCCCGCAATTTCGATGGCAGCATCGTTATCGATTGGCACATTCAAAATCTCGGCACTGCGCTCAATAATGGTAGACAGTAACTCTGTAGAGTAATATTGTAATCTACTACTTATCCCGAAACGAAAACGCATAGGAGCAGTGAGCAAACCCGAACGCGTAGTAGCACCCACCAAAGTAAATGGATTTAAAGTAATTTGAACGGTGCGAGCATTCGGCCCAGATTCGATCATGATATCGATTTTATAATCTTCCATGGCCGAGTATAAATATTCTTCCACTATGGGACTTAAACGGTGGATCTCGTCGATGAATAATATGTCTCTGGGTTCAAGGTTGGTCAACAAACCGGCCAAGTCACCCGGTTTATCGAGTACTGGGCCAGAGGTCATCTTGATACCCACTTCCAATTCGTTGGCCAAAATGTGGGCTAAAGTAGTTTTCCCTAGACCTGGAGGGCCATGAAAAAGGGTGTGATCTAACGCTTCTTCCCGTTGATTGGCTGCGGCTACAAATACCTTAAGGTTCTCTAGAATCCCTTCTTGACCGGCAAAATCGTCAAAACTGAGCGGACGTAGCGCGCGGTCGATGTCTTGCTCCTCAGGGGAAAAATGGTTGTTCGTGGGATCTAAATGTTCGTTCATCATTACAAATATAGACGATGCAAACAAAAAAGAGGCCCAAAGGCCTCTTCTCTTATAGTGTCTAATTGAAAATTAGTGTTGTAACTCTTCCTCGCCTTCTTTGAGGGGAACGATTTGAGATACCCAATCTTCTTCTTGACCAGGCTTAGAGTAATCATAAGCCCAACGGTGAACGTGTGGGATTTCTCCAGGCCAGTTCCCGTGCATGTGTTCAACGGGAGTTGTCCATTCCAATGTATTGGATTTCCATGGGTTTTGCTCTGCTTTCTTTCCGTAGAAAATACTGTAGATAAAGTTGTAGAGGAAAACCAATTGCGCAGCACCTGCGGTGAAGGCAAAAAGTGAAATAACCACATTGATATCTGCAATATCATCGAAATAAGGGAAAGCGGTATTGGTGTAGTAACGTCTTGGTAAACCAGCCATCCCAATAAAGTGCATGGGGAAGAATACCCCGTAGGCACAAACAGCCGTTACCCAGAAGTGTACATAGCCCAAGTTCTTGTTCATCATACGACCAAACATTTTTGGGAACCAGTGATACACCCCAGCGAATAATCCATAAAGTGCCGAGATTCCCATCACCAGGTGGAAGTGAGCCACTACGAAATAGGTGTCGTGTACATTGATATCTAAGGTACTGTCTCCGAGGATAATTCCTGTTAAACCACCTGAGATAAAGGTAGAAACCAACCCAATAGAGAACAACATTGCAGGGTTAAACTGCAAGTTCCCTTTCCAAAGGGTAGTGATATAGTTAAATGCTTTTACCGCCGAAGGAATCGCGATCAATAGGGTTGTGAATGTAAATACAGATCCCAAGAAAGGATTCATTCCAGAAATAAACATATGGTGCCCCCAAACGATGGTCGAAAGGAAGGCAATCGCTAAAATCGAAGCAACCATGGCGCGGTATCCAAAGATAGGCTTACGTGCATTTGTCGCGATGATTTCAGAAGTAATTCCAAGTGCTGGAAGTAAAACGATATATACTTCAGGGTGACCGAGGAACCAGAAAAGGTGCTCATACAATACTGGAGAACCTCCTTGATAGTGTAAAACCTCTCCTTGAATAAAGATATCGGAAAGGAAGAAAGAGGTACCAAAACTTCTGTCCATAATCAACAATAAAGCTGCTGATAATAGTACTGGGAAAGAAACTACCCCGATAATCGCAGTAACAAAAAATGCCCAAATGGTCAACGGTAAACGCGACATGGTCATTCCTTTGGTACGCAAGTTCAATACTGTTACGATATAGTTCAATGATCCTAATAGAGATGATGCGATGAAAATCGCCATGGAAACCAACCATAAGGTCATTCCCATTCCTGAACCGGGTTGTGCTTGTGGAAGTGCAGATAGTGGTGGGTAAATGGTCCACCCAGCTGCTGCTGGTCCTGCCTCTACAAACAGTGAAGCAACCATAATGGCTGAAGACAAGAAGAACAGCCAAAAAGAAATCATGTTCAACAAACCAGAGGCCATATCGCGGGCTCCAATCTGTAATGGAATCAATAGGTTACTGAAAGTACCACTTAAACCTGCGGTCAATACGAAAAAGACCATGATGGTTCCGTGAATGGTAACTAAAGCTAAATATACGTTAGGATCCATAACACCTTCAGGTGCCCATTTTCCTAAAAGAACTTCAAAAATGGCAAAAGACTGCTCTGGCC
>JAAXJR010000075.1 GCA_012269745.1 Flavobacteriales bacterium | reverse complement strand
TTCTCCTTTTGCGAATGCAGGCTTCCTTGAAAATTGGCTTCAGCCATTCGAATTCTCGATCTTCAATCTCATCAATGATGGCCATGCACCCCTCAAAGTCGCCTATATTTCTCTTAAGGTCGGCGATCATAATCCGTTGATTAAGCAGATTAGGATCCAAAAGCTCAATGAGACGCTCACAGTTATATTTCCAGTTTAGCTCCTCCTCTTTACTTTTAAATATTTCCTTCCATGCTCGTATCCTATCGTTGTACAGCCACCAAATTTTCTTGCGGATATCCAATTCCTCGTATTCGTTCTCCGCAAGCCCCTCCTCCAGAGCCCTAAACAAATCTTTAATCTTTAGGACTTTTGCTACTTTGATTCTGGCCCAACGAATAGGCAGCATACGCAAGTCTCGAAAGGTATCAAGGACCTTTTCTTTACTTAACCAGAAGAGAGTTTTACATTTCCTGCATTTCGTGAGTTCAGGAAAGCTAGGTGGTTCTGGCATGACCATCTTGCCATCAGAGTACAGCCGAGGATCTAGTCCTACTACATTCGTTAAACCGTTTTTCAAAACGCAATGTCCACATTGGGGACATGCGATAATTTTACTCAATCCAGGCACCATAACACTTGTATATTTCGATTGCTTTAAGATTCAAAGTCTGCATCAAAACCCTTTAAATCTTCAATCCGTTTGACACACTCACTAATACGCGCATCCATGCCTTGAATAGCCATTTTCTCTTCACCGACCTCGACATGGTTTAATTGGTCCGATTCAAACCCGATATCCTCAAAGTCCTTGATAACGACTTCATCCGAAGCCCACAAATCAATAACCCAGCCATTTCTCTTTTTGAGTTTATTGACTTTTGCCATCATTTGGTCCTTTGTTGTTTCAGAAGCATTCTCCTGACCGTCCGTAAATATGGATACGTTCACCATACCACTGCCAGCCTTTACCAAGCCGCCACTGCGATCTTCGGCCCACTCTAAAGCCAACTTTGTTGCATCATACAAGGCAGTGTAAGACTCCGGCTCTAACTCTTTACGCTTAAGTGGTGGAAGCGTATCCAATGGCTGATTCAAACGCAGCACATTCACTCCTTCACTAAAGCTCAGAACTGTGACATAGGTTTTTACGGCCATTCCAAATTGCGCTTTACGCTGCTGCTTAAGGCTTTTGTTCAAATGCTTTCGAATGCTCTCAATCGTATCAGTCATACTCGCACTCACATCGATCACATAGGTCAGATCCAAACGTCTGTCAGGGTTGTGCTTACTGGTTAATTTGTCATAATTAATATGCATAATCACTAGGGTTAAAAAGGAGAAAAGGAAGGCAAATCAATTCTTAAAACTATTCTATCAACAAAACGCCTCCCTTTCCCCTCAGGTTAAAATTCAAATTCAGCATGCGCAATTCATTTGTGAATCACCGTTTTGCTTACTTCGAATGTCCCCTGATTACATCTGTTCTCTTTATTTTGACAACGTTGTATTTATTGCCCGACAGCATGTACTACCCTCCGGATGTTTTTCACTCGACTAATTTGGAAGCCGGCGGAGTAGCGGCCTGTAATACTTTTCTTGATTTTGCTATTGATCTTGCTGATTACCTCACGCAGGTCTTGGTTGCTATATGGATTAGTCCATCGACCGACAATTTTCTCGGCCTTCGCATAAGCTTGATCATCCGATCCTTTATAGTGACGTAGATATAAATCAATTAGTTCCTGCTCGTAATCAACAAAGTCGCTATAGCTTATGCCCTCCTCACCCCTGGACAAGAAGAATTTATAGACCGTCATTTCTTTGGGCGTTAAACGTATGCAAGCTCCTATAGACGGGAATAAAAGATTAGACTGCGTCACCCTGGCCTCAAGGACCGCCTTTGACTCCCTGGCATATCGCTGGAAAGTATTTTGTAATCCACGAATGTGTTCAAAGGCTTCGTAAAAGAAGTCTATTACAAAATTGTTAACCTCTGCTTTGTGAATAAGGTGACTGAGGCAATCATCACAAATATCCGCTGATAAAATACGATGGCGGATATCCGTAATATTTCCAAAAGAATCGTTAACGCAACTGCGACTATTAACATGGGCGAATTGTGACTGAAAGTTTCCTGAATTGAACCCTAAAAAGCGTAATGACATCGCTAATATCTCGTAAGCTACTGGGATATGAGGTGCTGTGGTTGTCTCGGTAAGGTAATGTGTGGTTTGAATAAAGGCCACATTCTTTCGTGTTGGAGACTTTCCCGAGAAGTAGTTTGAGGTATTGCCGTAAGGATTCATCAAGATGTACAAATCCTTCTTCTTCGAAAATTTCAACATACAATCTTCTATCCATAGTGCTGCAGCCTCCATGCGTTGAACAAGATCTTCAGGCTTCTCTAAATACTTTCGAACCTCTTCAACAGGCATACTATGATACGAGGACACTCGTTTTTCAAAATTATCAAAGGAGCGGCTTGGCTTAATCCACTTCTTCCCTTCCCATTTGTGTCGATACTCTAGCGACTCTATCTGATCAATCTCCGGATAGTCTTCAATGGATATAGAAATTGGCGACTCTGGTGTGGCCAATTTGCGTACCAAACGATAAGCCGAACGAATGGTATCGGTCCGTCCGTAGTATTCCGGAACCAGTAAATGAACCCTGATTTTTGAGTTTGGCGTAGGCATGGTTTAGCTTTGGATGGATACATAAAACTAGAAAGTTGTTCTCATGCAGTATTTATCACTTATTCGGAATTTACCTATAACTTCAAGCCGATGTTCGCTCAATAGCACAATTGAATCAAGAAATCCTAGACCCATAGCTTGCTTCAGCTCTTTGTCCATTTTTATAACCTGAAGTACAAAGACATACTTTTTCTAGAAAAACGATCCAAATCCGAAGGGGTCACGGTATTCGCCATTTCTGATTTTCACTTTTTCCTGAGCTCTGATCATAGCTCTTTCCGACGTTGTAAATGGCTTGTAACGAACTGGAGAATAATCATCTCTCACATCAAATTTTCTAGGCACAACGTCTAGCGGAATATCAAGGAAGTCTTCAATGTTCTCCTCTTCATCTTCAAACATTTTCAACTGCCAAGGTGTGGGGCAACCCTTTACTCGCTCCA
>JAAXJR010000063.1 GCA_012269745.1 Flavobacteriales bacterium | reverse complement strand
GCAGTACGATGATGATTGGGTAACCTAGATAAGTGTAGATTATAAGTGCTAAAAGGCTATAAACGGCTATTTGTATCATAGATATCTAATTTGAACTATCAGTAAGGCCTCTAAAAGCACCGTTAAAAAGAGGGATGATTAAATTTATCTGCTTGGTCATAAGGTACTTAACAGCATCCCTTAACATTACTATGGAGATTAAATAGAGAACAGTCAGGAATCTCGCCGAGTACTTACGACGTCGGGCATATAAAATTCGATTTCTGAACATATACTCTATTTTCAATGGACTCATCCTCCCAACACTGGCACTTTCTTTATGTAAAACTTCTACATCTCCTAGAAATCCAATTTCATAACCAGCTTCCTTAAAACGAGCGCACCAATCATACTCCTCGTAGTATAAGAAGAACGGCTCCCACATTCCTCCTAACTCATTGTATAGTCTCTTTGGGACCACTACCGATGCACCATGAATATTACCCGTTAAATGAAAACCTAAATATGGGTTCGCATCCTTCTCTAAACTCCCAAAACTCTTATTCCTCAAGGTAATCTTGCTAAGAGCCGTTGCACCTGCATACTGAATTAATCCCGTATCATAAAATCGTAGTAAAGTGCTAAGCATTCCTAGGTTGGGCCTGTTCTGAAAACAATCAATGATGGGTTGAACAAAATCCTGCTCTATCTCAGTATCGTTGTTTATCAAGTATAAATATTCACCTTGAGCAGCCTTCATTCCAAGCTCATTGCCTCCTGCGAAGCCCAAGTTCTTATTCGAATGAATAATTCTTAAGTCATAGGTAGTTGGACTCTCGTATACAAATGGCTCAAGAGACGCATTATCCACTACAATCAATTCAAAACGTTGATCCTTAAGCTTATTTAACGAGTCAATCAAAGCTATGGTCAATTCTGAATGGTTATAGTTTACAGTTACTAGACTTATAGGTATCAATACTTAGTATTTTAATATATTTATCAAAAATAGAATTGACTTGTCATTATGAGAGTATCATTAACAACTCTATGCCTTGTTTTAACCATAGTTTCAATTGCACAGCCTAAGAAAAAGATGACCTCACGTGATTCTATTCTTGTGGAGTATCATTACAACCAAGGCGACCCGATTTTTAATCCTGAACCTATACTGCTCATTCCTGAGAACACCTATGGTTGGACAAAGTCCATTGATGACAAGTGGCTCATAGAAACTAATAAGCTTCCTATTTATCGAATGAGTTCTGACCAGAAATCCGCTAAATCCAAAGAAGCGGAAATCGGTGAAGATAATTTTCAACACATGGCATTCTACGAGATGGACATTGATACCAATCGTTTTCTTGTTTACGTCAAGCAATACTCACTGGGAGGTTATGAATATCCGATTACAAAAAGCGGTTGGAAAACTAAGAATGCACTTTACTACGCTGTGATTGCTAGACCATCTGCCACAGATAGTCTCAATACTATTGAAGTAGATACCAATTTAAACTACGGGTTCAGGATACTCGATGAAAAGTTAATTACCGATGTATCCAAAAAAGCATACAAGAATCCGTGGAAATACATTTCTGAAAAGTTGCTTCTCGAGCGAACAGATCGCAAATTGGTCATACAGCTAGAGAAAAAAGACCAAGGTCAACTAAGGTTCTTGATATATTCTATTCATCCTGTATTTCATGATCCAGTGTCTTTATCGAAGGATTGGAAAGAGCTTAACCGGAGTATCTACGCCGACAAGGAAACCCTGCATCGATTACACTATACTATGTTACAATCTGAATGGTCTCAAACAATTCTTCCATAGGGAACAGCATTATTACGACGGTTGCTGGATCGTTGAGCCTAACCCTGATTGTATTAGCATTACTATTTTTTGAAGTTGGGGCTGGCATAGTGCTGATTGCAGCAATTCTTGTATTTGGTTACATTGGTGTAGTAGCAAAAAAAGAGAAATTCGGCTATTATTTCTTTTTAACATTGTGCTTTGCATTTCCTTCAATACAGATGTATTTGGGGATTAGCCAGTTTGGTGTGATTCTAGATTCCATCCTTTTTGTAACTGTCTTAACGTTGCTGTTTAAAAGTCTTACGGATCCAAAATCTGAAATAAGGCTGAAAAGATTCAAATCTGTCTGGATATGGATAGTCTGGATATTATTCTCTTTACTTATTCAAGTAATGAACAGTGAGAATGTTAATTGGCTAAGCTTTATCTACGGTATTCGGAGACAACATCTCAATCCTTTGGGCATTATTCTCCTAAATATTTTAGTACTTAAATCAAAAAGCGATTTTAAACAAGCGTTAGTTTTCCATCTTGTAGGAGCAGTGGTATTGGCCTTAATCGCTGAAAGACAATTCTTCTTAGGTTTCAATTCATTCGAGAATGATCTGCTTCAAACTCCTTTTGGAAGAACTCATTTGCTTCCAGGAATAACTCGATATTGGGGAGGCTTTACAGATGCGGCAAGTTCTGGCGTAGGCTTGTCCCTCATGATCATTGGATTAATTCCTTTTCTAATTAATCGTCAGATTATGAAGTATCCATTTCTCTCATTTATATGCTTCATACTCTTTTTACATGCTGGTTTGCTATCGGGTACTCGTTCTGCATATGCTAGTTTTGCAGCTGGAATAATAGTCGTTACATTTATGTATGTACGCCAAAGAATTCAATTGATCACTGTACTTCTCGGCTCTATATTTTATGGAGTACTACGATTCACTAGTGTTGGAGCTTCATATACCATTATTAGACGTATCCGATCTGGGTTTAACAGTGAAGATGCATCTCTCTTAGTTCGAATAGCCAATCGTTTGAAGCTCGATCAATGGCTTTTAACGCACCCATTTGGAGGAGGAATCGGTTCGGCTTCTTTTGACAAGAGATTTGCTCCAGACAGCTTTATGTCCACATTCCCTCCAGACGGCCTCTATGTCCTGATTAAGAGTGAATTAGGGTACCCAGGGCAACTATTTTTTAATACAATGATGGTGAGTATTGGATGCTATCTTTTATATAAGACATTTAAGGCTCAAGCCTTTACTGACACCAAATTATGGATGGCCACATTATTGGCATTATTTGTTGCAGCACGAATTTCTGATTATGCACAAATGATTACGTTTCAGTTCCCTTTGGTTAACCTTCTTTT
>JAAXJR010000035.1 GCA_012269745.1 Flavobacteriales bacterium | reverse complement strand
ATCTGAGCTCCAACCGATATTGGAGGAGTTGATATTAAAGGAATTCCAGCTACCAAAAAGCTCAATGCGAGAACTGTCCACTTCGGCCCAAGTGGTGTCTGCATTATCATTCATACTGAATGTATTCAAAAACATAGGGTTACCAAGAGTGATTAAACCACCACTGTAAATAAGGACGGGTGCTTGACTATAAAGGCTATCTCGGAGTTCTATGGATGCAGATTCTGATTTTTCAAAGTGAATATGCATCGTTATACCAGCTTCATTTAGCTTGAAGTACGAACTATCAGGACCTTTGAACTTTAAATATGCATTGCTACCACTGACCATATTTAGTCCTTGCTGTAGAACCATGCTACGGAAGACTTGAAGGGTGGCATTAGAGTTCCAATCAAGATCAAAAGAAGTGTTTGGAGTGATGACAAAGTCTCCACAGTAGGCATCATAGGCTTCAAGATCTACGGTTTGTCCGGTGAGGGAGAAGCTGTTATTGTCGAAGACGACGGAATCTGCAGGGGTTGGAATACATTCCCCACCTTGACCTCCAGAGGTTTGGGACCAGTGGGCACTGTCTTGCCATACTCCAGCATCTCCAACCCAATAGAGGGTGCGTGGTTGATCTAGGCTAAAGGTGATGTCTACGTTACCACCGAGGTCGATGGAAGAGTAGGCTTTGATGGGTTTGTTCGGCGTGCCGTTGGTGATGTTTTGAAGTAGTAGGTAGGTACTGACCAAACTGTCTGAAAGTACATTGATGGTCAGTGAGTCGTCTTTGGTTTCCGCCTGTATGGTAGCAAATCCAAAGCAATCGGTTTTTACATCAAGGTGCTTAAGATTGAGTGTCTGAGGACTATTTCGGAAATTCACCGTGGCCCCGGCTTGAACACGCAACGTATCCCAATCGAGATCGAACTGGTACGTTCCAACATTTAGAGTTGAGTAGACATTTAATGTTTTCGCTTCAAACCCGTCCCAGTTGATGGAGTTTTGCGCAGAAGGATTTGAAAATCTCAATTCCCAAAACGGTTGACTTTGATCGAAATAGATGGAGCTCCATTGGCCAATAATTTCGACGAGACTGCTGTCGTAATCCCAATGAAAGTATTGCTCGCGAAATTCCATACCGCTAGTAACTATCATGTGTGTATTCGTGATGTCGACATACATGCTATCTCCTATACCACCACCACGTGGGTAGTAACGGTCTCGGAAGCCGCCGGTTACGACATAGCAATTGGGCATGTGAAGGCCGCCATTAACTACTGCGATCATGTCCTCCACCTTTAGAGAATCCTTGACATAGTAATCTCCATCTCCAATCAATGTTAGCCCGGCCCTGATAAGGTTAGGGCTGATCAAAGAATCTGCACCAGTATTATTGGTCAGTAATAATTCAGAAGATTGATAGCTCGCTTTCAAGCTGAGCTGTGTGGCATCGTTTAATTTTAAGGACCCGTTCACTGCAAACCATCCGTCGCCTTGAAGAAGAAGGTTGTCGTTTGAGGTAGAGGTCATGTTCCCTACATGGGCGTGATTAGGGAGTGTCACTTGAAAATCTGTTGAAGATGAATTGGCATCAAAAATCACATGATCTAGTAACCCTGGGATACAATTGGCCGTGGTACCCCCGGAGCTAAGCGACCAGTGGCTGCCATCTGTCCAAGACCCATCACCGCCAATCCAGTAATAGGTGTCCGCAATAGGCGCGGTGTAGAAAATTCCGGATGAACCATAGATGTCGTAGGAGTTAAAGGCATTTAAGGCAGATCCTTGGATGTCTAAATTGAAGAACGTTGTATTGGATAAGCTCGATCCGTTTAGCAAGTTTATTTCATAACCTGCTGTGTTTTCAGAGCCCTGGATATATATGGGCAACGCGCATCCAGTTTGTTGTCCTATGTGGCCAATTTTTGTGTTCGAATCGTACTGAAAGCTAATGATGGACCCGCCGTTGATGTAGAGGCTATCAATCTCGGCAATGCGCTCGAAGATGTGGGTAGCATTGGTTTCAAGGAGGTTGATTTTTAATCGATTATTACCGCTAATCTGGTTTTCAATTCCGTCGTCATAGACAATGGTGTTCAACTGTAAGGTGTCGGATAGATAGGTGCGTATGTTCGCTCTTCCTCCTTTTACAATTATGGTACTTTGTGAGAAATCAAACGAGCCACTCCCGCTAAAAGAAAGCGCTTGCCAATAACTCGTAAGTACGATGTCACAACCCGAGAAATCTGCACTTTCCCCAGTGCTGAGGTCGGTGCTGAGGTATTCCGCCTGCACTTTATGTCCGTTGGCGTCGAAATTCCCGCTATTTAGGGCCAAGGAGTATTGGACAACCATGGAGTCTAATAAATCGTAGGTTCCGCCGCCGTTGAAGTTCACTATAGAAAGCTTAGACCCATTCAGATCTATGGTGTGGCTCCCACTTCCACTAAGGTTCCAGTTGACGGTATTAGAAATGGTGGAAGAGAAATCATCCTTCAAGGTGAGCGACCCAAAAAGCTCATAGGTCACTGCCCCGCTGGTCAAGGTGATTGCTGGCGCCCCGGAGGTAACGGTAAAGTCCTTTCCATAAACGGTAGTTACGTTGACGTTGATGGTGAAGGCTCCGGCGCCGCTGTTGGCATCAAAGACAATGTCGTCGCCCGATCCAGGCACGGTGGTGTGGTACACGGATCCGCCAGAGGTGGTTGCCCAATGGTTTAGATTGGCCCAATTACCTGCGCCACCTACCCAATAGTAAGTGTCGGCAATTAGAGATAGCGGCAGCAAGGCAAAGACTAGAAGTAGTTTTCGCATGGTATTGGTGTTGGTTACTATAAAAGTAGCGAAACCATGCGTTTATTGAGTACAAAGTCTCAGAACTGAGATGCCTAAGTATCATTTTGTCTCGCTTGAGACTGAAAGGCCTAAGTACACATTATCAACACATTATAGTCTAAATCGAGACACTTTCATACACATGTGCATCATATTGACACTCTACGATAAATAAAGTGGCACTACGATAAGTTTAGAGCGCCACTGGAAAAGATCTTTCTATGTTTACGGACCGAACCAATAAACCAAAGCTTAGCTTCATTCATAGCACAGTTAGTAAAGCCAACCAAACTTAGGCTAAGCAAAGTTGACCAAACCAAAAGCGCCCACTTCGAAAGAGGTGGGCGTTTTTTATTCTAA
>JAAXJR010000087.1 GCA_012269745.1 Flavobacteriales bacterium | reverse complement strand
CACCTGACTCATAATCAGGTGGTCGCAGGTTCGAGCCCTGCTGGGCCCACTCTGAAAATGAAGCACTTACGTCACTGATGTAAGTGCTTTTTTCATTATTTGCATACAATTTGCATACAAAATCGGTCCAAAACGTTCAAAAGCAACCCTAAATAGCGGTGAATACCTCCGGTTTGATAGGCTTCTATTTTACGGTTATTTGGGTAGTATTGTCAGCCAGTAGCTTTGTTGGAAACGTACTATTCGAGTAACGCATGTCTTTAGAGAACGGGAATGTTATATCCCTCTGGCGGTTATGCAAGGTGGGTTCGAAAATCTTCGAACCAAAAAAGGCGCTATAGGTGCTTTTCGTTGTTTATCGTCCCTTTTCGTACCATTATGTCTCAGTACAGGAATGAGGTTTTGAATTGCGTGTAGATTGCGGTTACTTGAACGCAAATTTTAAATCTATGCTCATTACTTATCAAATGGAATCTCTGGAGGAATTGTTGGAGTCGATTACCTCCACACTCCAAAGCCAGTATTCTTCGCGCTTTATACGATTGGCCAACCCTATGGCCCTGAATGCCACTCCCGAAGTGTTGGATTTAAACATTTATGCCATATGCTCTTTGTGGTTGAGCGATGCGCTGTCGGAAAACGCGTTGGTTGGAGACCCGGTTGGGGATACGGAAGTGGCGAGCACCTTTTTGGGATTTGCGAAGCTCTTTTTAGAGGGCCCCGATCCGTTGCTGGTGCATTGGGCGGAGGTGATGGTGGCTAAGATTCATGAGCGGCCGACCCCCTTATGGCCTGAAGAGTTGGATGCAGTGCCCGATTTAAGCAGGCACCTACTGTACCAACTGTATACCTCTCCGCTGCTCAATACCCAGGCTTTAGCCTTTGCGGCGTACAAGAGCCTTTGCTTGTGCTGGGCCTACTTTAACAGCAAAAACCCCCATTGGGAAAAACTCCTTCCACCTTCCATGGCATCGGGTTTAACATTCTTTTCCTTAGGCCCGGATCAAAAGTTCCTTTTGGATTCTATATGGGAGGAACTTCTAAAACAACAGGAGGAAGAACAATCCCAAAACACTCTTGCCCAAACCAACGAAGAGGCGATCGCCGAGCCGCCAATAACGACCATATTTGATCCCGAGTCGTACACTGTTGCGGAGCGCTCCTTGATATTTTACTTTTTGTTTCGCAAAGCGAAGATTAATCAATGCGACGTGAAGGTGAAAGCCCGCTTTATTCATGCTTTAACCGGGGGCAGCTTGGAAAACATTTACAAAAAGCACCGCAACCTCTTTAAGTATGAAAAAAAGGCGCAGCGCAAACGCATGGAGCGTATTAAGCCCTTGTTGTGGTCCCTGGAGGATGAGTCTATTCGCTTGACTTTCAATAAAGAATGGGAACAACTATAACATTATGGACTACCCAGTGACCCTCCAATGACCCACCTTTAGGGGAAACAACGATGAAGATTTGCATAGAACAATAAAAAACAGATGTCCTATGAAATCGATCATCCTAACCACTCGCGAGGAACTTGAAGAAATCCTTGTGGAAGTATTGCGCCATTCCAAAGACGAATCGGCCCCAACTCCAACGCCTTCGGACAAGCCTCATGAGGACCCCATCCTGAGTATGGCAGAAGCCGTGGCGTATTTGAAGTTGTCCAAGAACACTCTGTACGGCTATACCTCCCAAGGGATTGTGCCGCATTTTAAGCAAGGAAAACGGTTGCTCTTTCGTAAGAGCCAACTGGACCTCTGGCTCTCTGGCAAACAACGTGGCCCTCAAGGTGGAACCCACGATAAGGGCGAGGCCGTATGACAGGAATGACTTTTACAGGCTCCTTGCCGTTACATAAGGAGCTGTCCGAGATGATGCAAGAGCTGGAAGCGGCACGAAGTAAACTACTGCATCTTAGAGATCATGAGAACACTAGGGTCCGTTTGTTGCGGATCAACCGCTATCTGACGGTGCTCAGCAAGGTGCATGCGTATCTTTCTTCCTCCGGGCAGGGATGTGCCTGCAAAGGCCTGAACCAAAGCTTGCGGGAGTTGTACCGCGCCGATGCTCAGATCACCCATGCCATCGGGGTATACCGCTTTGTAGGGCCCGAGGAGCCCTTGACTGCGGGAGCGTATGTGGATTTAAACCAAGCGCTAAACCACGGTGCGCTATGAGTAAGTTATTGCACATACGCACGGCCGAGCAATGTCTTGAAGAGGCCAGCCTGCAACCGGCACCCAAAATGCTTTTCGACGAGCTTTGGTTTGAAAATGAGCTCTGTATATTTTTTGCCGACACCAACGTAGGCAAGTCAATTTTAGCGGTTCAAATAGCCGATGCCATTGCCCGAGGCATACCTATGGAAGGGTTTCGGTTGGAGGGGCCTCCGCGGCCGGTGTTGTACCTGGACTTTGAGCTCAGTGATAAACAGTTCGAAAAGCGCTACAGTGAGGAGTACCAAAATCATTATCCGTTCTCCCAAAACCTGATGCGCGCAGGGTTCTCCCCGGGGTTGTCCCAACTGAAAATACGATCATCGGCACTGTTTTCAGAAGTAGAAGAACACCTGATAAAAACGGGCTGCCGTGTTGTTATTGTGGACAACTTGAGCTATTTGAGTGAGGACGCTCTGGAAAACGCACAAGAGGCCAATGCTTTAATGAAGGATCTCAAGGTGTTGAAAGAGCGCCTAGGGCTGTCCATTCTCTTGCTGGCGCACACTCCCAAGCGGCTTCGACACAAGCCCTTGGGTAAAGGAGATTTGGCAGGGTCTTCAGGACTCTCACGCTTTGCCGATGCACTCTTTGCACTAGGGGCGAGCACCACCGAAAAAAACCGCCGCTACCTCAAACAGCTTAAGGTGCGCAGTGCGGAGTTTCAGTACGGTGCCTCAAACGTAATTGAGCTGGAGATTAAAAAGGACACCAATTTTTTAGGGCTCCACTTCTTAGGCTACGGGGAGGAACGCCACCAGCTGAAAGTAGAAGACTATTCCGAGCTCGAGGGAGCCATTTTAAAAATGCGAGAGACTAAAACCGAATACACGCAAGCAGAAATTGCTCGGGAGCTGGGCTGCGATGCCATGCGGGTGAGTCGCACCCTTAAAAAGTACGGTAAGAACAAATAGAGCTTCTTCGAATCCCATGAGCCATAACATAACACTGTTATGCGTAACAGGTGTTATGACGGTTTTGAAGAGACTCGTGGTTTTGTAACACCCTTGTATACAAATGGTTACATATTAAAAGCGGGGTGAGAAACGGTAAAACAGGGCCTAACATAACCTGTTATGTTAGGCCCTGTTGGGTGATAAAGTCACGAATAAAAAGTGAAGGCATCGGACCAGAATCTTTGGCCGTTGGTAGGTACAGCGCAGGTAAACATCCAACTACGCGGCAAGTCAGCCTGTGTGGAATTTTACCCATTCCAAGGGGCATAACACTGTTACGCGTAACAGGTGTTATGAGGGTTGTTACGGGAAACAGAACCTTGTAACACGCAGTAATACAGTATTTTAACATTATTGCAAAGGATGATAATCTGCGAAAAAAGGGAATAACATAACATGTTATGTTACGCTCAATTTTGGAAAAAAACCATTGGTTCATGTGGCGGTTGATGCCGCGCTATAGGGCTGCGTAATAGGAGAAAAGTCGACTTTTTGCATTGCTCATCATTAAGAGTGCCATGAATTGCCCAATGAATTGATAGATTTTACTCAATGGATTTTCAAAACTTTTTACAGAACTTATTGCCGCAGCAAATTGCTAGCACCAATTAAAACCTAAACCATGACAAACCGTAGCTTCTTGGAGCAGTGTCTATTGCTCCTATTCTCTCTCGGGCTATTTGCGCCTGTATATGCCCAATCCCCGGGAGGGATAACAGGTCAGGGGTTGTGGCAACACTCCGAGGATTCAACGCATTTAATTTCGAATTATAAGACATTGAATCTGCACACCTTTGAGTCGGCTGCCCGAGTGCAGCTGGAGGATATTCCTAGTTCGAGTTCTTTGTTTTTCGTGTTTCAAGGAAACTTTGGTGTCTCTGTTGAAGATACGTTGCTGCAGATCGGTGATGTGACCCTTACGGATGGCGGGATATATCACGGCAAAGGGTTTACGTCGATAGATTTTACGGATAGCTTATCTAAAATTATCTCCGTCCAGACGGTTCGTGGATTCCGAATGGCTCGTGATACGGCACCGGAAATCAAAATTGGTGATGTTTCGAAATTCTCCTTAGCGGAGGTGGTCTATTATCCATTTGCACTGAATCGTGCAGAGCGCAGGATGGTGAATAGCTATTTGTCGTTAAAGTACGCTATTCCTATTCTTCAAGGCATTGAACCCGATTGGAAAGATTATTGGGCAAAGGATTCCTCGTTTTACTGGGATGCTAATAAGGATAAAGGTTTTTATCTGCGAGTGATGGGGCTTGGTGCGGATATAGGACAGTCGTTGTATCAAACCCAAAGTATCGCAGAGACGGGATCACATTTTAAAATAGCCCTAGATACAGCGGTAGCCGCGGGCAGCATGCCACGAACTTGGGTTGCTCAGGAGGGGTATATTGTTTTTTCGGAGCGGAAGTCTTCATCTTTTCATACGATGGGTTCGTGCTCTAATATTCGCGCTGGCGCCAATCCCTTAGCGTGCTGGAAGTTCAAGGCAACGGATGCGTGGAGAACTTGGTCGAACACCTTAGTTATCGATATTCAAAAGCCGAATGGAGCGATAGCGGACTCTATTTTTTATACCGATGGAGTCCATTTCTATTACGCCCCTTGGGTATATCAAGATGCTCAGATCATTCGCTATGAAGTGGATTTATCGAATGTAGTAACGGGGACCAATTATATGTTTACCAAGCGAAGCTCAGTCACTCAAAACTGTAATCAACTTGAGGTAACCTCAGTCGGATCAGGAATTTCATTTGTGGGCGCACACGGCAAGATCTATGTGCATTCCTTTGACACAGGAGTGACTTTTGAGTCCGATGAGTACACCTCTAGTGAATTGGCTTTAAGTGAAGGACAGTACCATGTGGTCCTTTATGACAAGACGGGCATGGAGGTTTATAATGAATTGGTAGCTGTAGATAAAAGATCGACCCCAACGACACACCAAACGAATCATCCCACTATGAGGATGTATCCAAATCCCGCGTTGACTGGAGATGCAGTACAGGTGGAGCTCCTAGGATTTCAGGAAAAGGTATTCACCTGGCAACTGGTGGATGCACTTGGTAGGGTTGCCCAGGAAGGGGAATCGTACCGAAAAAGTACGGCCATCTCGTTTAACGCTCCTAGTATGGAGGGTACTTACACTTTTAGGGTCATTACTCCTCAAGGCGTGTATAGTCTTAAACTTATCGCTGCACAGCGATAAACCATCAACATCTACTACTTAAAAAAGCAAACCAAATCGCTTATGCTACGCACCGCCTACTTTCAGAGATTTTTAAGCACTTTCTTAACCCTAGTATTCATCTCACCAGATGCTCTAGCGCTCACCCATACAATTGCTGATCCAGGCACCTTTGTACGCGTTGAAGATGTAAAGCATATAGCACATTTAGAGGGACTACCGGTTGGGTGGAAGGATGAACATACGGCCTATCTGGGGGTGTCCAGTAATGATGCCTTGGGCAACCCTAGCGACGATGTCTTCGAATTCTACATCAGCGAGGCGGAGTTGGCGTCTGCTAGCTTTGAACTTTCCTTTAGCGTATCAGGAGTAGAGGATGCCGATGCTACACCGGTGGTTGTCAACGGGCAAAGCAGTTATGGCAATGTGGCTCAAGAAGAAAAGCAAGGCTGGCAACGCGGTTCGATGACCATTATCTCCGACCAACTTAAAGTCGGAAGAAACACTGTACTATTCACTCTACCAGACGGTGTAGATCAAGTCTCTGTGAAAGAGGTGAGCTTGACCCCGAGCTCTGGAATGGTCGTGCCGACCAGTCCCATGGTTTTAACAGAGGCAGTTTCACAGGATTTCAATGCGGTATTGTCATCAAGTTATTATGCGAATCTTGGAAGAGAAAAAGCCTCAGGGTTAGAGGAGCTTCCTGCTTATGCGCTAAGTAAGAGTCAGGTGGCCAGCATCCCCGCGAGCTTCACTAACCTTACTAGAGGTGCCGTAGCCTACCGTGTTGTAGGCCAGCGGGATTCTATTAGTCACGTAACCATTGGGGTGGATCCAAGCATAGGATACAGCCGTTTAAGAGAGGTAAAGGTCTTCTATTTTGACTACGAGCAAAAAGACTGGGTTCAGGCCCATGTGAGAAAGGTGAACCATGCGAGCTATACGTTAGAGGCTGACGGAGAAGGAGGAACGGATTATTTCGCGGCGATGATCAAGACGCCCGATATGCCTGAGGCGGCAGCATTCATGCCGACGAGTATTTCGGATTTAGAACCCGCCAACCCTGCAACTGGAATCAATCTGATCCAACCGCCTACAGCAAATCAACAGGGAGATGCAAACATTAGCTATCCGATTTCTATCCCTCCCGGTAGACAGGGTATGCAACCACAAGTATCCTTAAACTACTCTTCTTCAGGAGGATCGGGTTGGGCAGGATTCGGATGGAGTGTTCCTGTTCAAAGCATTAGTGTAGATACAAGGTTTGGTGTACCGACTTTTGATGCGACGCTTCAAAGCGAGGTATATATGCTCGATGGAGAATCATTGCACGGTGAGGACGGCGACAAGGCGAACCGGCCAACTGCTTCAGGAGGAAACGCCGTATATCCTACTCGTCAAACAACCTCTCCCCAACAGTTTTTTACAAAACAACAAAGTGCCTACCGCACTATAGAACGGATGGGCTCTTCGACCAGCACCTATTGTTGGGTGGTGACCGACGCAAATGGTACCAAAAGCTACTATGGAACCTCCAACGGTACTTCGGTAGATGTAAATGCAGTCCTCAAATCAGATCAGGGAAACATCACAAAATGGTTCTTGAAAAAGGTTCAGGACAGGTATGGCAACAATATTATCTATACCTACCAGCACAACACGTTTACAGGAACGGATATCAAATCTGGCGGTAAAAATTGTTACCTCTCGAAGATTCAGTACACAGGGTATAAGTCCACACCCGGTAAATACTCCGTTGAATTTTCATCGACAGGTTCAAGAGCCGATGCCCGCGTGAATTTGACAAGTGGCGTCAAGGAAGTGGATGATCGTCAACTGACAAAGATTGAGGTTAAGTATGACGGAACGGTGATTAAAGACTACCGATTAGACTATATCACAGGGGATTTTGGCAAAAAGCTCCTCGAGTCCATTGGTGAATATCACGGAGGCACGTTGTTCTACGAACATGAATTCACCTATAATCAAGTACAAAGCATAAAACTATCGACCACCCCAGAGGTAATAAAATTCAAGGACTTATTGGGGAGCAGTCAAATATATGACGACATAGATCCAGGCTTTGTACAAAAAGCGATGATACCTGTGATGCCTGCATCGATGATAAAAACCACGCAAACGTCGGGATGGACCACAGGTGGTGCTTTAGGTACAGGTGCTACTCCAGTTTTGGTAGACGGAACCCCAACAAAAGAATGGACCTTTAGTGCCAAACTTGGGTATTCAGAGAATTACTCGCATGATAAAGTATCCATGCAAGATGTCAATGGAGACGGACTTCAGGATATCATTATTGCTAATAGAGGGAATACGAGCTATGCGTATCGCCCTATGCAGATCGATGACAATGGAAAAATCACTTTTGGTGCGCCTAGAGAAATTGTCGGTTCCAAGTTATATAGAAGTACTTCGCAATCAATCAATTCAGGGATTGATTACGTTACGGGGTTCGGGCTATATAACTTTGGATTGAACTGGAATCACTCCACGAGCAAAGTCAAAAGGTATTTACTCGATTATAACGGCGATGGTATTCTCGATCGCACTGTACCTATATCTGGTGGAGGGCTAAAAGTACAGTTTGGTATGTTGGCAGAAGACGGAACGCTTAGCTTTAGCAACTCATCGGTAAACACCCTCAACCCGGTCATGAAAGGTGCTGCATTACAAACCTACAACGATCCGGATGTTAAATCATTCGAAGTAGTCAAGGTTTGGACGGCACCGGTAAGTGGAACCGTTAGGATCAGTTCTCATCCAACCATCACTGATCCTAGCTTAACAGGCACTGCTGTTGTTTCTATTCAGCAAAACGGGGTATTCCTTCAGAATCCTGTGCCCGCTAATGGAGCGTCCTTTAATCAATCGGTGGGCGTAACAAAAGGAGATCAGCTGATTTTCCGTTTGGCACCTGGGGTAGATGGACAGCAGGATTTGTTTACCTGGAATCCTCAAGTGACCTATGCCCAAAGCTTACCTTTAGACGGAAATGGTTCAAAATATACTTCTTCATCGTACGATTCGGACTTTGTATTGTCGGGTAAAGAAGGGGTAACATTCACTGGCGATAAAGAAATCAAAGTGACATTGAATCGTGATGGGTTTGATTTTTCGGATGATATCTATTATCGTATTACAATAACGGAGAACGACACGATCAATCACACCACCACAGAGCATGTGTACTACGATCGCTTGGACCAAAACGCTATCTCTTACGGGACCATGTCGGCTCCTTTTATAGGGAGCTTCTCGGCTGTTCCTGGGGTCGTGGCGACCGATTATTGTCAGTTGAGTATTGAAGTGCTGTCACACTCCAACGTGGATTGGCAGGATATAGAAATTCGCCCAACAGTAGAGATTCGCTCCAATTGTGACGATGGCCCAATTGTATTCTATCCTAATGTTGGCTATCGTTTCTTTAATGGTGTGAAGGCTCTCAAGGGCCCGACCGCACTAAACCTTCCTAGCGGCTCTTACGAAATACTCCCAGAGGTAAGCGAAAATAAATCGGCCATTAATAATGTGTTTTCAGGAGTTAGCGGAGTAGATGTAGACCAAACGATTTATTTCGTGGTAAAGAGTGGTGGCAAGTACATTAGTAAAAAAGCGTTGATCCTGCATAAAGACGTTGCTGGAACAGGATCAAACACCTATCGGTTGTATACGCTATCACAAAACGAAGGCGCGCCTATAAATACTACGCCGGCCCATTCCTTTACCGGTACTGCTACCGGAACTTTTAGTAGTAGTGAAGTGATCAATGGAGCGGTGACGCTTGAATTTTTTGCTGAGAACACTCCTTTTGCCGAGGCGGCGCTGGAGTATATCACTCAGAATTTAAGAGGGTTCAATGTGGTGAATAGTTCCAGCAGTATCGTGCAGGTATTATCGCCTAGAGTACCTCAAAACTTGTTTTACGCCTACTCTGATCAATTAGGAACGATGCAAAAGGGATGGGGGCATTTTGCTTGGAGTGGAGAAGCGAATGACCCTATTGATCCGGCTCAAATGCAAATAGCAGGAACGGCTGAAGCCCGCGCTCTAAGAGCACCAGTCCAAAAAGTTACAAAGGCAGATGTTGAACACATGAACCCGTGGGACAACTCTTTCTTTTCGTTGACCCCAGTGCGTAGTGAGAACGCCCGTGGGTTAAGAACTTATCAAGAGACGCTCTTATCTACTCTTGAAGACAAGGATCACTATGCCGTGTTTGGAAGTTATATGGGACATTACCGAAAAACGGGAGTGATGTCACCTGGGTATTTTGGTGAAGAGGAAGAGTCTACACCTACTCAAAGCGGCTTTGCCGGTGTATATGGTGCAACGGCGGCTCCAAGAATCAACAAATCGAACTCACTAAGCCAAAATGTAGGGGCAAGTTTAGGGTGGTTTGGGACCAGCGTGAGCACTTCAACAAGTGATCCACTGGTGTTCTTTGGAAATTCTCCTAGTGCATTTCAAGATATGAATGGCGATGGAATGCCTGATTTAGTCCTACAAGATGGTAATGATGTGAAAATTCAATACACTCTTCCTGGCGGTGGGCATAAGAACGCTGTGGTAGCAGTTTCAGGAGAGCGAAATTCAAAAAGTCTATCCTCAGGGTATGGGATTACCGCCAGCGGAAACTATAAGAATGACGACTTGCGCTACATTGATAAGGGTAGTCTTGGATTAAGTGCTGGCGTGAATTTCGGTGAGACGGTTCAAGACATTGAATATGTGGATGTGAACGGTGATGGTTTGGTTGATCGAGTGTATGGAAACCGAGGTACGGATCAAGTGGCGCTAAATACGGGCACTTCGTTTGAGACCAAGAAGAATTACGCGCTTCCTGCCGGAATATCCTCTGTCAATGAATCCACTCAATCTCCAGCAGATTTGTCTTCAGGACTCAAAGGCGCTCTTCAAGGGGCTTCGGTAAGCATCGGGTATCTAGCTAGAAGCTTTAATGCTGGAATTAATATTAACAATTCTGGTTCGCGTTCAAAAACAGTGGGCATGGACTTGAACGGTGATGGACTTTCTGATATCATTAAAACTGACGGTAGTCGGCATATGGTGTACCTCAACACAGGAACGGGATATGTCCTTCATAAAGATGGAACAGCCACAGTTGATCTTGATCTCTCTCAAGAACTCAGCCAGAGTCAAAGTTTTGGCATGTCCGGAAATGCAGGAGCGACTATTGGTATACCGATATTTTTGAATGGTAAGCTCTCCATTAGTGTGAACGGCGGTGCCAATTACTCAGTAAACAAACTCCGTTCAAGCTTCATGGATATTAACGGAGATGGCGCTGTTGATTTTGTGGATGCCCAAGAGAATGGTGATCTACACGTCTATTATTCTAACGTCGTTAAATCAAACTACCTCACCAGTGTTAGCAATCCACTTGGTGGTTCCTTTGATATCGATTACAAGCTAGTAGGACACCGCCGTGGCGCCTACGATACAGAAGTAAAGACTCATAGAGCTGATGAAAAGGTGCTATGGGATATGCCAAGCGGCAAGTGGGTGCTCGCTCAGGTGACCATTCACGATGGCGTGAACATCGCAACGGACGGTGGTGTTGACCTCGATGGCGACGATTCCATGCAAATCTTCTTCGACTATGATGGGGGTATCCAGAACCGCCGAGAGAAAGCATTTGCGGGCTTTACTAGAGTTGAGACAAGACAGCAAAATCAAGCGGGAAGCGAATCCAGTTATCCCAAAAAATACCTGACTGAAGTAGTGGAATACCTCGCTCCTAATGCGTTAAGCTTTTCTGATTTGGTAAAGCATGATTATCAAAAAGGATTGGTTCGTGGAACCTATGCATTGTATCACGAGGAGTCCAACGCAACAAGCCATACCGTGGCATTAATTTCCGCGCAAAATTCGACCTATGACTTTAGAGTGGTGGATATTGCTGATGGTTCTGCCACCCTTGGACAGGTGAAGAAATCAGGTACGAGTTTTGAAACAGTTGATTGGGGAACAATAGGTGAATCAGCAACGGTATTTCCAGCAGTCACAAATTCTGAAGCATTGAACATTCCACAACTATCACAGAATACATTGTACCACAGCCAAGAGTTTGAGTTGGCTTACGATTCGTATTTTAACGTTACCCGATATCAAGATAAAGCTGAAATGACAGCCAATGGAATTTCAGAAACCATAGAGGAAACTATATTCTCAACTAGGGTGGAGTATCATAGGCAAACCAATACCTGCAGTACTCTTGTTGGCAATACTCCGGTATATCAAGATGAATTCGTGAAGAAGTATGTGATCCAACCAGAATCAGGGTATTCTGGATACAGTGTGGATACTTTGTGGCTGATGGATTTCTCTGGAAACTGCCCACCCTCAAATATCTATGGCATGAATGTATGTGGGTCAGACCTGGGTGTTTTCGTCACGCACCATTACAAGGAAACACCAGAAACGACCTATGTGAAGAAAACCAGTACGAATGCGGCTTATAAATCCGATCGCATTGCGGTGATGGACTATTTCACTCCTTCCCAAGCAGGGGGACGAACAGGAGTGTTGAAGAAACACAGTATTCATCTTGGCTCCACAGCTTCAAACCCTGTTCGCGAAAGTGAAGTGACGGCGCTAACAACAGATAAGAAGGGCGTTGCTACGATGCAAACGACATTAAATAGTACCGACTATGCCGTCAATGACCTGCAATACGACGGATACGGAAATGTTACCCAAATTCAAGGTCCGAAGAATCATGCCAATCAACGTTCGTTGTTAAAATACACCTACGATGCGACGCTTCACCAATATGTTACGGGAATATCCAATCAGTTTAATGAAAGTGTTTGTAATACGTACGATTACCACACCGGTCAGCTGCTCCAAACTATTGGCATCAACGGGCATCCGATGGTCTATGAATACGATGCATTCAACCGATTAGAAAAGGTGTGGGCCCCTCGTGAGATTTACATTGGGAATAGTGCACCGACCATTCAATACAATTATCGCTTGTACACTGTGAATTCCGGAACGGTGGTTCCTGCTCGGGCCATTACGACGCACAATTTAGCCAACCTAACCAATACGAGTGTTTCCTTCACTCCAGAACTCTGTGGGAAGGTGTTTGATTTTTCTGCTCGTCCTGAACTTGGTTCCGGAGTACGCACAGCCACTTTTGTAGATGGAAACGCTAAAGCAGTTCAATTGCAAACCGAGCAATCCACAACTTCCAATGGCATCAACGGTTCAAGCTTTATGATTTCGGGTCCGGAA
>JAAXJR010000005.1 GCA_012269745.1 Flavobacteriales bacterium | reverse complement strand
TGGTGATGGACGCTCTACATGAACCCGTATCACATCTGTGCAAATCGTTGTAAAATCAGTGCAATAGGGGCAAAGTTGTCACTAAAGTAGACGCAAGTCTGCGCAAATTGGCGCAAAGCAGCGTACCCCAAATCGTACCCCATCACATTTTGGGGTATGATTTAGCTCAATGGAGTGCTGCACAAAGATTGCGTGGTATTGCGCGCTTTTGCGTAGCTGGGTGTTGCGTAGGGTTTTTACCTTGCAAATGCGAAATCAGGAGACGTAACCAGCCTTGTTTTAATACAACATCAAGGCACAACACTGTTACGTTATGAAGTCAAAGAAATCGACCTTCAGTATTCTATTCTTTCTACGATCAGAAAGAAAAAACAACTCAGGTGCTCCGCTAATGATGCGAGTAACCATTAACGGAAAATCTGCTAAGACGTCTCTAGGCATCCGAGTACAACCTGATGACTGGGATTCCAAACGGTCTAGGTGTAGATTGCGCGAGCATATTGAGGGCAAGCGCATCAATATCTTTATTGAAAATGTCATTAGTAAATGCAACAGGGCTTTTACAACACTCCAAGATGAATATGATGTAGTGACAGCTCAAATGGTTGTTAACTCACTGCAAGGAAAAGGTGAAGGAAGACACCAGGGCATCATAGAAGTATTCCAAAAGCAGGTAGATGAGCTGGAAAAACTCATAGGAAAGAACAATTCCTACACACATTGGGTGAAAAACAGAACAGGAATGCGCCATTTGCGGGATTTTTTGAACAAAAAAGACAACGTTTCAGACATTCCAATAGGTAGATTCACGCATGATCATGTAGTTGGATTTTATAATTTTCTTAGAACAGAGAAAGGCCACGCTCATAATTCAGCAGTAAAGTGCATGTCTTTGGTGAAGAAAGTGACCAGTAGAGCCTTTCATTCAGGTTGGATCAAACGAGATCCTTTTATTGGATTTTCATTGGGATGTAAGCCAGTTGAGCGTCCTTACTTAGAACAGCACGAGATTGAAAGTATCATGAATTATAAACCTGAAAAGGAAAACTTGGAGCTCATTCGTGATTTGTTCATTTTCTCTTGCTTTACAGGACTGGCCTACGCAGATGTAAAGTCCCTCAAAGCTTCTGAGATAGTGAAAACCAGTGATGGAGTTGAGTGGATAAAGACCAAAAGGACAAAAACTAAGACCAAATCTAATATACCTCTTCTTCCTATCCCTAAGAGCATCATTCTCAAGTATGCCAATCTAGACAGCTTGGATCTTGAAGACTTAATCTTTACCGTTTACTCCAATCAAAAGGTTAACCAGTATCTAAAAACGATAGCAAAAGACGTAGGGATTGACAAAAATGTGACCTTTCATATAGCACGTCACACTTTTGCTACAACGGTGACGCTTCAGAATGGCATCCCTATAGAGACAGTGAGTAAGATGCTAGGCCACACCAACATAAAGACCACTCAGCATTACGCGAAGGTGTTGGATGCAAAGATCTGTAAGGACATGGAAATCTTAAGGAATACTCATTTGAGGATTGCGTAAAGGCAACTAGTAGGAGAAATTAAAGTGACTATTATTCAAGTTTAGTGTATTGAATCGAAAGGAGTACCTGCGGAAAGTCTTTTCTTGGGGATGTTCACTACTTCAGAGGGGCAGCGTCTTGAAATTCACCGTCATATTTTTTGGCTGCTGAACCGTCTTTGATGCACCAAGGACAAATGCCTTCAACTTCGTCAATGCAATAGAAGGGTCCTTGATAAACATAGTTTCTGTCTTGTCCGCAAACTGGGCAAGTTGTCTTTTCCTTTTTAAGGATCCCAAGTCTCTCAGCATTGGGATTGATTTTGAATGTTGGCAGCTCCTTCATATTAGTCTTGTCGTTTGTCTTATTGACTTGTCCATTGGTACAAGCATCCAATAGGACGTGACCCCTCCGCGGCCGATTGGGTTGCTTAGCGGGTTGACTTAGCGAAAAGAGTTCTCGTAAATTACTGATATTGAGCATATTGGAGAGTTAGGTTCAAAACCCTTCCTCTCCGTCACACAGCTGTGCTACATCTGCATACATCAAAATTTATAATGTATAGCTATGGAATTACTCACAAAATTGTGGGTATAGAAAAAGTCAGTTGCCTCCGTAATCCAGTATGAGTAACCATCAACTGGTAAATACTTGACAATGTTGGAATGTATGCTTACTGCGTACTTCTTGTTCAAATCTATTTTCAAGCCGTACGTAAATCGACCTCTCCAACGGCGTTTTTGGTCATCCACGTATATTGGAGAAATATACGGTGACGTAATATAATAGTCTTTCTTCAAGTTGTACAGCGCACTAACTTCAGTCTGAAGGGAGAGCCAAGAAAATGAGCTAGCCCCAAAAGTTCCGGAGTTAATTTCAATAAGCCCGTTAATTCCTATGGACGTTTCAGACAAGCTTGAACTGAAATACTCCATATCAGATACGTTAACCACAAAGTCACCTGAATTAGTAGATTGACATACCGAAATACTCGGGGTAAATACCCCGATTTTATAGCCGTAAGACATGTCATATAGGTATTCGTTATGGCTTTCAAATGAGGTTGGAGTGTCGTCATCCATGGTCATATTGGTGGACCCCAAGTTTAGCCGCAGCGTTTGTTGAGCCGTAAGACTCGCGCTTGTAATCAATGCGATGAATAGATATTTCCAGGCAGTTCTCATAAAAAATCACGCACTATACCTAAAAGTAATTGACTAGATAAGGTAAATCGATTTCCATTGGACAAAAAAGGGGTAATTCCCAATACTCCCGTATTTCTAACACCTGTAATGGGAGTTTGGAGTCCTATAGGTTCTATCTTGAGTGTAAAATTCAATGCGTTTTTTCTATCTGAAGAACTGCTCCATTCCAAACCGGGGTGGATGCTACCGCCTAGGTAATTAGTGTTCTGTTTGGAATAAAAAAATTCGGGATCAACCCATCTTTCATCGAACTGTTCATTTGACACTGACTTAACCAACGAGTATGGAATGTTAATATTAACATATGTACCTAAGTAAGCATTCAATCTATAGTTCCTCTCAATCAACAATGGAATTGAATAAGATATTCCCAACCTAGAACTGCTATAATTCATTTTGACCTCTTCAAAGCTATCGGAATAGTAACTCATAAAAAGATTCACACCGTATACAAATTCATTATTCTCAG
>JAAXJR010000013.1:86356-119891 GCA_012269745.1 Flavobacteriales bacterium | reverse complement strand
CAACAAGCAACAATTAACTGCGCTATTGAAACACAGCGCGGTCTTCTCTTAGGCGGTGGCGCGGACAATATGCACACTTCCATAGGCACACAAGAAAGCTTCTGTGGCGCCATACTTACCTACGGAACTTCTGGTGCTCTATGCAGCAATGCACCTTTCATTTTGCGCGGTTCAACCTCAAAATTTGTGGCAACTCCGCAAGGGCTCGTCGTTCTTCAAAACGATGGTCCAGCACTCCTATATAAGGGCAATTTATAGGGCGCTTTTCCCTATTTTAGCCAGATGCGAGATTTTCTACTATTTACCCTCGTCGGCGGGTTGCTCCTCACCTCATGTACCTTGGATCCTGAATGTGAATGGACCGATTTATACACTGAGTACGAGGCTTACGAATTCACTAATGATATTGAGGGAACCAATATCGTACTGTTGACTCCAGAATACGATCCAAATATTGAGTTGTTTGAGCCGTACATCATCCGCAGCGACAGCGCTTACGACGCGCTCACCCAGTTTTCGCGTGATGAAGAATGCCCCTACTGCGAGTATCCTGAAATCGATTTTGACGAGTACACGTTGATTGGCTTTTCTACGGAAATTAGCTGTCTAGCCACGAACTACCTAAAACTGACAAGTACGCCCGAAGGGTGGCGCTATGCCCTTAAAACCGTCGATGAAACCCAGTGCAACCAACTGTTGTGCGACAACTTCAGCTTCAACTGGATCCTACTTCCGAAAGCCGCGGACACTACGGATATAACTTTTGAAACTGGACTTGCACGCTATTTCTGCGACTGTTAATCACACAACACATGAAACGACTTCTACTAACACTCACTGTAAGCGCCTTTGTGGCGACCTCTTGCCAAGGTCCCAAAGAGCCGTACAACGACTATTCGCGTGATCTGCAGAACGCATATCAGGCCATCACAGACATCTTGGTGCACGATATTTTCTCGCCACCTGTGGCCGCAAGGGTATATGCCTACTCTGGCGCAGCTGCCTACGAGGTAGTGGCTCAAAGCAATGCAGATTACCGTTCTCTTGCGGGTCAATTCCACGAATTCCCAACGGTAGACCCAGCACCAACGGATGAAAATTACGTACCCGAACTAGCTTCGCTTCATGCCTTGGGTGTGGTCGGTAAAGCCTTGATTTTCTCAGAAGACCGCATGCAAGCACATATGGACGGTTTGTTCGAAAAGATGCGTGAACACCACAGCGATGAAGCCATCGCCGTGAGCCGCGCCTACGGACAACGCGTTGCAGATGCTGTGTTGAATTGGGCCCAGGGAGATAACTACAACCAAAGCCGCACGTTTACCAAATACGAGATCAACGACGATCCGATGCGCTGGAAACCAACCCCTCCAGATTATATGGACGGTATTGAGCCGCACTGGAGAAACATTCGTACGCTCGTCATGGACAGTGCGCAGATGTTCAAGCCGGTGCCGCCACCAACCCCTTCTTTGGATACCGCCTCGAAATTTTACAAAGACCTCATGGAGGTGTACCACACCGTGAACAACCTAACTCCAGAGCAAGAAGCCATTGCGCAGTTTTGGGATTGTAACCCGTATGTGAGTGTGCACCGCGGTCACGTGATGTTGGCGACAAAGAAAATCACCCCAGGAGGTCACTGGATGGGCATTACGGGCATTGCTTGTCGCAAGGCTGAAGCAGATTACGGTACTACCATCAATGCGCACTTGCGCGCTGCTACGGGGTTGTTTGACGGCTTCATCTCTTGTTGGGATGAGAAGTACCGTTCAGAATTGGTCCGCCCAGAGACGGTAATTAATGAGAATTTTGACGAGAATTGGACCCCATTGCTGCAAACACCTCCATTCCCTGAATATACCTCGGGACACAGTGTAATTTCTGGTGCCGCTGGAGTAATGCTCACCGGTGTCTTTGGCGATAATTTTGCCTTCCAAGATTCCACAGAACGCGTATATGGGCTTCCCGACCGCTCCTACGAAAGCTTCACTGCTGCCTCTGACGAAGCGGCCATTTCGAGATTGTACGGTGGCATTCACTACATGCCAGCCATCGAGATTGGAGTGAGCCAAGGACGCACTTTGGGCGCCTACCTAGATGCCAACTTAACGACCTACATCGGAAATGAATAAGCCGTTCAAATGGGCGTTGCACATCAACTTCTTTGTGTACGCCATCCTACTGAACAGTGTAGGAATCGTAATTCTTAAAAGCATTAACAACTATGGCGTAAGCGAAGTGCAGGCCAGCACGCTTGAGCTCTTCAAGGACATGCCTGTTGCCATCGTTTCGTTCCTCATTGCCAGCTTTGTCCCACGCATCGGCTACAAGAAAATTATGGTCATTGCCCTTTCGATTACCTCGCTGGGTTTGATTCAGATGTGGGCAGGAAATAGCTTTATTTCTTCGCAAATCCTCTTTGCCATTGTTGGGTCTTCCTTTGCCCTGATCAAGGTGGCGGTTTATGGCTCTATCGGTGAAGTAACCTCAGGAGAAAAAGAGCACAATGCACTGATGAGTTCCGTGGAAGGAACGTTCATGTTCGGTATCGCCTTGGCCTATTTCCTTTTCCCCGCCTTCAATAGCGAAACAGACCCAAGCGCTTGGCTCAACGTCTACCTCCTGCTCACTGGTTTAGTTCTAGTAGCTGTGGCCTTTCTTGCGCGCATTCCAGAGCTGCCTAAAGAGGAAAATAGCACGCCCCTGAGCGAAGAGTTCTCTGCCATGATCGGACTCATCACCAAGCTTTTGGTTGTCGTATTTGTCTTCTCCGCCTTCCTATACGTGATGGTGGAGCAGGGCATTATGACTTGGCTGCCAACGTTCAACGAGAAGGTTTTGGCCCTGAGCGAAAGCAACAGTATTCGTATGGCCAGTATACTCGCCATTACCCTAGGTTTAGGCAGGATCCTTGGGGGCCAATTGAGCGAGCGCTTCCACTGGACCCTTGTCATCTCGGGAGCTATTGTCGGCGCCATGCTCATGGTGGCCTTTGTCCTCCCGCAAGCGCTAGATCGTGAAGTAAGCGAAGATGCTGCCATGATCTTTGGCCTACCGGTACTCGCCTTCATCTTCCCACTAGTAGGACTCTTTATTGCCCCTATCTACCCGCTATTAAACAGCGTAGTGCTCAGTGCCCTGCCTAAGAAAATGCACAGCCCAATGACCGGCCTGATCGTACTGTTTTCTGCTACGGGTGGCACCCTAGGATCACGAATCACGGCCTACTTCTTTGAGCGATTAGGCGGCGGTGCGTTCTATTTCACATTAGTACCTATGACGCTCCTGCTGATCGCAGTATTCGTCTTAAAAAGATTGACTAAGAAAGCGTAAATTCTAAGGGTGAATACGATCGATCAACTTCTGGGCGAACTCTTTGTCGACTTGCACACAAGTGGCATATGGGAAGACGAGAAATACATCAGCGATGCAGAGCTCACCACGCCCATAGACGAGGTTCTGGCCCTTTACAACGAAGAAAAATCGGGGGCCAATTTTGACCTAAAATCCTTCTTCGAAAAACACTTCCAGCCTGCACAGGCTGTGGAGGTCGATTTTGCTGCCGACCCCAACCGTTCACCGGAGGATCACATTAAAGCACTCTGGCCATATCTGCACCGCAGTGCCGACCCTACAGATATACTCAGCACGAAAGTTCCCCTTCCCCACTCCTACATCGTGCCTGGAGGGAGGTTCCAAGAAGTCTATTATTGGGACAGCTACTTCACCCAGCTAGGACTACTTGCACACGGACACCGCTCTTGGGTGGGCGACTTGCTCGACAACTTTGCCCATTTTATCGATACCTACGGACACATTCCCAACGGCAACCGCACCTACTTCCTTTCGCGCTCTCAGCCCCCTTTCTTTGCCCTCATGGTGGATGCCTACGCCAAAGGTGCAGAAGAACCCATGGACGTCTACGAACGCTATCTGCCGGCACTAGAAAAAGAATATGCTTTCTGGTCTGCAGAACACCGCAACGAAGCCGGAAAAACCACCTATTGGGACGCTGGGAATTCGCCCCGCATCGAAATGTACCGTACCGATCTGGAGTGGGAGGCGCACGCCAAGGAGCACCCCCTGTTCTTCCAGCACCTTCGTGCTGCTTGCGAAAGCGGTTGGGACTTCTCTTCAAGGTGGCTCAGTGACCCCATGGACCTTGGCACCATTCATACCATGGATATCGCACCTGTTGACCTCAACTCACTACTACTCTTCCTCGAAGAGCTCCTGTTCAACCTCACTGGAAATAAGGTTTACGAAGATGCCGCCTACGAGCGCAAGCGCAAGCTTCAATCAGAATTCTTTACCGAAGAAGGCTTCCAAGACATAGACTTGAGAAGCGGTGCCGGTACCGGCGCTGTAAGTGCAGCTGTATTCTACCCGCTCTTTGTGGGCGCGGCAACTGCCGACCAAGCGGCGTTTACCGTAGAACACCACCTACCCCAATTACTGGAAACCGGCGGGCTTTTAACTACGCCAATAAATAGTGGTCAACAGTGGGACGCTCCCAACGGCTGGGCGCCTTTGCAATGGATTGCTGTGATGGGTCTGGACCGCTACGGATTTATAGATGAAGCTAGAGACCTCGCGACGCGATGGATACGAACGTGTGATATCGTTTACAACGCGCGCGGCAAATTCGTGGAAAAGTACAATGTGGTTGAGCCTGAAAACCTAAGCAAAGGCGGTGAATACGACGTACAAGACGGCTTTGGATGGAGCAACGGCGTATACATTGCTATGCTCGAATACATTAAGAAATAGCGCTTAGCTACCGGCCAGTGGAGAGCCAAAAATCCCCACCGCCATCTCTGCCCACAGGATGGCAAATAAGAGCATCAAAAACAGCATTACTGGCCATCTTCCTTTTTTGGGCAATGAGCGCCATAGAAGTATTTCAACGGAAGAGACAACGAAGATTAGTGCGCCTCCTACAAGGAAATCAAATACTGACCAGTTTACTTCATCGCTTACAAATCCTCCAATTAACGGGATGGACAAGAGCACTGCAGTTGCAATGGTAGGCCAATACCAGAGCGGTTTATTCTGTGACATGGGTCTAAGGTTTTGTTTAAGATACAAAAAACCCCGGCGCTGCGCGCCGGGGTTCCTTCGGGCCTGCGCCCTTTTAACAAATATTTACTGCTTCACTAGGATAGCACCAAAGCCACCCCCTGAAGCCAAACGTACATCAAAGCTATCGCCCTTCACGTACGTTTTAGTTTCTATAGTCACCGCATACGGGTTGGTTTCCCAATCTGCATCATCTGCATCGCGGTAGATCTGTGCCTCATAGGTAGCGCCCTCCTCAAGGAAGTCTAGCGCAATGCTAATCTGGTGCGCTCCATCGGCGTTTGCCGCGCCCAGGTACCAGTTGTCGTTCTCCTTTGGTGTACGCGCCCAAGCCACATATTGGCCCACTTTACCGGCCACTGGAATACTTCGCTCCCAATCGACAGCTACGTCTTTGATGAATTGCAACCAATCCAAATGCTTCTCGTAATTCTCCGGAAGGTCACACGCCATTTGAATAGGCGACGGCACCACAACGTACAAGCCGAACTGCTGGCCTACCGTAGATCGAACTCTGTTATCACCATCCGGACCGCTCTTAGTTTCCAATTGGAATACCCCAGGGGTGTAATCCATCGGTCCGCTCAAGAACCTGGTAAAGGCCATGGTTGGAATGTGATCTACATAATTCCCTTTCTCAATACTCCATGCGTTGAACTCCTGTCCGCGAGCACCCTCGCGAGCCACCCAGTTAGGCCATGTACGCTCCAATCCAGTCCCCTTGATAGGCTCATGCGTATTCACAGCAATCTGATAGTCGAATGCTTTGGTCACTGCATTATTGTAGTGGTTCACCATCCACTGACCGTGGTGGTATTCTCCCTTCGGTAAAAGTGGCCCTACGTAGCCCGACTTCACCAAATGAATGTCGTTCGCTTGCATCAATGCATACGCGGTATCCATCTGCTGGTCATAGGTGCGTGGTGCAGCAGAAGTTTCATGGTGCATCACCAAACTCACACCTTTACTTTTCGCATATTTCTGCAGCGCTGCCATATCGTAATCTGGGTAGCTGGTTACGAAATCGAACACCCCTTCACGGTCGTCAAAACCAATCCAGTGCTCCCAGCCCGTATTCCAGCCTTCTACTAACACACCGCTGAATCCGTGCTCAGCGGCAAAGTCAATATATCTACGCGTGTTTTCGTTTGTAGCGCCGTGGCGACCGTGCTCACGACCGTCATCAATCCACGTGCCCATATCTTGGGTCATACCGTAATCCCAGGTGCTCTTGCCCATGTGCATCTCCCACCAGATACCCACATATTTCTGTGGAGTAAACCATTCTGAGATATCGCCCATCTGGTTCGGCTCATTCAAATCGTACATGAGGTGCGACGCCAATAGATCGGTCGCCTCATCGCCCAATGTCACCATTCTCCAAGGCGTCTTAAATGGCGTTGGAATGGTCGCTTTGTTACCGTCCTCTCGACCTACCAAAGAGCTCACAAAGCCATGCTTGCCCTCGCGACGCAAGGTCATGCCAGAATAATTCACCAAGGCTGCCTCGTGGATGCTCAGGTGGGTGCCGTTTTTATATTCGAAGGTCACCGGGGTGCTAACGCTGTTCTCCACAATAACTGTTGCTGCCAAATTCGGGTGGTTGGCCTTGCTCAAGGCATCAATCTCACTCACCTTCGTGTGGTTGTATGGGTGCTCATAGATCTCCCAGTCTCCAGGAATCCAATGCGCCATGGCATCTTCAGACAAGTTAAATTCCGACTTCTCGGCCTTTACCACCAACTGTCCTTCTTCCTGCTCAGGAATCAAATAACGGAAAGCAAATCCATCGTTCGCTGCTCTGAAAACAACGCCTAAAGTTCTACCTGTTGGGACATGGGTAAAGTTGAACGTGGCTTCGGTGTGCGTGTACGAAAGCTCAGTATTTGGACCCCACTGCATCGTGTAAGCATCGCTTACTTCCTTTACATCAACTGTGGCCAATTCAAATCCATCCAAAAGATCCTCTGCTTCCGCAAAATCGAACCCCAAGTACGAAGATTCAATGACCTCTTTTCCTTTAAAATCTACCGAGTAATAAATCTTACCCTCTGTGTTTACGTCAACGCTTACCTGTACGTTGCCGTCTGGACTAGCAATCGCTTCAACTCCCTGCTTAGAGCAAGCTGCGAAAGCCATCCCAATGAAAAGTAGTGTTACCTTTTTCATCTTTTATGGTTGTGTTATTGTGTAATTCTTGCTGACCACAAGGTCGGCTTTTTCTCTTAAGCCACTAATAATCTTGTGTTCTCTTTCTAAGACGCGCTGGATAAAATCGTCCACGACTTCCCTATTACGCGCCAATCTATTTTCCCGAGTGTCCTCATAGGTATGCTCAAAGAAAATCCCGAACTCTCCCTCACGCTTTTCCCCAAGCACATAAGTACCTTCGATAACAACGACATCCACCTTTTCAGCCTCCATCGTTTTCCACTCTTTCGTGTCCAATTCCCAATCCATCTCCGGCACCTCCACACTAGTTACCTCCGAATCCAAAACCTGATCAATGACCCTATTCAACAGCTTCCAATCCACCTCACCAAGGCCTATCCATTCAAAGTCCTCAACCCGTTTATTGTGGTTTTGCCTTGGCGGCAAATGGAAATATTCGTCCTGTGAAATAAGTACCGCCTTTTTCCCTTGCGCCTCATGTTCCTTCACAATGGCCTTTGCCAAAGTCGTCTTGCCACAGCCGCTCTCACCGCTCACACGATACACCTTAGCCGGCGATTTTTGAACCACCTCACGGGCCAATTCCTCTGCAACCTTCACCGCCTTCGCCATCAAAACCTTCAACTGACGTTCAAAAATCGCAGTAAACGCCTCGCCCTGATCAGCGGCTGCAGTAGCAATCAAATAAGATCCAGCAGAAAAACAAAGGTTCTTCACGCCACCAGGCTTCAAATCTGGGTAAGAATAATATTCAGCAAAAGAGTGCTCCTCCATTGAGCTTTCCAACATTCTCTCATAGCTCGCCATGTACGCATGATTCTCTCCAAACAGCGTGTTCATTGCTGCAGCAGTATATCCTTGCGTTAAACCCCAAACGCCGCCGTTATGGAAATGTCCAGGGTGGTTTTTAAAATTATAGGCGTAATTCGATGCAATAGCGCCCCAAAGTGTATGATCTTTATCTATGATGGGCCAATGCGCAGGAGCTAAGGTTCCACCCACTTCTTTGCGCAATCTTTCAACCATCTTCTTGGTCGTCGATTCACTCGTTATTCCTAACAACATTGAAATACTCCAACCTAGCGTATCGATATGATTCAATGTAGAACCAGGAGTGAAACTCATCAAAATACGTTGACCTCCTTCCAGAGCATCGACTTTTTGTGATTGAGCTGGTGTAAACAAGTTTTGCGCTTGAGCAGGCTCACCAAAGAAGTGGTACTTAATAGAGCCGAGGACTTGTTCTGCCTTTTCACAATATGTATCTGACAAAAGCACACGTGATACTTTTTTTAACATCCAGTACCTCAATATGTTATTGAGGAGAATATACCCTTCCACTGGATACTCATCTGCCCAATTGCTGCTGGCAGGAGAGTACATCAAATGCTTGTTGTTAAACTCCCAAGCCTGCGCTCTGCGCTCGATCTCTTCTATAGCATCTGCTATAGCATCCTTATTACTGAAGTCCTTTGAAACCTCCATATAGGATAGCGCGGTAACCGCCCACCAAAAAGGACTATCTGTCCTGCCTACTGGGCCACCAAAGCTCTGTCCAGAGCGCACTCCGTCCTCATCAAAACTCACGTTGGACGGAAATACATCACCGTCACCAATGGCGTCCAGCAAGTTTAGAATACTACTTTTAACTGTAGGGTAAAGCGCTTGGTAACCGTGCGACAAAACCGCCAAAGATGCTATGGCACTATCCCTCGACCAAAGTCGAGCATAGTTGTCCGTGTCCTGAGCGGTCGCTACAAAGCCAAAGTTTTTGGCTGATTTGGCCAAAACAGACCACGCATCTTTTTCAAATTTATGATTCACAGCAGTTTAGGTGTTGTTAGTCTAAGTTGTCTAATAAGTAATATAACGCACTCATTGAAGCCGCACCCATTTCTAAGCTTCGTGGGTGAATGGCATCTATATTATCACGCGCGCTATGGTGAAAATCAAAGTACCGCTGACTCTCTGGACGGTATCCAATAAAGAAGTTGTCGTAGCCGCGCAGCGGGCTTAAATCGGCTCCACCGCCCCCCTTTGCAAAGACATGAAGACCATATGGGCTCAACAAGCTCTTAAACGTTCTTACTTGCTCAATACGAGTATCATCTGCACCAATACCGAAGCCTCTAGGGACATCTCCGCCTCCGTCGCTTTCCATAGCCACCCAGTGATGCACTCCGTTTTCCTTGGCCCAACGAGCGTATTCCTTCGCGCCATCTAATCCAAATTCCTCGTTTGCCCAAAGGACCACACGAACCGTTCTCTTGTTCTGATAACCGGCCTTACGCATAAGGTTCGGCACCTGCATAGCATGTGCACATCCAGCGCCGTCATCTTGCGCTCCCTGTCCCAAATCCCAAGAGTCAATGTGGCCACCTACAAGCATAATCTCCTCTGGCTTTTCACTTCCTCTGAAATCTGCAATCATGTTGTAGTTCGTGGCTGTCCCTTGTACGCCACAGTCCAAATACAGTTCTAATTCGACCTTTCCGCCTTCCAACATAGTGCTCAGCTTATCTGCTGCCTGCCAAGAAATCGCAGCCGAAGGCACCTTCACCTCGCTATCTCCATAGCTCATTGCACCTGTGTGGGGCAAATCATCGCGAAGTAGGGTGACAGAGCGCATCACTGTAGCAACAGCGCCATATTTGCCTGCTTCCATAGCACCCGCCCAACGGTACTTGACAGCGCCGCCATAAGCGTTAAAGGTGCTAATCAAGCTGTGGTCCATGTAGGTATTGTAGAAGACTATTTTTCCTTTGATTCCTTCCTCTCCTAGCGCTTCAAGTTCTTCGAAAGAACCCACCTCAACAACTTCTGCCTTCACTCCTTCCATTGGTGTAGGAACGGAACCTCCTAATGCAGTAGTAGGAAGAGAAACCGGCTCGCCTCCCGCGTACGCTTTCGACCATTCGTCTCCGCGGTGCCATTTTGGAACTTCTACGGGTTGTAACCAAGCCGTATCAGCGCCCGCATTAAGCATCATTTGCATGGTGTATCGCGCTGCTTCATTCGAAGCTTCCGATCCGCTAGGACGTGGACCTATTTCTGTACAAATGTGATACAGCCAATTGTAGCCTTGTTGTTCACCCAAAGCCTCTGTGTAGATAGCTTTGATTACATCCTTTGCATCTGCCGGTGCTTCTTGAGCCATAGTCTGAGCGCAAATGCCCAAGGCAAGTCCTAGAAATAAATTTCTCATGTTATCGTCTTTTTCTGCTCTGAGTTTGCTGCGAAATTACAGGTGCATACGGCACCAATTCTAATGAGGAGTTCGCAACGACCTCCATTGCTCTTTGTGTTAATTCTTCTTTGTGAAGCGAAATGCCTAAATCACGCTTATTTCTATGCTTTGAATCTACAAGATACAGCGTCCATACCTTTTCCTCTTTCGTGCTAAGCAAACCGCCGTACGAACCGAATTGGCTACTCATATGAAGGCCTAAAAGCACTAGATCCTCTCCTTCTTTCACCTGTTCCCAAGATCCGAATTTGAGTCCAAGAACAGAAAAATAGCGGCGATACTCCTCGCCCCTAAATTGAGTACCACGTCTTGCTGTTATTCCAAGAATAGGAATGAGTAAAAAGCCAAAACCGATGTATTCTCCAGCAGCTATAGTGGAAATACAGATAATACCAATCAACAGGTAAAATCTAAACGGTTCAGGGAAGGCTCTCCCGTTTTTAATATCTATTTCCTTAGTAGACACCTGCTGCTCCTTGCATTAAGAGGCCACAGATGTAGGCGCCGTAAGTTCCCAAGGCATAGCCTAGAACCGCCAAAAGAACTCCCACAGGAGCAAGTGCTGGATGGAAGGCTGCAGCTACCACTGGAGCACTGGCTGCCCCTCCAATATTTGCCTTAGACCCAACTGCCAAGAAGAAGTACGGGGCTTTAATAATCTTCGCCACCAAAAACATCAGACCTACGTGGATAAACATCCACACTAAACCTACTGCAAATAGGCCGGGGTTTTCAAATACCTCCATAACGTTCATGCTCATCCCTATGGTTGCTACAAGTATGTAGATAAACACTGAGCCTACTTTCGAAGCTCCAACTCCTTCTAAATTTCTAGCCTTCGTAAAGCTCAATGCAATACCTATAGTGGTGGCTATCACCACCAACCAAAAGAATCCAGAGGTCAGACTAAATTTGGCAAGTACAGGGTAGTTTTCACTAATGAATGGAGCAATAATATCACTCAATCCATGAGCTAAGCCTGTTGCTCCAAAAGCAATGGCCAAGATGTAGATGAGGTCGTTAAATGTTGGGATTTTAGAAATGCTCGCAGTGTAGGCTTCCATTTTCTCTTGAAGCGCTAGCACAGAAGATGCATCCGCCTTAAACCTTGCATCAATATTTTTTGCTTTGGCCACACCAATGAGCAAGAATGCCATCCACAACTCAGCTACAAGAACGTCTACAGTAACCATGGCCGAAAAGATGCCTTCACTAACTTCAAAGACCTCCTTCATGGCTGCTTGATTTGCTCCACCGCCAATCCAAGAACCGGCGACAGTGGTCATACCACGCCAAATCTCTTCAGGATTAGCACCAATTATATCCGGTGCAATAACACTAAACAATAAAATTGAAATTGGACCCCCGATGATGACACCTACAGTTCCTGTAAAGAACATGATTAAAGCTTTCGGGCCTAGCTTTTTTACCTCTCCAAAATCTATGCTTAGTGTCAATAAAATAAGGGCTGCAGGCAGCAAGTAGCGGGATGCCATAAAATACAGACGGCTCTGCTTTGGGTCAATAATTTCAAATGTGGTCAATAACGATGGTAGGAAATAACACAACAATAGTGCGGGAATGTACTTGTAGAATTTCTTCCAAAACGGGTTTTCGCTCTTCGCAGTAAGAAAGATTCCGCCCAACATAGCGGCCAAAATCCCGAAAAGGGTCGCGTCATTAGTAATCCAAGGATCTATTTCGTGTGTCATCGTTTGAGTGTTAGTTGTTCTAAGCGGGCTATTTCGCTCGCTAAGATATTGGAATCGAAGGTATGCTTGCCCTCATATGTCCCCACATCAGGGACTATGCTATAGTTTTCTTTGTAATGTTTTATTCGCTCTTGCTTTTTGGCTTCGTCAACGAATGGATCTTTTGTCCCGAACCATGCGCTCATGTGCAAAGCTCTCGTCGCTAATTGGCTCTTTTCATCGAGATCCGGCGGCCAACTCCCTGCCCAAGCTAGCAAACTGTGAAAGGTAACTTTTGAGTACCCGAGGAAACGCATTCCTGTGGCCACGCCTTGGCTGAATCCAAGCATATGGAAACGTGCTTTGGGTGCTTGGTTTGATGCCCAATTACACACTTCGTCCAAATAAAAGCGTTGATTATCGATATCTGTCAGTCTATCTTCCTTGGTCATCCAAGAGGCTCCGACACGACCCTCGGTGCCTTGAAGGTAAAACTTATGTGCGCCTTGTGGAAAGACAAAGGCTCTTGAAGAGCTTACACTTTCTCTAAAATGTCTTTGAAAATATTCTACTAACTGACCATAACCGTGCAATGCAAGCCAAATGTCCGTGGTGTTTGCATTTAATTCACCCAAAACGTCGACTCGCTGCTGCTGACGGACCTCAAGAAAGTGTGTTGACATTATGCGCCTGGGAAATCTGGTTTGCGCTTTTCAATGAATGCCGTAGTCCCTTCTTTAAAGTCCTCGGTATTGAAACAATCGCCAAAAGCCTGTACTTCCACGTCATAGCCTACTGAGCCTTCGAGTAAACCAGCATTCACCGCTTCAATAGCATAACCCATGGCGACAATACTATTTTTCATAAAGGACTTTGCCATATTCTGAGCAGCCTCCATTAGTTCAGCCTGAGGAACTACTTGATTGACTAATCCGTAATTCAATGCCGTTTGTGCATCAATCATCTTAGCGCTAAAAATCATTTCTAAGGCCCTTCCCTTGCCTATTAGTTGAGGAAGGCGTTGTGTTCCTCCATATCCGGGAATGAGACCAAGAGACGTCTCGGGAAGACCCATACGGGCGTTATCGGATGCAATGCGAACGTGAGCAGACATAGCGAGTTCTAGTCCACCGCCTAATGCAAAACCATTGACCGCAGCAATAACAGGTTTAGGAAACTCTTCAATCAAGTTGAATACAGTCATGTGACCGTTCTTAGCGAGCTCAGTTCCTTGCTCTCCATTAAATGAAGCAAACTCCTTGATGTCGGCACCCGCAACGAAGGCTTTCTCTCCGGAACCCGTGAGAATCACCACCTTGGTATCAGCATCGTCTCTAAGCGTCTCAAAGGCGGCGTTTAGCTCCCAAAGCAAGTCTTTATTGAGGGCATTAAGTTGTTTTGGACGGTTCAATACTAATAGAGTAATACCGTCATTCTTCTCTACGATGAGGTTTTGGAATTGGTCCATGTTATTCAGTTATGATAGGTAATTCAATGATAAATTCTGTCCCTTCAGAGGATGTTTCAAAGCGGATGCTACCGCCAAAGTTCTCGATCAAGTTTTTGACCATCGCCAGTCCAAGGCCCATACCTGAGCTCTTCGTGGTAAAGTTGGGCTCAAAGACGCGCTCCTGCATTTCCTTTGGAATACCTTCACCATTGTCCCTCACCCTAATATGAGCGTATTTACTGTCTTTATTTACAGCAACCACTATCTCAGCCTCTCTCTCATCTGAAACACTCTGAATGGCATTCTTCACTAGGTTGTGCATGATACGAGACCACTGCTCCTTATCCACTTTTGCATACACTGGGCCGGAAGAAATAAAGCTTACTCCACGATCGGCATACAGTCCTACCGCCCTGTTGGTTTGGTAGGATATATCGTAACGCTCGAGCTGCAAGCCGGGCATTTGTGCAAACCTCGAAAAAGCTTCAGCTATATGGGTGAGGTTCTCAACCTCCTCTAGAAGGTTGGCGGCCATTTCTCTAACCTCTTCGATATCTTTTTCGCGCTCCATCATTTGTAGCGTTAAGCGCATAGGTGTCAATGGATTCTTAATCTCGTGAGCGACCTGCTGAGCCATTTCTTTCCAAGCGCTCTCTCTTTCACTTGTGGCCAATTCTACGGCTGTCTGCTCCAATTGATCTACCATATCGTTGTACTGCTGTATTAACTCGCCTATCTCATCGTCGAACTTCCAATCGAGCTTTTCATTCGACTTATTCAATCGAAACTTTTTCAATTGCTCAATGACGCGCTTCATGTTCTGACTGATATAGTTTGAAAGTACAAATGCCAGCAAAATTCCAAGAAGTAAAAGGAACAAGTAAACAAAAACGAGTTGCTTTAGAAACTCAATATCCCCTTCAGGAATAGCCGAGTGGTCCACGCGGTAAAGCGTCTTTACAATAAGCATAACCTCATTACTTGGCGTAATAATCTCACTTGTACTAATGAGCAAATCGCCTCTGTCTTCAACACTCCTCCCTAGCGGTACTCTTCTTCCTCCTTTCGGAAACTCATTCAATCTATTCGGCAGAACATCCGTGTTTTCCAGCTGCATGATTGATGCCGCTATCAAATCTCCTTTAGGATGGTAAATGGCAATATCCAGCTTGTGAATAGACCCAATCTCGCTTACTCGTCCAGCAAAAACTTCATGCCACTCATTAATAGAACGAGGAAGACTGTCCTGACCAGATACGACATAATCAATGTGACTTAGAATGGCATTCTCCTTACGCTCCAGTCGCTCAACATGGTAATCTGCCGTCTCCTCTTGGAAATGGAATAAACTGAACGCACCTGTCAGCAAAAAAGCTAACAATAGATTCAGCATCATGAATAGAAACGTACGTACTCGGAGGGTTAGAAAACGCATACTCCGAATTTAGGGTTTTCCTCACTAGAGGCGATACTCGCGTAGAATTTTATGCAAATTTTTCGCGTAGTGGGCGAGTAGGAATAATCACCTTTCCTCCGAGCTTTTCGCTCCTAACCTCCCCTTTCTTCAATAAACGTTGAGCGGTAGCTCTCGAGATATCGAAGAGCTTCATTAGTTCCGCTATACTGATAAATTCCTTTTCTAGAATTTCCGAGTGGCTCATGGTTGTTAGATATTATTGGATGGTTCAACCAATTTAAGCTAAAAAAGAGCCGTCTCATTAAGAGAAGAAAAATAGTCTCAAGGGAGACAGAAAACAAAAATCCCCTTCTGCCGGGGCAAAAGGGGATCACTAAAAAGTGTAAGCTTTCTTTATTATCCAGCAAGTGCGTCTGCACCACCAACAATTTCCAAGATTTCATTGGTAATCGCCGCTTGACGTGCCTTGTTGTATTCCAACTTAAGATCGCCCTGAAGCGCTTTTGCATTATCAGTTGCTTTATGCATCGCTGTCATACGTGCACCGTGCTCTGAAGCATTAGCATCAAGCAATGATGCGAAGAACTGCGTCTTCAACGAAGTAGGGATCAAATCTTCAAGAATCTCTGATTTCGTTGGTTCGTAGATGTACTCTGTAGTATCTACTGGGCCTTCAGTATCAATTGATATAGGCAGCATCTGCTCCGCAGTCGGCTCTTGCACCGCAGCATTTCGGAACGCGTTGTAAATCAAAACAACCTTGTCGAACTCGCCAGCTAAATAACCGTCCATCAATTTCTGTGCATACTCAGAAGCCGCATCAAAATTGATATTGTCCCACAACTCAATGTTGCGCTCAACTAAACGATCATCATTTTTAAATGCATCGCCCGCTTTCTTACCGATGGCAACAATGCTAAAGTCATCGTTACTATCAGCCATGAAAGCTTTGGCTTTCTTCACTACGCTAGAGTTAAATGCACCACAAAGACCACGGTTTGAAGTAATGACAACCAAACGTGTGCGGTTGGTATCACGATCTTCGCCATAAGCGTTTTCGCTGCTATCCAGTGTAGAAGAAGCCTTTTGTAGAATTTCTGTCAATTTAGAAGCATAAGGACGCATCTGTACGATAGCATCTTGCGCCTTCTTCAACTTAGCTGCACTTACCATCTTCATTGCCGAAGTGATCTTCATTGTGCTGCCAATAGAAGTAATTCTAACTCTTAGCTCTTTTAAATTCGCCATATCTGGGAATGTTTAGACGCTGCGTCAAGGCGCAGCGCTAAGTTTCTTTTTATGCTTCGTACGTTGGAAGAACCTCAGCAACTGAAGCTTCGATCGCAGAGATCTCCGCATCCGTCCACTTACCTGCTGCAATGCTGTCTAGCGCTGCTTTCTGGTTTGCTTCCATGTACTCAATAAGTGCTACCTCGAACGCTTTTACCTTGTTTACAGGTACTTTGTTCAATTTACCCTTCGTACCTACGTAGATAATTGCCACCTGGTGTGCTACTGACATAGGAGCATTTACACCTTGCTTCAAGATTTCTACGTTACGCTCGCCCTTGTTAATTACTGCCATAGTAGCAGCATCAAGGTCAGAACCGAACTTCGCGAATGCTTCAAGCTCACGGTACTGTGCTTGGTCAAGCTTCAAAGTACCAGATACCTTCTTCATTGGCTTGATCTGAGCAGAACCCCCTACACGCGATACAGAGATACCTACGTTAATCGCAGGACGTACCCCTGAGTTGAACAAATCGGCCTCCAAGAAGATCTGACCGTCAGTAATAGAAATTACGTTTGTCGGAATGTAAGCTGATACGTCACCCGCTTGCGTTTCGATAATAGGAAGAGCAGTCAACGAACCACCACCTTTAACCTTGCCTTTCAAAGACTCAGGTAGGTCGTTCATTTGTGCAGCAATTGTATCATCAGCGATCACTTTCGCGGCACGCTCTAGCAATCTTGAGTGCAAGTAGAATACATCACCTGGGTATGCCTCACGGCCCGGTGGGCGACGTAGTAGTAGAGATACCTCACGGTAAGCAACAGCCTGCTTACTAAGGTCATCATAGATGATCAAACCTGGACGACCTGTATCACGGAAGTACTCACCGATCGCAGCACCTGCAAATGGTGCATAAAACTGCATCGGAGCTGGATCAGATGCGTTTGCTGCAACGATAGTCGTGTACTGCAATGCACCTGCATCTTCCAACGTCTTAGCGATACCCGCAACCGTTGAACCTTTCTGACCTACAGCAACGTAGATACAGTATACTGGCTCGCCTTTGTCGAAGAATTCTTTCTGGTTGATGATGGTATCGATAGCAACTGTAGTCTTACCAGTTTGACGGTCACCAATGATAAGCTCACGCTGACCACGACCGATAGGAATCATCGCATCAATTGACTTAATACCCGTCTGCATTGGCTCGTTTACTGGCTGACGGTAGATTACCCCAGGAGCTTTACGCTCTAGTGGCATCTCGTAAGTTTCACCTTCGATAGGCCCCTTTCCATCGATTGGGTTACCTAGAGTATCAACTACACGACCAACCATTCCCTCACCTACGTTAATAGATGCAATAGTGTTGGTACGCTTTACTGTAGAACCCTCTTTGATATCAGTAGACGGCGCAAGCAATACGATACCTACGTTATCTTCTTCAAGGTTCAATACAATACCTTTCTGACCGTTTTCAAATTCTACCAACTCACCAGACTGTGCGTTAGTTAGGCCGTAAGCGCGTGCAATACCATCACCTACTTCCAATACAGTACCTACCTCTTGAAGGTCAGCACCTGATGCCATCCCTGAGAGTTGTTGCTTGAGAATTGCTGAAATTTCAGCTGGATTTACTTCTGCCATGATCCTTTATATTAAGGCTTTGTTTTTCTTAAAGTTTCGACTCGTAAGTCGTGTCAATTAACTGGTTTCTCATAGCTCTAAGCTTACCTGAAACCGTATTATCTATTTGGTATCCGCCAACAAACAACTTCATGCCACCAATAGTAGAAGCGTCTACGTGTTCTGTTAGTACAACCTCTTTACCCAATTGAGCTTTAAGAGATTCAACCAATTTCGTTTTATCAGCATCCGCCAATGCAACCGCGGTTGTTACCTCAGCCTCAACGATGCCTTTGTGCTCTAGCACATCCTTTTCAAACTTGTCGCAAATCGCCGTCAAAATAGACTCACGACCATTCTTAGTGATCAACGCCACGAACCCTTCAAAGATTGGAGAGAACGCACCCTTGAAAACCTCATTAAGGATGGCTTGTTTCTTGTCCGTTTTAACAATAGGGCTTGCCAACAACAGCTCTAAATCTCTAGATCCAGATACTGCCGCTTTCAAGGTAGCCACATCAGCGCTTACTCGATCTAGCTCGTTTTTCTCAACGGCCAATTCAAGCAACGCTTTACTGTAACGGGAAGCAACTCTTGGATAATTCATATCCTATTCTTAGTTGATTTTAACTTCGTCAATCATCTTGCTGATCATTGCCGCTTGCTTGTTTTCTGCGCTCAATTCTTGGCCCAAAACTTTTTCAGCAACCTCAATGCTCAATACTGCAGCTTGATTCTTCAATTCAGCAACAGCAGCAGCTTTTTCAGCTTCAATTGCAGCCTTAGCAGCAACAACTGTTTTCTCAGCCTCCGCTACAGCTGTTTCCTTCGCTTCTGCAACGATGGTGTTTTTCATGTCGCGTGCCTCTTTCAAGATGCGCTCTCGCTCTTCGCGAGCTTCCTTCATGATCGCTTCGTTGTTCGACTGAAGTGCTTTCATTTCTTCACGTGCCGCTTCTGCCGCTTTCAAAGCGCCTTCGATAGACTCTTCTCTTTCGTTAACAGCGTTCAAGATTGGCTTCCATGCGTATCTTCTCAACAAAAAGATCAACAAAAGGAATACTAGCGACTGCCAGAAAAATAGCCCGATCGAAAAATCATTAATTAACTTATCCATGCTCTTTGATTACAATCAAATTCTATAATTAGGAAATAAATAGGTGGTGCAACCAATCGTTGCACCTACCTACTTAGTTGTCTTAAGCTGCGAAAAGTGCCGCGAAACCGATACCCTCGATAAGTGCAGCAGCAATAATCATAGCTGTTTGGATTTTACCAGAAGCTTCTGGCTGACGGCCGATAGCTTCCATTGCAGAACCACCGATTCTACCGATACCCATACCAGCACCGATAACGATCAAGCCTGCACCTACAATAGTTGGAATTTCCATAGTATATAAAATTTAATTAATACTCTTAATTAGTGATGGTCGTGCTCTTCAACGGCTGCACCGAAGTACAGAGACGCCAACATGGTGAAAATATATGCCTGCAAAGCTGCTACTAACAACTCAAGGACATAAAGGAATAATGTCAATCCAGTAAACGGAATCGCAGCTGTGTACGAAGCGAAAATGTAGATCAACCCGAGGATGCTCATAATTACAACGTGACCTGCTAGCATGTTTGCGTAAAGACGAATGGTCAACGAGAATGGCTTAACTACCAAACCAATCAATTCGATTACCGCCAAAACAGGACGAAGTAGTACTGGCACACCTGGCATCCAAAAGATGTGCATCCAGTAATCTTTCTTACCACTAAACTGGGTGATGAAGAAAGTCATCAAGGCCAAAGAAACAGTCACGGCAATGTTACCAGTAACGTTTACCCCTAGCGGCGTCATACCTGCCAAGTTCAAAAACCAGATGAAGAAGAAAATAGTGAGCAAGAAGCTCATGTAACGCTTATAGTGCTTTTCGCCAATGTTTGGAATGGCAATCTCGTCGCGAATGAAAACGATAAGCGGCTCGAGGAATCGACCTGCTTTGCTTGGCACCAAACTGTTCTTATATGTTTTTGCAACTCCTCTAAACAAGAAGAACATAAACACCGCCATGAAAATGATCATGAACACGTTCTTGGTGATTGAGAAGTCTAGTGGCTTTTCGTTTGTTGGGTGGTGGTGCTCATCGTAAGTGATGGTACCTTCCGCATCCGTCTTGTAGATTTTGCTGTGGTGTACCATATAGTACTGACCATCAACCTCCGCCACAGATTCACCGTGATGGAACTTCGCTGATGAGAAAACTTTAAGACCGTTATCGTACAGAATTACTGGTAATGGAAAACCTACAGGACCAACAATGTGAAATTCGTAAGAATCTGCAAGGTGGTGCTCAACAGTTTCTTTTACCACTGATTTTCTGCCTTCTGTATCTGATGCAGGTACGAATTCGCCGTGACCATGGCCTTCTGAGTGATCAGCATGGGCGCCGTGTGCATCCTCTGCGTGCATTTCTACAGCGTGGGCATCTTCATGATGTGCGTCGTCGTGGTGAACTTCTTCTTGGTGCGCATCCTCATGACCGTGGTCTTGAGCTGCCGCTGGTGCTGAGAAGAACATTAAGCCTACGAAGGCTGAAAAGGCAGTAAACTTAGAAATCATACAATTTTTGCGTTTCCCGTTTCCGGAATTTTAGCGGCTTAAAATCGGTGCAAAACTAATGAACAATCTTGATGACCTAAAAGAAAAGGTGCTATTTATTTATAGATATCCACAGAGGTGTGCAACGCAGTCACTCAAAGGAGACTAAACAACTGCTTTATAGTGACTTATATCACACAAAAACCAGGGCTACTCGCGGTTCAAAATCCGAGCTAAAAAGACGACCTCCACCCCAGTGGAAATGGCATAAGGCACAAAGAAGAGTACAAACTCATTTCGATCGAGGCTTCCGTCTGCATGAAAAGTGGGGTAGACAAAGAGAAAGAAGGCTAAAAACTTCAGTCCTGTTCCAGCCAAAAAAATGAACCCCAGCTTTTCTATATGTTTTTTGCGCAATCGGTATAAGACGGTAAAAACGATGGCCGCCAATAGATGGTTTAGAACATACGTTTTGACTAAGATTCCCTCGACAGGAAGCTGCGAGAGGTGTGCTTGGGCGAATAGTGCTGCCAGGGCGCTTATTACAAGAGTGAAATAGAAAGGAAGAGCTTTTTTGACTTCCATTATTCCTTGGGCAATTCCTTGATCAGTTGATAAAATGAGATGCCTACCGCCGCCATCACACAGGCAATGGTGTACCAATTCTTGTCCGAAGGATATTTCGCATCCAAATACTTACCGAGCTCTGAACCGGCATATATGAGTACTGCCATTTGGATCCCTACGGAAGCAAATCGCAAAAACTTTCGATCGTTCTTATCTGAAGAATCGGCCACGGAGAATGGTTAGGCAGTTTTGGAAGCATCTGCTCCTGCTTCGCCCACCTTTTTCATTACGGTGCCCATGCTAACAGAACCGTTGATTGAAGCGCCAGGCTCCACGGATAGTTTTTCTGTCTGAACGTTGCCTTCCACTTTTGCAGTGGCAGATAATGAAAGCGTTGAAGCTACTTTCAGGATACCTTTTAGACTACCCGCAATAGATGCATTCTTACACTCTACTTCTCCTTCAACTGTACCATGCTGACCAACTACTAATTTGCCGCTGACCTTCATGTTGCCTTTGATGGTCCCATCCACGCGAATATCCCCGTCCGTTTGAACGTCGCCTTGAATAGAGGTTCCTACTAGAATTCTGTTTGAGGCTTGGGCTTGTTCTGGGTTTTTCTTCGGTGATGAAATCATTGCTCCTTAAAATATTGAATGTAATCCTTAAGTACCTTATCGCGGTACACTTTGCCAAAGTTCGGATTATTTATGTAAAAAACCTCACTTAGGCCAATCGGATAGTATTGTTTGATCTGAGAACCTTGTGATTCGTAGCTGTTTAGCCAAACTACCGCTTTCGCTTTGGTACGCAATCCACTAATAATTACAAGCTGCGTGTTTTGATCGTAGAAGATGTTCTGAATGCGCAGGTTGTCGAACTTAAAATTTTCCTTGTTAAAGTCCGCAAGTGCATTTCTTAGATTGTTGATATCCGCGTTTTTCGCTGGAATTGCAAAAACAATTTTATGCGGGGCATTCGGCTGGTCGTCGAACTTCACCTTGCGGACTTTGAGATCACCTATGCCCTTAGTGTCTTCGCTGCCTTTGTTTTCATCTTGCAGCAACGCCAAAATTTGGGCAGCTCTTGCAGCCTCTTCAGTTCCTGCGTGATCTTTCGTGACCAATTTTAATTGGGCAACCACTTCATCGCCCTTCTCCTGCAATCCTAAAACATACGCTTCCAACAAGGCAACTTTGGGTAAGAGCATACTTTGGCTATAGGTTATTTTGAAATCACTAATGGCTCGGTCGGCGGACTTAGAATTGCCTTTTGTGTAGGCTTCAAAGGCTGTGTTGTAGGCCAGTTGCTCGGCTTCTGGGATCTCTGGGCCCTTGGCATCACCGCGAACTAGAGCTGCGTAGGGACTATCAGCGAAATTGGACAACAACTCTTCCTTAGCGGCAGCTCGCTCATCAGATTCCTCCAACTCTCCGTGCAACAAATACTTACCGTACCACACCTTGGCGGTCGATGGCGCAGAAGTGAATTCCTTGAGGTAACGACCCCACGTATCCTCTGCGGCATCAAAATCACCTAGCCCGTCTTTATACACGAAGCCTAATTCTGCCAAGGCCAATGCTTCTTTCCTTAGGCTTTCCTTAAGATCATTCTCGTCCTTCAGCACGCGTGCCAAATAATACTCAACTGCATTATCATTGGTCGGCAGGAGCACCTCTCCCTCAGCAGTAGAATCTTGGTCATCTGCTGCGAGATCAACATCGCCAAAACCGTCCACGGGTTTGTCTTTCTGGCGCCAATGATCCTCCAACACCCGGTCACCCCAAGTCCTTTTAAACGCCGCCAAACCCGAGGAGCGAACTGTAGGGTTGTAAAAATACCACTTGCCTGAACCTTGTCCAGCAACTGGGCCGGCATCTGCTAAAGCTGCGTTTTGTGCCGCATTTAGTGCGGCAATCTCGGCGCGACGTGCCGCTTCAGCTTCTCTAGCTTTCTTCTCTTCAATGAAATCCTCAAACTTTTTACGTAAGGCCTGCTCGCTCATACCGTACATCGCTTGAAGGCTGTCTTGCAATTTGACCTCATTGTAATGCACTACCAATTCATCCAAAACCTCAACCCGCTCTTGCAGCGTATCCGTACCTGGATACCCTGGAGGCAACACAGCCAAAGCACTATCATAGAACCCCTTGGCAGCAACGAATTCCCTAAAATCAAATTCTACATCAGCCAATCTCAGGTAACTTTTTCCCTTTTGCTTCGGGTTGTTTACTGAAGAGGCAATGGACTGGCGCAACAAATTTTCGCCCTCTGGGTAATGCTCTAGGTCCAATTCCTTCAGGGCCCACACGTAGTAAATCTGATCGCGATACGCAATGTTTTTATCGTCCTTGAGCATCTTGCGCAGCTCCTTCTCGATGACGGCAATGTCCTCCATGTACACGTCAAAATTCTCAGCACGCTTGATCTGCGCGGAGAAAGTGATGTCGTAATTATTCGGATGCAGATCCAATACTTGCTCGTAGGCCAGCGCACTCTCATAGCCCATACCGAGCTTGGCAAGCAGTTGTGCATTGATATAGGCCAATCGAACCTTTTCTTCCTTATTTCCTGCCGATCCAAAAGCCGCCTCCAGCCAATTCTGTGCTTCCGCGATATTGCCTTCCTCAAAGTGATAAAAAGCATACCCCTTTTGAGCAGCGTGAAGTCTATCTTTTGGCAGTTTCTTCGTATAAATCTCATCAAGCAACCCCTCCGCAGCAAATGCATTGCCCATGCGAATGTGGGTTTGCGCGGCTAGGAGCTTTGCCCAAAAGACTTCCTCTTCAGCCATGTCAAGACCACTGAATTGGTCCACTATATAGCTCGAGGCTTCAAGCGTCTGAATAAATTCATGCTTATAAAACCTACTGCGTGCAATGAGCAAGTAAGCCTTCACCACATATGGGTTCTTTTGCCTTCCTGAGAAAACCATGCTGTGCCCTTTGATCACTTTCGCGCTCTTTTCAAGGGCGCGATCCATTTTTGCAAAAAGAGACGTAGCCTGCTTTTCGTCCGGCCAATAATAAAGTGGGAGGACCTCTTCGAAATTCAACTCTTCAGTCTTTTCGAAACCATCGACTGCCTCGTCGAATGCTTCCATGCCGTTGAAGTAGGCGTTGTAATGCGCAGTAGTCTCGTGGTACTTCCTATTCACCCATTTATCCTTCGTCGTAGAACACCCCGCTAGGAATAGCACGGTGAGTGAAAGAAGAATTGGACGGATATGATGCATAGGTCTAATAACGTGCTAAAATTATTTTATTTCATACCACGAGAGAAATTCAGAGTGCGATATTTGTCAGAAGAATGGCAAAAGATTCAAAAAACGAGACTAGAGTACAGCGGTGGAGGAACAAATTCCGCTTCGTAATCCTAAACGATGATACGTTTGAGGAGCTCTTGACCTTGAAATTGAGTCCGCTCAACATCTTTGTCTTCTCGGTCATAACCATCGTCAGCACTATTGCACTGACTACAACGGTCATTGCCTTTACGCCTCTAAAGGAATTGATCCCTGGATATGCATCATCGAAACTTCGGAGAGAGGCCATTGAACTTGCGTTGACCACAGATAGCTTAACTGCCGCTCTCGACAGAAACGAACGTTATATCCAAGGGGTACAACGCATCCTTCAGGGAGAAGTTATTGATACAGTGATGTTGGAATTGGAATCGGACACCAGTGCTAATCCAACCGAGGTAAATCTTTCAAACCCAAGTCCGCAAGACAGTGCGTTCCGTGAATGGGTCGAAGAAGAAAACGCGTTCACTTTGAATCAAAGCGGAGCGGAAATAGGCATCCCACAACTCATTTCGCCCTTGGAAGGCATTATCACGAGCGACTTTGATAACGCAACGAATCACTACGCTGTAGATATCGCAGCGGCGGCCAACACGCCTATCAAAAGCTGTTACGAAGGCACCGTTGTCTTTGCCGATTGGACCAGTGAAACCGGCAACATCATCATCGTTCAGCACGAAAACAACTTACTAAGCGCCTACAAACACAACAGTGCCCTGCTTAAAGAGGTGGGTGAATTTGTGCGCAGTGGGGAGGCTATCGCAATCATTGGCAATAGCGGCGAGAACTCTACAGGGCCTCACCTTCATTTCGAACTGTGGTACGAAGGTGCTCCGATCGACCCACAGAACTTTATCAAATTTTAAAGACTGCTTTCGTAACCTGTATCCGCTGGAAGTGAAGGTTGCTTGCTAGCTTGCACAGCTAAGGCATCACAACGTTCATTCTGCGGGTGATTGTTGTGGCCTTTGACCCATTGAAAGGTGGGATTGTATTTGTCTAATAAAGGAATAATCAAACGCCACAGATCGGGGTTCTTTTTGTCCTTGAAGCCCTTCTTCACCCAAGACCTAAGCCATCCTTTATTAATGGCGTCCACCACATACTTGCTATCGCTCACAACAGTGACCGCAACTTCGGTGCTCTTGAGTTCCTTTAAACCAACTATAACCGCGAGAAGTTCCATTCTATTGTTTGTGGTTCTGCGAAAACCGCCGCTTAGCTCTTTGCGATGACCAGCGCTGCTTTCTAATACGACACCGTATCCGCCCGGTCCTGGGTTTCCGCTCGCGGCACCGTCGGTATATATGGTTACTCTCATTGGCTTAGAATTAGGTTCTCTATCCAACGTTCAATAGTCGGTGCATAGTATTCCAGTTCCAGTGCTCTTACTTTTTCTTCGATCAATTCCGGACGCTCACCCGGCTCAATGTCCACTGCGAACTGAGCCACAATGGCGCCCTCGTCGTAATGTTCGTTCACCAAGTGGATGGTAATACCGCTTTCTGTTTCACCAGCCTCGCTCACTGCCTTGTGTACACGCTTCCCATACATTCCCTTACCACCAAACTTTGGCAAAAGGGCTGGGTGAATGTTCAGCATTCGGCCGTTAAATGCCCGGGTCCAAGATTTAGGAATCATTTTCAAATAACCGGCGAGAATGACCATGTCTGCCCCTTGTGTTAATTCGCCCAAAACCGCATCAGATTCTGTGGCAGGGTCAAAGGTGCGAATTGAAACTTTTTTGCCCGAAAATCGATCAATTACGCCCGCTTTCGTGTTGTTAGTAACTATCATTTCTACACGAGCTAAATCGTGACTCTCGAAATAATGGTAGATTTCTTCCGCGTTACTTCCTGAACCTGAGGCTAATACAGCTATTCTGAGCATTGATTTTTCTTATTGAAAGCCCAAAGTTAACTCTACTTTCGGGCTGCAGAGGATAACTAAAGTTTTATTTTCTTTGTGCTTGATTAATAAAACAAACTAATCATGTCTGACATTTCAGCAAAAGTAACAGCGATTATCGTTGACAAACTAGGAGTTGACGAAAACGAAGTAAACACTGAAGCAAGCTTCACAAACGATCTAGGTGCAGATTCTCTTGACACTGTGGAATTGATCATGGAATTCGAAAAAGAGTTCGATATTCAAATCCCAGACGATCAAGCAGAAAACATCGGTACTGTAGGTCAAGCTATTTCGTACATCGAAGAAGCAAAAGCATAAGCTAAAGTCTTTTTTATGAGCCTTAAACGCGTAGTTGTCACAGGTTTGGGCGCGCTTACCCCAGTGGGTAATACCGCCGAGGAAACTTGGAAAAACCTGCTTGCAGGAAAATCTGGCGCCGGTCCTATTACTAGGTTCGATGCGTCTTTGTTTAAAACACACTTTGCGTGTGAGGTAAAAGACTTTGTACCCAACGACTTGCTCGACCGCAAGGAAGCACGTCGTATGGATCGATTCACACAATTCGGAGTGGTAGTGGCTAATGAAGCCATTGCCGATTCCGGGTTGGATTTGGAAACAGAAAACCTCGATCGTATCGGGGTCGTATGGGGATCAGGTATCGGTGGTATCGATACATTCTATGATCAGGTGAAGGGCTTCGTTGATAACGACCTTAACCCGCGCTTCAACCCATTCTTAATCCCAATGATGATTTCAGATATCACCCCTGGGAGAATTTCTATGATGCACGGTCTTCGCGGACCAAACTACACCACTGTTAGTGCGTGTGCGTCTTCTACAAATGCATTGATTGATTCGTTCAACCTCATTCGTCTAGGTAAGGCTGATGTTGTGGTTACAGGCGGATCAGAAGCTGCTATTAACCCAGTGGGTATGGGAGGTTTCAATGCAATGAATGCACTTTCTACTCGCAACGATGATCCTATGACTGCTTCTCGTCCATTCGACGCAGAACGCGATGGTTTCGTTATGGGAGAAGGTGGTGCAGGTATCATCCTTGAAGAGTACGAGCACGCGAAAGCACGCGGTGCGAAAATTTATGCCGAGATGGTTGGTGGCGGCCTTAGCGCTGATGCTCACCACTTGACAGCTCCACATCCAGAAGGTCTTGGTGCGCGCAACGTAATGGCTAACGCTATCGAAGATGCGGGAATGAGCCCTGATGAGGTGGATTACGTAAACGTTCACGGTACCTCTACTCCTCTTGGAGATATTGCAGAGACAAAAGCAATCCAGCAGGTATTTGGCGATCACGCTTACAATCTGAACATTTCTTCTACGAAAAGTATGACCGGTCACCTTTTGGGTGCAGCGGGAGCAGTTGAGGCGATGGCGGCAATCATGTCTTGTTACACGAACATGATTCCTCCAACAATCAACCACTTTACGGACGACGAAAATCTTGATCCTAAACTCAACTTTACTTTCCATTCGGCTCAGGAAAGAGAAGTGCGCGCTGCATTGAGTAACACCTTCGGTTTTGGAGGTCACAATGCTTCTGTACTTTTCAAAAAGGCCGAATAGAAACGTAGATGAGTCAAAGCAAAGCACGCTTATTTCCATTCCTAAAACGCTCTTCTTTTGATAAAAACATCAAAGAAGTCATTGGGTATTGGCCTAAGGAAGCTGCTTTGTATAAACTCGCGTTGCGTCATGCAAGCGCCTACCCATTCAGAAAAAAGAAGGGGGAGCGCAACAATGAGCGCCTTGAATTTTTGGGCGATGCTGTCATCGACCTCATCGTTGCAGACATTCTCTTCTACCGCTTTCCCACAGATGATGAAGGTCATTTGACGAAGCTTCGCAGCAAGATTGTCTCGCGAAACAACCTCAACAGCGTTGCTGACACTCTAGGAATTCCTAACCTGGTGGTGGCCAATTTGAAAGGGAACCATAGCGAAAGTATATATGGTGACGCTCTTGAAGCCATCGTTGGCGCCATGTATCTAGACCACGGTATGCGTCGTACTGAGCATTTTGTAACAAAGTGCATCGTTGACCCATTTCTCTCCTGTGATAACCTTGAAGAAACGGCGCTGAACTACAAGAGCGAAGTCATTGAACACTTCCAAGCAGAAAAAACCAACTTCAAATTCGAAGAAATAGACCGCATGGGCGAACAGCACAACAGCACGTTCATCATGGGTTTGTATATAGAAGATGAATTGGTAGCTAAAGGAGAGGGGAGCTCGAAGAAAAAAGGAGAAGAAGCCGCTTCAAAAGAATTTTATCAAAACCACATTGCCAATGCCTAAGGTGAAGCACATAAATGCGCTCAAAGGCGAAAAAATGAACTTTAGTACGCTCGGTATCCGTAGCGAATTAAAGGACTATGAATTGGCTTATTGGTTGAACCATTTCTACAAGCTTGAACTCGTTTCAAGAACGAAAGTTGCCGATGTAGAATTGGAAGGAAGCGTCTGGGAATACAACGTTTTCGACGGAAAAGATCACAAAGGTGAGGGCCTTTGTATGATCATGAACGTAAGCAGCGGAAGTCGTCAAAAAGCTTCACAAGAAATGAGCCTTTTCGACAATACCGTTCCTGAGAAGCATCTTTTACCTTCTATTAAACATTGGGATTACGTTTTAATGGCAGAAAATGCCGAATTTGCATTCGATTTAGAATCGGCCCTTAAGCGCAATCCTAAAATCACCACAGCCTCCTATTTTGAGGCACACACTCAACTGACACAAACTGAAACACATCTTTTATATGAGATCCGAAACATCTAACAACACTAAGATTGTTGCTACACTTGGACCAGCTTCATGGCACAAGGAAGTAATGATGGAAATGATTAAGGCTGGCGTAAACGTATTTCGCGTCAACTTTTCTCATGGCGATCACGAAACACACCGTCGTACTATTCGACTGATCAAAGAAATCAACGCTGAATTCAACTGCAAAACCGCAGTTTTGGCTGACCTTCAAGGCCCTAAGCTTCGTATCGGTGATGTAGAAGAAGGCGCTGTAATTAACGAAGGGGACACTCTTACCTTCACCACAAACAAAGTAAATGGCACTGCTGAGCTTGTTTATATGAACTACGAGCAGTTCCCTAGCGATGTAAACACAGGTGAGCGCATCCTTATGGACGACGGTAAGCTTATGTGTGAGGTTGTTGAGACCAACAAAAAAGACACCGTTGTAACTCGCGTTATCCAAGGTGGACCGCTCAAAAGCAAGAAAGGAGTAAACCTTCCAAATACCAAGGTTAGTTTGCCTTGTTTGACACCTAAAGACCTAGAAGACGTAGTTGTTGCAATGGAAGAAGGTGTTGAGTGGATTGGACTGAGCTTCGTTCGCGACGCTCAAGACGTGAAAGAATTGCGCACAATTATCGAAGAATTTGGCAGCTACGCGAAGATTGTTTCTAAGATTGAAAAGCCAGAGGCCGTAGTTGATATCGACCAAATCATCGATGCTACAGACGCCATCATGGTGGCTCGTGGTGACCTTGGGGTTGAAATTCCTTATTCTTCAGTACCGATGGTACAGAAGATGATCGTCGAAAAATGTCATATCAAAGCCAAGCCTTGTATCATCGCTACTCAGATGATGGAAAGCATGATTGAGAGCCAGAGCCCAACACGCGCCGAGGTAAATGATGTTGCTAACTCTGTATGTGATGGTGCCGATGCGGTGATGCTTTCAGGTGAAACTTCAGTAGGTAAATTCCCTGCGAAAGTTGTAGAAACCATGGCCAGCATCGTTGCTCACGTAGAATCTACCTTTGATGTGAAGCCGCTTACAGAAAATGCACCTTCTATCAAAAATGAGCGCTACATCACGAAGACCATCTGTTACAATGCAGCGAAAATTGCGGACCAAGTTGGTGCTGCAGCTATTCTGACATTGACTTTCTCTGGATACACCGCGCTTAAGATTGCGGGACACCGTCCTAAAACCAAGATTGTAGTATTTACTGCGAACCGTCAAATCATGAACCAAATGTCTCTTGTATGGGGTGTTGAAGCGTTCTACTACGATGGTATGGAAAGTACCGATCAAACCTTTGACGATATCAAGAACATCTTGAAAGAAAACGGTGTCGTAGAAACAAATGACCTTGTGGTTAAGATTGCTTCTATGCCTATCGAAGAAAAAGGCTTCACTAACATGCTGAAAATCGCAGCTGTGTAGTTTGAGGCTACTTATTAAAACAACCAAAAGCCCGCATTAAAAATGCGGGCTTTTTTTTATCTTTAAGTATGTCCCAAGAGTCTTACGAACATAATTGGAAAAACATCGGTGGTCTTCTGACTAGAGAATTCGAGCTACCTACTTTTTCTGCGGCTATTGCCTTTGTAATTGCAGTAGGAAGGATTGCAGAGCTTAGCAATCACCATCCCGATATCACCATTCAATACACAAAGGTTTTACTGCGAACTGTAACACACGATGCCGGGAATACCATCACCGTCAAGGATCATCAGTTGGCCCATAAAATTGACGCCATCTATTACCCGCGACCTTAAACGCCTGTTTTAAACTGCTCTAAGAAGCGCTTGTCGTTTTCTGTGAATAAACGAATGTCTGGAATCTGATAACGGTTCATGGCTATACGCTCTATTCCCATACCAAAAGCATAGCCAGAATACACCTCAGGGTCGATACCGCTTGCCTTTAGAACATTGGGATCAACCATACCGCAACCCATCACTTCAAGCCACCCAGTGCCTTTAGTGATCTTGTGGTCAATCTCTGTTTCTAGACCCCACCAAACATCTACCTCAGCACTAGGCTCAGTAAAAGGGAAGTAAGACGGACGCATTCTAATCTTCGCGTTGCCAAAGAATTCCTCAGCGAAGTACATAAGTACTTGCTTCAGATCAGCGAAGCTTACATTCTTGTCAATGTAAAGACCCTCAATCTGGTGGAAAATACAGTGACTTCTTGCGCTAATCGCCTCATTTCTAAACACACGTCCTGGACTAATAGTACGGATAGGAGGGGTGCTGCTTTCCATGGCGCGCACCTGCACAGAAGAAGTGTGTGTGCGGAGTGCCCAGTCCGGGTTTCTTTGCACAAAGAAAGTGTCTTGCATGTCGCGCGCAGGGTGCTCTTCAGGGAAGTTTAGCGCCGTAAAGTTGTGCCAATCGTCCTCTACTTCAGGACCTACACTTACATTGAAACCGATGCGTTTGAAAATATCTACAATCTCGTCCTTAATCGCATTGATTGGGTGGATGGATCCCATTTCAAATGGAATGCCTGGGCGGGTGATATCGCCGTTTACTCCAGTAGCAGCAGCGCTTTCTAGGCCTTCAAGAGCTTCCTTGTGCTTGCCTTCTGCCAATTGCTTTAATTCATTCAAAGCCGCACCAAAGGCCTTCTTCTGGTCTGCAGGAACGTTCCTAAACTCTTTGAACAAGTCTTGGATGGCCCCTTTTTTGCTTAAGAATTGAAGTCTAAACTGTTCTGCCTCCTCTTTGTTAGTCAAGGAGATAGATTCAATCTGGTCGCGGAGGTTTTGAACATTTTCAAGCATAACTGCCTAGTCTAATACGATTCGTTTGTTGTAGATTTGGCGAAATTACTGAATTACAAGCATGAAACGCTTATTTCTTTTATTACTAGTTGCAGTTACTTTTTCTTCATGTGAAGAAGAGGCAACTGAATACTTCGTCCGCGTTACGGTAACGAGCGAGGAAGGCATTCCTGTACAGAACGCCGCAGTAAAGATGTTTACCCCAATTCAAAACTCTACCGAGTGGTATAATTTCACCGATGTGAGCGGTCAAGTAGTATTCAAATCGGGCTTCGAGGCGTACCACGATATCAAAGCGTGGAAAATGGTTTACGAGGGTTGTAACTACGTAAGATTAGTAAGAGGGGAGACAATTGACGTAAATGTTGTACTTTACCCTATCGGAGACCCTAATGGTTGTGTAGAATAATGAAGAAGATTGTTTTCCTATTTGCGTTGAGCGCAATGTTGTTTACCGGTTGTCGCATAGATAACCCTACTTATGCATTCAGAATTAAGGTAACTAATCCGGACGGTGTGGCCATTCAAAACGTTGTGGTAGAAGCGTCGGTTGATGTTCCTGGACATCGCGAAGAAGCATATATGGTAGACACAACAGGCCTCGACGGAATGGTTGAGTTTGAATACGACTACGAAGCTGTGTTTAAAATCTTGGGTACGCGTGGCGGTAACCCATACACACACATTGGTTGTGGTTTTGTGAAGCTTGAGGCGAACGAAACGGTAGAAACTTCTATCATTCTACTTCCTTACGATCCTTCAGATCCAGGTTGTTAATACCCTGGACCAATTCAAATAAAAACCCCCGAGCCTGCGGCTCGGGGGTTTCTTTTTCTAAATATATCCGTTGGACTTAAAGTAATTGACTACGGCTTGTTTCATCAGAATGGCCTGTTCTCCGGCCTTCAACGTCGGCAACGGCTTTAGCGCTTTAAAATGTGGCCAACCATCGTCGTCACGTTTCTCAAACTCGTAATAGCCATAAGGCTCTAGGACTGTACAAATGGCAACATGAAGCACATTGATTTTCACGTCCTTCTTCATCTTGATATAGCCCATCTGAAGCTCTTGGGTGCCTATGAGCAATAGCACACCGTCCAAATCTATATCCCCATCGCCAGGGAACTGGTGGGAAAGTTTATCCAGAAGGTTGTGCCAATCGGCTTTTAATTCTTCGCTTCTCACTATTTTGCTTCTATGAAAGGATTAGACCTCATTATCTTGCTTTTTACAGCGTTTCTTGTTGTCAAAGGTATATGGAAAGGCTTTGTAAAAGAAATCGCCGGAATCGCCGCTGTTTTGCTCGCTGTGATCATTTCATTCGTCTATCATGACAACGCAACAGCACTTTTAAGTAGATATTTTGAATTTGATTACCTACCGACCGTCGCCTACATCATAGTGTTCATTATCGTCTACAGCGCGGTAATGTTATTAGGGAACCTTGTGGACAAGATTCTCAAGACCATCTTTCTTGGGGGAATCAACCGCATACTAGGAGGTGTCTTTGGCGCAGTGAAGTCTATTTTATGGCTGACTATACTGACCTATGCGTATACCACGGCTAAGAACGGAGTGGGGTTCCAGCACCCGGAATGGATCCTGGATTCCCAATACTTTCCGTTTCTCGTAGATTTCAGTGAAATCCTCTCGGGCTATTTAGCTTAACGCCGCAACACCTGGAAGCTCTTTACC
>JAAXJR010000013.1:48002-86256 GCA_012269745.1 Flavobacteriales bacterium | reverse complement strand
TGAAATCCTCTCGGGCTATTTAGCTTAACGCCGCAACACCTGGAAGCTCTTTACCCTCCAAGAATTCTAGCATCGCGCCACCACCTGTTGAGATATAGCTCACCTTATCAGCAAAACCAAACTTATTGATTGCAGCAACACTATCGCCGCCGCCAATCAAAGAGAATGCGCCGTTCGCGGTGCTCTTAGCGATCGCCTCAGCAACGCGTTTTGTTCCGCCGGCATAGTTTTCAAATTCAAACACGCCCATAGGACCGTTCCAGATAATCGTTTTTGCATCGGCCAATACAGCCTCAACTTTAGTGATGCTCTCTGGACCGTTATCTAGACCCATATATCCTTCTGGGATTTCACCAATTGGACACACACGCTCCGCAGGAGAATCCGCAAAATCCTTGGTGATCAATGTGTCTACAGGAATCATCAGGTTACAACCGAACTCCTTCGCCTTTGCGATAAGTTCATTAGCCAAATCGAGCTTGTCGTCCTCTACAAGTGACGTACCTACAGATCCGCCCATGGCCTTAACGAAAGTAAAGCCCATACCACCGCCAATTACCACAGTGCCAACGTTCTCTACCATGTTGGTAATTACGCCAATTTTTGAGCTCACCTTAGCGCCACCAATAATGGCTACAGTTGAAGCCTTATCGCTTCCCAATGCTTTAGAAATGCTCTCTACTTCGCCGTTCATTAGCGAACCGAAGCCTTTATTCTCTTCGTCAAAGAACTCAGCAATGATTGCCGTTGATGCATGTGCACGGTGTGCCGTTCCAAAGGCGTCGTTCAAGTAAATATCTCCGAGCTCTGCTAGTGATGCGGCAAACTCTCTATCGCCTGAGGTTTCCTCGTTGTAGTAACGCAGGTTTTCTAACAATACGATCTCGCCGTTCGATGCTGCTGCGATAGCCTCGGCAGCTTTATCACCGATACAATCTTCAGCGAAGTGAACCTTTGTTCCAGTCAAAGCACTAACCTCATCCACCAAAGAAGACAAAGTAAGCTTAGCAACACGCTCTCCTTTTGGACGGCCCAAATGGCTCATCAATACTGCTTTACCACCGCCTTCAACTACTTTCATAATTGTTGGAAGTGCCGCTTTAATACGAGTGTTGTCTGTGATATTTAGGTTTTCGTCTTGTGGAACATTGAAATCCACACGAATGAGTACATTCTTTCCTGAGAAGTCGAAGCTTTTCATATATTTTTGAGTGTTGAATTGGTCGGCTAATTTAAGCGAAATTCTACGGTAACATCCATGGTTAGAACATATAACAATAACAGCCTGCTAGAGCAGATAAAACACGCAACCTCCTCAGGAAAGCTGCACCACGCCAATCTTATCTCTAGCGGGCGAGGGGAGGACGGCCTTCCGTTGGCTTTAGAACTTTCAAAGCTATTGTTATGTGAGAATGAAACTGGATGTGGTACATGCCGTGGTTGTAACCGGGTTGCAAAACTGGAGCATCCCGATCTGAATTTGACCTTTCCCATAGTCTCTGGTGGCGCCACAGGGACTTCAGATGATTTTTTGGTCCAATTCCGCCAGGCTTTTCTCGAGAATCCATTCCTCGACCCGAACAGCTGGCAACAAACCATTGCCACCAAAAACCAACAGCTTCAAATTCCAGTAAAGGAAATCCAAAACCTGCAGCACAAGCTAAGCCTCACAGCAGCTGAAGGAAAAAATAGGGTGTTGCTGTTGTGGATGCCTGAAGCCATCAAAGTAAGTGCATCAAACAAGCTCTTGAAGCTTATCGAGGAGCCTCTAGACAATACCTACATCATCTTTGTTACACACAACAAAGGAAGGTTGCTATCCACCATTCTTTCGCGTTGTGCACCGTGGCACTGTAAACCCTTAACGGCAGATGCCTTTGAACAGCACTTTAGTGGAGAAGCTGAAAACTTAAAGGCGCTTTTGAATATGGTGTTTGCACCAAATCTTGGTGCGGCTATCACAGCGAAAAATGATCCAAGTACCACTCAAATAGAACTCTTTGCCCACTGGATGCGCACCTGCTACAAAGGAGCTCCTGTAGAGATAACAGGTGTTGTAAATGAATTGGCGGCACTTCCTAAAGAGGCAGTAAAAACTTTGATCACCAGATCTATGCACTTCCTTGAACGTGGCTATTACCACAATGTACAAGCCACAGATTCTTCAGCTACAGATTTAGGCGCCATAAACGTTCAGAAACTCAGCACTGCCGTGGTTCCTGCCGGTGCCCAATTGATTACCAAAACGTTGGGATCCTGTCTCAGGGATTTAGAGCGAAACATCCATTTAAAAACCTCGCTCACACACGCGAGTTACCAACTGCACCGCGCATTTAGAGGACAATAAACTAGGCTAGTTTAAAGACGTAAATCTTTGAGCTTGTATTGGTTTTGCCGGCTTTCAGATTGCTCACAAAACCTCTATATAGCGCCTTTATCCAGTGACCTAGGGTTTTGTTTTCTGTGCCGCTCTTGTATTGCTCGGATAGTAACGAGATGTAGTAGCTGTCCATATTCATTGGGATGATTTTTTGCAAGTCAAAACCATGGTTGCCCAATAGCTTAGAAACGCTTGCCTCTGTGAAATGGTGGACGTGAATAGGCACATCCCAAGCTGCCCAATGTTTACCATAATGCTCGGCATCATGACTGTCCGGGTTCGGAACCGCAATAATGAGATGACCCCCAGGAAGTAGTCTTTCTTTGAAGCTTGAGAGTAATCCGTTCAGATCATAGATGTGCTCCAAAACATGCCACATCGTAATGACCTCTACGCCTTTTTCTACACCCTCAATAGAGGCACTAACAGAGCCGTAAGATTGAGCAGCAGCACGAGCATTTTTATTAATTTCAACACCAACCGCGTTTTTTCCGCTTTGTACTAGGGTTTCTAAGAATTGGCCCGTGCCACAACCATAATCTAAAACAGTGCCTTGACCAGTAAAAACCGCATTCACGTAGGAGAGTTTTCTTCTCAAATTAACGCCACGAAGCACCTGATATACTTGTCCGAAAAGACTCTTGTTCTCATTCGTGTGGCTGATGTAATTTGGATTATCGTAATACGGTCCAATCTCAGTTTCAACCACCCTAGGGCTCGTAAACAAATGTGAACACTCTGTACATTTATGAACCGTGAATGCTTCCTTGCTTGTAGAATAATCTACGGTACTGACCACCTCTTCAATCGACGTGGCCTCACATACAGGACAATGTTTCAACTCTTCTCTCATAGCGTAATTAGGTGCTGGATTTATCGTCCCATGTAAACGAGCAACACGTGAATATCGCTCTGGCTAATTCCGCTAATGCGGCTGGCCTGTGCGATGGTCGCTGGACGAATAGCGTCTAACTTATCTCTTCCCTCAAAACTAAGACCTTTTACCTTGTAGTAATCAAAGTTTTCAGGGATTTCCTTATCGTTCAAGCGCTTCATCTTTGCGACATTTTCCTCTTCGCGCGCAATGTAACCGCCGTACTTAATATCAATTTCTAGTTGTTCAACAACCTCGTCTGTCCACCAAGATTCTCCCGAATAATACGGCTCAAAATTCTCAAGCTTGATGTTAGGTCGAGCAACCAATTTATTCGTCTTGGTTTTCTCTTTAGCTGGCTTTTCTTCTTGAGCGGTTAAAACCGTATTTATCTTTTCCAACGGCAAACTCTTGTCTAGAGCAGCTTTGCCTAAACCAATAAGCTCAATTTTTTCCTCAAGCAACTTCTTTCTTTGCTCGCCAGCGAGACCTATTTCATACCCCAATGAAGTCAATCGTAAGTCAGCATTATCTTGTCTTAAAAGCAATCTGTATTCAGCACGAGAGGTAAACATTCGATACGGTTCCTCAGTGCCTTTTGTGATGAGATCGTCAATCAATACTCCGATATACGCATCGTTTCTACCTAGAATAAATGGTGATTCTCCGCGCACTGCACGCACCGCATTTACACCGGCCATCAAACCTTGACATGCCGCCTCTTCATAGCCCGTCGTACCGTTAATCTGACCCGCAAAATACAAACCACTTACTAGCTTCGTTTCCAGTGTATGCTTTAACTGCGTAGGAGGGAAGTAATCGTATTCAATAGCATAGCCTGGGCGGAAGAACTTCGCGTTTTCAAAGCCTCTTACTTTGTGCAACGCCTCGTACTGTACTTCTACCGGCAAGCTTGTAGAGAATCCATTTACATATACCTCTACGGTGTTCCAACCCTCGGGTTCAACAAAGATTTGGTGGGAGTTTTTCTCAGCAAATCGGTCAATTTTATCCTCGATTGACGGACAATATCTTGGTCCCGTTCCACGAATAGCACCATTGAATAGGGGAGAGCGATCAAAACCTTTTTTTAAGGTGTCGTGTACTTCTTGTGAAGTGTGGGTAATCCAACAGCTTCTTTGCTTTTCTAATTTTGACTGGCCTAAGAAACTAAACTGACCTGGATCTTCATCACCAGGCTGCTCTTCCATCACATTAAAATCTATAGTTCTACCGTCAATTCTTGGTGGAGTACCTGTCTTCATTCTACCAGCTTCAAAGCCTAGTTGAATGAGTTCTTCTGTAATTCCCGTGCTTGCTCTTTCACCAGCTCGACCTCCGCCAAAGTTTTGATCGCCTACATGGATCAAACCATTCATAAAAGTACCACTAGTAAGAATTACAGTGTGTGCCTCAAAGGTCATTCCTAAGGCTGTTTTCACTCCATGAACAGTTCCATCTGAAACCAGCATTCCAGTAACCATATCTTGGAACATACTTAAGCCTTGTGTTTCTTCAAGTAAGTCTCTCCAATACTGGGCAAAGAGCATTCGGTCGCTTTGAACACGTGGACTCCACATCGCAGGTCCTTTACTTCTGTTCAGCATTCTAAACTGAATCATACTCTTATCTGTAATGGTACCAGATCCACCTCCAAGAGCATCTATCTCCCTGACTATCTGACCTTTAGCTACTCCACCCATCGCTGGATTACAACTCATTTGGCCGATAGTTTGCATGTTCATTGTAATGAGTAACACTTTAGCACCCATCTTCGCAGCACAATAACTCGCCTCACAGCCAGCATGCCCGCCTCCAACAACAATTACATCATATTTTTCATCTAGAACCATCTTACAATCGATCTAAAATTTCATTCTCTTTTGAACGCATAACCACTTTGTCTGCGTCGGTTTTATCACCAAAACCTATCAAATGAAGTATCCCATGAGCAACAACTCTAATGCGTTCTCTCTCCAATGGCTCACCATTCTGCTTGGCATTGTCCGCTATTCTATCCTCACTAATAAATAACTCACCAGATATCTTGTTTCTACGCGTGTAATCGAACGTAATTATATCGGTATAGTAATCGTGATTCAAATGCTTTTTATTCACCTCTAAAAGCTCTTCATCACTCATCCAATGAATGTAAATATCTCCAAACCTAAAGTCGGGATATAGAACGTGAAACGCTTCTAAAATATGTGATTCAACAGGCTTCAATCTACTTCTTTTTCAATACTGGCAAAGGTAAGTCGATTACCCTATTATTCGACGGTACAACTTTAATCTCTATCCCCTTACCAGAAGTATTTTCGTCACCAGAATTTGACTTACGATCATTACCCTGTTCCTTTTTATCAAATTCAGATTTTATACTCTCCCAAAGTCTATTTTCAAAAGCCTCTTGTGTTTCATTTTCTTTTGGAGTTCCAAATAGAATTTCACGTTTCAATTGTTCCAATGCTTCACGCTGCTTTGAACCACCTGGAAGTTCTGAATTGCCCAACCTATTGTCGAGCTCCTTGAGTAGTTCTTTAGTCCCTTTGCCATTTTCACCTGGCTTAGTCCCATTCTCCCCAGGTTTCCTTGGTTCTCCTTTCTTACCTGGTTTTTTTCCTTGTTTATCTCCTGGTTTCGGAGAAGGTTTTTTACCATCCTTGCCTTTATTTGGTTTACCAGTTTTTCCTGGTTTACCTCTTTTACACTGCTTCTTAGCACTGGAAAGAGACATCTTTTCACTTTCTAAAATATCATAGAGAACAGCATTCAAATCATTGAGCGCAGTAACCATATAGGCTGTTTTCACCTGTATGTTTTTAGATAGTAGGATAGCCGATTCTAACTCTTTCACAGCACCCTCAATAGAAGAATTTACATCGTTCAATACCATTCCTAACATTGGATCTGTAATCAAAAGTGCGTCTAAGGAATCTGAAATTTCCTTCTGTATTTGAATTAACGAACGCTGCTCACGATATTTTGAACCAGAAGCAATGGCTTTATTTACTTCTTGTAAGACGCTGGTTTTCCATGAATTTTTAAGTAACCTTTTTATTCGTTTGATGTTATCTATCTGAATATCTACGGTAGATTCTGCAAGGAGTTGTTTTAGTTTCTGAGCACTCTCTTTAGCTTGGTCTTCGCGCTTCTGACCTTCTTTATCTAATTCTTTGAGCTCTTTCAATTCTTCTTGAACTTCCTCCTTTTCACTGTCCTCTAATTCCTCTATACTTTCGTTTATTAAAGAGTCTAATGCTTCATTTGTTTCACGTGAAACCAATTCTAATGCATCAATCAACTTTTGAATCTCCCAAAGTTCTTCAAGCTCCTTTTCTAGTGTAGAGTCGCGGGTTTCTTCCTTTTCATCAGTTGTTTGTTCGAGTTTCTTGTCCTGAATGAGTTTTCTATCCTCTCTCTCATTCTCATTCTCTTTAGTTAGAGTTGATGAAATTGGGTTTCTTATCTCACTGAACCTTTTAAACGTAGATGATAAACCATTATTGATATTGGATCGTAGTTCATCAAGACTTCTCTGAGGTCGCTTAACCTTCTTAATAGAACGTTGGTCTAGATTATCAAGAGCAATAATATTTAAGAATTGATCATTACCCCATTTTATATTAAAAGCTGCACTGGTAAATTCTAAGTCATTTATAATAACCTTGGACAGTTTAAAATCGTCGTAAACTCTAAACACTAGTGAGTCGTAAGAATTAGCAACAACCTCAATCCTCGGTTTTAAATCTTCACGAACAACAGTTGGTATAACGTAAGACTGATCCAGTCCCTTGAATTCTAATTCTTTCGTAGAAGATGTTACTTTAATAAAATCATTAATCAATGTTTCACGTGAAACCTGAGGTACTAAAAAGTCTGTGAGTACACCTTTAAAAGAGACCTTGACCTTACTTCCTTGAATAGCTGTAATTGTATCAGAAACAGTATACTCATTTAGACCAGTATAATCAGGCGGTTGAATTATTACGGACCACGAATTAACCTTGATAATTGAATCACATATAATCCAAGTACTCTTCATTTCCCTGCCCTTAAACGTCCATTGATGCAGTGAATTATCAATTACTCTTTCTGGAAGACTTTTAAGTTGAAAACCAAGTTTTTCAAATACCTCAATATTTGGCCTATTATAGATATCCACAAAAAGTGAATCAGGTAAGTCAGGTGGGGTTAAAGACGATCTCAAATTTCCTGTTACAATTTCAGTAGTACTTGTTTCGATAGGTTTATAAAAAACTAATAGAGCTAGTAATGAAAATACAGTTCCTATGAGAATGAATCGAAACGTCCAATGGAAACGTAATGATGTTATAACGTCGCCTAAAACCGTATTGCTTTCCCTTGTAGCAATTTTCGAGGACCAACTACCCAAGTTTCCCTCATCCTTTAATTCTAGCGATTGTGCAAATCGACCTCCATCATAATCTTTAACAGTTCTCGCTATAAATCGATCCGGAAGCGTAGAACTAAATATTCCTAGAAGTATATATCTTAATGGACCGCCGATCAGAGCAATACAGGTTAAAATAATATAACCTCTAAACAGACTCTGCATGATGCTTAAATCTGGTAGGAACCATAGATTTATAGCAGCTATTAATATACCTAGAGAACCTAGTATAAATATACTTAATATACTGAAATACAATGATTTACGTAAAAAAATACGTCTTACAAAGCGTTCTATTTGTACTCTTTCTTTCATGTATTTCCAGTTGCAGTACTTCTAAGGATTTAACGGCTTATTCCAGCTTTGAGTTTGAGACACGAGGAAAATCAAAGAATCCCGCCTTACTATTCTTCTCAGATGAAAATCTAGAATCGAACGATTCTATCATTAGGTACCTGAGTAAGAAGTATTACGTGATAAAAGTAATTGATACCAACGAGGATACCCTGAATAAATTAAATGGTGATAATTCACTGACTCGAGGACTTCAGGGAATAGAGGTATATAATCATATCAACAATCAAATAACCTTAAAAGGTATTGCCGCCTCCGGATTAGAATGCCTGCATATCTACACTTGGGCGATGAATACACGCACGGCAGAAATCATTTTATTCCCACTATTCAAAGAAAGTCTCAATGATCACTTGAGATTAGCGCTAGGAGGTAGTACCAAGATATTTCCCGCGTATAAAAAAGACTTTGATGCATTGGAAATCTATGAAAACATCAACAGTCCATACCCAGTTTCCGGTATGATACAAGGATACTCCTTTAGATACCTTGAGAGTTTAAAGGATATAACCCCTCAGATTTACATGAAGAGTTTTGAAGGAAAGTTAGAATTTAACCTGCTGCCTTAGCTACAAGCTATTTTACCAACACGACGTTCATGTCTTCCTCCTTCAAATTCATTCGTAAGGAATGCTGTAAGGATTTCTTTCGCTTCTTCAGTGCTTACAAAGCGAGCAGGAATGGCAATAATATTTGCATCGTTGTGTTGACGAGCTAATGCTGCAATCTCTGGTAACCAACATAAAGCACCACGGATGTTTTGGTACTTATTAACGGTCATGTTGATTCCGTTACCAGAACCACAGATAACCACACCTAAAGGACAGGTACCCTCAGAAACCAATGAGGCAACTTTGTGACCAAAGTCTGGGTAATCTACACTGTCACTAGAAAAAGGACCTTGATCTAATACCTCAGCACCGTGTGCTTCTAAAACTTTAACTAGTTCAGCTTTCAATTCTACTCCTGCGTGATCCGTTCCAATGGCAATCTTCATAACGTATGTTGTTTTCACAAAGGTCGTAAATGTTGTGAATAACCATGGTGATTAATGTGAACAACCTATGAACAGGATTTTAAAACTCTCTCTTGGAATATTCCAAGATTCGTGCATATGGAAAATATATTTTGATTTAAGTGCTATAGTTATTTCTACTTCTTCAAAATCGATACACAGGAGACTAACAACTATCAACAAGAGAGGTAATAACTATTCATTAACAATTCTATCGTAATAAACCATTCAACATTGTGGATAAGTGCAACTAAGGCTTTAAAACTAAGAGATTAGAGTACCTTCGAACGGATAACAACTATTAATAACTCATAATTTTATCCTGTCCAAAGGATAAGTTATCACGGTTATCAACACGCTATTATTACTACTATATTCTTTTAAAATGAATTCTATTATATATAAAGGAGATTGGATAATTAAAGATTCTAAAGTCAGTTACGAGAATCCTTGGATAAAGATTAGTCATCATGAAGTTGTTACTCCTGGAGGTAGTGATGGTATTTATGGTGAAGTTCATTTTAAAAATCTTGCTATTGGTATCTTACCTATTGATAAACAAGGTTTTACTTGGCGTGTAGGTCAATTTAGGTTTCCTTTAAATGCCTATTCTTGGGAAATCCCAGAGGGTGGAGGTCCACACGGTATTGATCCGTTAGAAAGTGCAAAGCGTGAGTTATTGGAAGAAGTAGGATATACTGCTGAATGCTGGACACCTTTATTAGAGATGCACTTAAGTAATAGTGTGAGTGATGAAAAAGCCCTGGTTTATATCGCTGAGGATCTTACAGAAGGTGAAAGTCAGCCGGAAGACACTGAAAATCTTGTAGTTGAGAAAATTCACTTTTCTGAATTGTACCAGCAAGTGATGGATGGAATAATTACAGATTCAATTAGCGTTGCTGCGGTACTTAAATTATCTATTCTAAGACCAAGGTTATTAAAGATGTAAAAACGTTTTAAATCGCTCCATAACCACTTCTATTGCCTTCTTATTAGGATGAGTGCCATTGGATTCGAAGTAAGCATAATCACGGAGCTCATCATTGATAATTTCAAAACTTGGGAAATACACAGCATTAGGAGATGTTAACAGTTCTTCGATGGCTGTTCGTAATATTGATTTTCCTAAGAAGTTTTCCTGTAGTCCTATACGTGTATAGCGTACCGGGCTCACTGTGAAAATGATTTTTACATTTTCTGGCAGTAGCTGTAAAGTGTGTTTCCACTTAGCTACTATTTCCTCTTTACTCAACAGCCTTCGCTGAAAAAATTGCCCAGGCAACTTGTGGCAATTATTAACTAATTGATCTTCTTTAAACCAAGCGTGTGCCGTTCCTAAAGAGATGATTAAAACCAACTCCTTACCAGGTTGGTCTAGATATTCTAGAACCTCACCTTGCGCTCTATGTATAGCTTCTTCAAGCGCAGTTTCACTTTCATCTTGCCATTTGTTAGCTGCATCGAGCTGATGAAAGATGCCTTGATGATTAAAAGTGGGTGATAATTCCTGCTTGTAAAAAATCCAGCGCAATTGTTTTGCGATGCTGATAGGATTAAAAGAAGTGCCTAAAGGGTTGAATTGGTACTCATAACCCCATTCATCCAGATAAGGATCGAGGTTGCTAACAAAGCAGCTGCCTAATCCGAAAAAAAAAGGGGGCGCAGAAAGTTCTTCTGTCCCCACTTTTACTGCTGTAATCATTGTTTAGATGTTGAATTCAATGCCTTGTGCAAGCGGTAGATCTTTACCGTAATTCAAGGTATTGGTTTGGCGGCGCATATATGCTTTCCAGGCATCTGATCCACTTTCACGACCACCACCAGTTTCTTTTTCTCCACCGAAGGCCCCGCCAATTTCAGCTCCTGAGGTACCAATATTCACATTAGCAATACCACAATCAGAACCACTTTCACTCAAGAAAATATGAGCTTCACGTACATCGCTAGTCATAATTGCACTAGACAATCCTTGCTTTACATCGTTTTGAATAGCGATCGCATTTTCTACCTCACCTTCATATTTTAATAGGTAAAGAATAGGGGCAAAGGTTTCTTTTTGAACGCTATCATAGTTGTTCGATGCTTCTACAATACAAGGTTGAACATAGAATCCATCATCATAAATTCCTCCCTGAAGAACTTCACCCCCGTAGAGTACTGTTCCACCTTCGGCTTGTACATTTTTGATGGTATTTAGGAAGGCATCGACAGCATCTTGATCAATCAATGGTCCTACGTGATTACTTTCATCAAGTGGGTTACCAATTTTAATTTGACCGTACGCTTCAATTAAAGCGTTCTTCACTTTATCATAAACACTCTCGTGAATAATGAGTCTTCTTGTTGAGGTACAACGTTGACCACATGTTCCAACTGCACCAAACAACGCACCGGTAACGGTCATTTTTAAATCACAAGTAGGCGTAATGATGATGGCATTATTTCCTCCTAATTCTAGGATTGACTTTCCAAATCTTGAGGCAACCTGAGCACCAACTATTCTTCCCATTCTAGTGGAACCTGTCGCTGATATTAGTGGCATTCTCTCATCGTGGGTCATCCATTCACCACGTGTATAATCACCAGTGATGATCGAAGAAATTCCTTCTGGAAGGTTATTTGCTGCAGCGACTTTATTCCAAATGTGTTGGCAAGCAACGGCACACAATGGTGCTTTTTCACTGCCTTTCCAAACTACTGTATTGCCACAAACGACGGCTAATGCAAAATTCCAAGCCCAAACAGCAACTGGGAAATTGAACGCAGAAATTACACCTACAACTCCAAGTGGATGCCACTGCTCCATCATGTGGTGGGCTGTTCTTTCGCTCTTGATAGTTAAACCGTATAACTGGCGTGAAAGACCCACTGCAAAATCACATATATCTATCATTTCCTGTACTTCACCAAGGCCTTCTTGGTAGCTTTTTCCCATTTCTAGGGAAACTAAGGCACCAAGTGCTGCTTTTTCTTCGCGCAGGGCATTTCCGAATTGGCGCATTAGCTCACCTCTTTTTGGAGCGGGCATACTACGAAGTGTTTTAAAAGCTTCAGATGCGGCAGTTACTACTACATCGTACTGCTCTTTGGTGGTTATACTTACGCTGCCTAGTTCGAGGTTATCAATAGGCGAATTTGAGGAAATGGTGTCACTACTTTCCATCCACTGCTGACCCGTTGAGGTTCCGTGGATAGTTCCAGTAAGGTTTAAAGATTCTAAGATCTGAGAAGGTGTAAATGCTTCCATGTATTGGGTTATAGATTCACCTTAAAAATACAATGAATAGCCGCCGGATGTGCAGTGATAAAAAAAGACTTTCTCAAAGGGTATTAAACAACTCTACGAGTTACTTTTGTTATTTAGAATAAATCAAAATAAGATGCGATACCTCCTTTCCTTTCTTACTGGACTAGTTCTATTTTCGTGTGCTGCTCCCACCCAAGATACGGCTAACGAAAAGATCAAAGTTGTATGTACTACAAGCATCATGACGGATTGGGTAAGTAATGTAGCTACTGATAAAATGGAGATTATTCCACTACTGAAAGTAGGTATTGATCCACACGTGTATAAACCTTCAAAGAAGGATCTAGATATTTTTCGTGATGCCGATGTCATTATTTATCACGGTCTTCATTTAGAAGGAAAAATTATTGAAGTGCTGGAACACATGGAAGGAAAACTCATCATCGATGCAGCAAAAAACTTCCCTAATGAATTGATCATTCGCGATCCAAATTTCCCAGCGTCTACTGATCCTCACGCGTGGTTCGATAAAACTCTAGCTCAGAACTCCATCAAAACTATTGTTGGTCAACTATCGGAATCATACGCTGAAGAAAGCGCTGCTTTATTAAATAATATGGGTTCGTATTTCACGGCAATGGATGAGGTTGCCTTAGAAGTGGATAGTATTGTTTCAGCTATTCCACAGGAGCAACGATTAGTTATTACAACCCATGATGCATTGAGCTACTTTGCCCGTCAATACGGTCTTCGAGTAAAAACATTACAAGGCGCTTCTACGGTTAGTGAGTTTGGCTTGAGGGAGATTACAGATTTGGTAGATTTTATCGTTGAAGTTAAAGTTCCAGCTATTTTTCTAGAAAATATTGTAAGTCCGCAGGCCATGGAGAGTGTACAGCGCGGCTGTGCTTCAAAGGGATTTGAGGTTGAAATTGGACCGGAATTATTAAGCGATTCTTTAGGAAGTGAGGAGGACCAAAACACCTACTTTAAGATGCTTATCTTCAATGCCAAGACCATTGCCGAATACTTGAAATAATTGGATATACTGCTCAAATACCTCAGCTTAGAAGATCCTAACGTTCGTTATGTGGTCATCGCTATTGTGCTTCTTGGAGGCATGAGTGGTACTGTGGGTAGTTTCAATTTTTTACGCAAGAAAACTCTCGTTGGAGAGACCGTTGCACATAGCATGTTGCCAGGAGTGTTGATAGCCTTTCTTTTAAGCGGTGTGAAGAATCCTGCAGTCATGATACTAGGTGCCGCCATTAGCGGTTGGATGAGTATTTGGGTAGTGGATTACATCACACAACAAAGCAAGATCAAAGGCGATAGTGCCCTTGCGATAGTGCTTTCAAGCTTCTTTGGTTTAGGTATTGTTTTACTTACAATGATTCAGTCCAGATATACTGGTAATCAAAGCGGTTTAGACCATTATATCTTTGGAAATGCAGCCGCGATGACCCCGGAGGATAGTGTAGCTTTTGCTAGTGTGAGCCTGGTGGTTTTAGGGTTAATTATTGCGAGTTACTGGAGTATTAAAGCCATTATCTTCAACCCAGATTATGCACAGAGCATTGGTATAAGTCGCAGAAAGACGGATACCTTAATTAGCATCATTACCATCCTTACCATTAGCGTTGGTATTAAGGCTGTAGGCATTGTCATGATGAGCGCCCTGTTAATCATTCCTCCGACTGCTGCACGTTTTTGGACGGACCGATTAATCCCTATGCTCGTAATTAGCGGCATATTCGGATCACTTGGTGGTTGGATAGGTGCTTTTGTAAGCTATTCACAAACGAACATGCCTACCGGACCCTGGACCATTGTTAGTGTAAGCATCATTGCATTTATATCCATGTTGTTTGCTCCGAAGAAGGGTATCGTGTACCAGCGTTGGAATAAGCTTCAACTTCGTCGCAGGATTAATGAAGAGAATTTATTGAAAGCTGCCGTTCAAAGTGAAGTGCGCGGTAAAGGCAAGCTATTTACGAGAACGACCATCAACGAGCGCCAATTCTTTGAATCCAAACTATGGAACAGAACCATCGGTCGATTAACAAGCAAAGGTTTAGTTCGTAAAGTACACGGCGGATATACGCTAAGCACTAGTGGTCGTAATTACGGTGCAGATATAGATCGTCGCCACAAAATTTGGGAAGTTTATCTTCAGCGCCGAATGCAGATGAGTGTCCATTTGGTTCACGATGAAGCAGAGACGATGGAGCACTTCTTGACACCAGAGATTGAAGGTGAAATTTTACGTGAATTGGGCTTGTGTTCAAGGTTCAATCCGTTGCTTGAAATTCACGAAATCATACCAGATCCAGATTTAGCATAATATGGACGCAGTGTGGATCATCATAACCGGTTTCTTGGTAGCCTCCTCAACAGGGATGCTTGGAAATTTATTGCTTTTGCGCAAGATGAGTATGATGGGTGATGCGCTCTCTCACGCCGTCCTTCCGGGAATTGTTATTGCTTATCTCATCAGCGGTTCAAGAGCCTCCTTACCACTACTTCTAGGTGCTATTATCATGGGTGTTTTAACCACCTTTCTGATCCAATTTTTCTCTTCAAAAGGTAAAATGCAAGGCGATGCTGCTATGGGAACAGTCTTCACCTTTCTCTTTGCAGTGGGTGTTATTCTCGTAACCAAATTTGCGGGTCAGGCGGATATTGATGCAGATTGTGTGCTTCACGGAGAATTAGCCTTTGTACCCTTACAACAAACTACCTATTTAGGCTTTAGTGCACCAAATGCCGTATGGACATTAGCTGCGTTATTCATATTCATTCAAGGGGTCTTTTGGGCCGGCTACAAGGGTTGGATTCTTACAAGTTTTAACCCAGAATATGCCAAGAGCGTCGGTATTCGAACTGCGCTCTGGCACTATGCTTTGATGGCAGCTACATCGGTAGCAACCGTCGTAAGTTTTGAAAGTGTTGGCGCTATCCTAGTCATTGCTTTTTTGGTGGTCCCGGCAGCAACGGCCTATCTTTTGACGAAGGATTTGCAATGGATGGTTGCCTTAATTATCCTTCAAGGACTTTTGAGTTCTGTAGGCGGGTATTTTCTGTCCGATTTCCTTGAAGCCTCTATCAGCGGATCTATGGCTGTGGTGAGCTTTATTCTCTTTGCAGCAGCATTCCTTTTAAAAAAGAAAGAGGGTTAAAGTCCCCACTCTAACCCTCACTCGCTTAACACAAAAACACGTACGATAACTATCGTTACCAACGATGGTGCAAAGCACGTGCCAAAAATTAAACTGAAGGGTTAAATAATGTTAAGAAATCAACAAGGCTAGCTTTCCTATACCTTACCAGGTGGCATCAGGATAGGTACGCGCTAAGCTTTGCATTTCACCGAGAATGTAGCCTAACTGAGCACTGTGGATTCCATAGCGTCCTCCCGTCTGCATCCAAAGTTCTGGCGAAGGCATCACTAGCGTTGCCATTTTAAGCACTTCTGCCACCTTCTTCACCCAATGGTCTTTGAAGGATGAAAAGGCAGGAAGATCGTCTTTTAAAACCTCGAAAATTGGATGTTCTTCAAAGAGCTCACCGCTCCACATCCACAGGTCGTCAATGCTTTTTTGAACCTTAGCGTGACTTTCTTCTGTACCGTCTCCAAGGCGAACTACCCACTCTGCGCTCCATTGTGCTTGGTAGGCTATTTCCTTAATGGCTTTTTCAGCAATGCCACGCAACGCTTCATTGTTACAGCTGCGAAGGGCGTCGTATAGATAGAAATTGAAAGTATCAATGAAGAAACTGCGTACGACTGAATCTCCCCAGTGGCCGTTTGGTTGCTCGACAAGGAGTGCATTTCTGTATTGTAAGTGATCACGGAAATACGCCAAGGTATCTTCGGTGGCATCGCCGCCTTCTAATCGAGCCAATTCTTGATAGAGCAATCTAGCCCGACCGATGTGATCCAAAGCAGTATTGATAATAGCAATGTCTTGTTCTAGAACAGGGCCGTTTGAACACCATTTACTGAGCTGTTGCCCTAATACAAGTGAATCATCTGCTAGGAAATAGAAGTACTCCTTGAGTGCCTCTTCCTTGGTAAAATCTCGTTTTACACCGTTTAACCAACCTCCTGCCATGGCTTACATGTGCTCGACATCGTCTGGGATGTCATAAAAGGTTGGATGGCGGTACACCTTATCATCTGAGGGTGTAAACAATGGATCTTTTTCATCTGGTGAGCTCGCCGTAATTTCTTCGGACGGAACTACCCAAATACTAATACCTTCAGAACGTCTGGTATATACGTCTCGGGCGTTTTTAATGGCCATATCAGCGTCGGCAGCATGTAAACTTCCTACATGTTTGTGGGACAGGCCATTTTTACTTCTGAGAAAGACTTCCCAAAGTTTCCAATTTGATTCACTCATAGCGGTAGCGGTTAGGTATTAAGCAGCTGAGGCGTCGCCTTCTTTGCGAGCTGCTTGTTTTTTAGCGTAGGCATTGGCAGCCTCACGCACCCAAGCACCCTCTTCGTGGGCTTTCACGTGGTGCGCGATACGCTCCTTGTTACAAGGGCCGTTGCCTTTAATTACATCATAAAATTCAGCCCAATTGATTTCGCCGAAGTCGTAATGACCGCGCTCCTCGTTCCACTTTAAATCTGGATCTGGAATAGACAAACCAAGGTATTCTGCTTGTGGAACAGTTTTATCGACGAACTCTTGACGAAGGGTGTCGTTGCTTTTACGCTTGATCTTCCACTTCATGCTTTGCTCAGAATTTGGGCTGTTGTCGTCAGAAGGTCCAAACATCATTAGCGAAGGCCACCACCAACGGTTCAAACTTTCTTGAGCCATTGCTTTTTGTTCTGGAGTTCCTTGGGCCAATTTCATCACGACCTCATATCCTTGTCTCTGGTGGAAGCTTTCTTCCTTACAGATTTTAACCATGGCACGTGCATAAGGACCGTAAGAGGTTCTTGTCAGCATCACTTGGTTTTGGATGGCAGCGCCGTCAACCAACCAGCCGATAGTGCCCATATCTGCCCATGATGGTGTAGGGTAATTAAAAATGGAGCTGTACTTCGCTTTGCCGCTTTGTAGGTCGGCAATCATTTTTTCTCTTGGCTCGCCCAATGTTTCAGCTGCAGAGTACAAGTAAAGACCGTGACCCGCTTCATCTTGCACCTTAGCGAGCAAAATTAATTTTGCGCGTAGTGACGGTGCTCTGGTAATCCAGTTTGCCTCTGGCTGCATCCCAATGATTTCACTGTGGGCATGCTGAGAAATTTGGCGGATGAGGGTTTTGCGGTACTTTTCAGGCATCCAGTCCTTGGGCTCTACCTTGTTTTCGGCGTCCACAAAGGCTTGGAATTTATCCTCTAAAGAAACGTTGGTTCCCATATTCTGTGTATTTGGTTGCTTACAAAGTTAAAACACAACAAGGTATCTCCTGTTATGGTTTAAAAATCGGGCTTACCTTTACCCTTCAAATTACGAAGCATGTTGAAGTTTTTCAAGAAAAAGAAAGATGAAAAGCCGTCGCTAATGGCGGAATCGACCAAATCTACAGATACATCATTTTACCCGCTAACCATCTCTGAAGTACGCAGAGAGACTGAAGATGCGGTGAGTATTGCCTTTGATGTCCCGGCGGAGAACAAGGATAAATTCACGTTTTTACCGGGCCAATACCTCACCTTAAAAACGACCATTTCAGGTGAGGAAGTGCGCCGTTCATATTCGATCTGTGCAGCCCCAAGTGATGGAGAATTGCGTGTGGCGGTGAAAGAAATTGAGGGAGGAAAGTTCTCAACGTATGCGAATCGAGAGCTAAAAGAAGGGATGACCCTAGAGTCAATGCCGCCTATGGGCAACTTCAAATGGGAACCTACGGGCTCGGCTTCTCATGTTGTCGGTTGGGCAGCAGGTTCGGGTATTACGCCGATTATGTCAATTGCAAAAACAGTGTTGGAAAGCGATTCAAGCAGTACGTTCACCCTGTTTTATGGCAACAAGAATAGCAACAGCATCATCTTTAAGGATGCTTTGGAGGATCTCAAGAACACTTACGTAGACCGTTTAGAGGTTCACCACATTTTGAGCCGTGAAGATCAAGGTAGCGATGTGACTAAGGGTCGTATTGATGGCGACAAGGTTAAGGCTTTTAATGAGAAATTCTTTGAAGTAGGTACCACTACTGCGCATTTCTTGTGTGGACCGTTGGGATTGATTGAAAGTGTTACCGAAACGCTAGAGTCTTTGGGTACACCTAAGGAGAAAATTCATTTTGAGCTGTTTAATACTACAGCGGCAGGAGCTGCCAAGAAAGAGGTGTCCTCTTCTGCTTCTGGTGCCTCTGCTGTTACAGTAATCTTGGACGGAGAGGAGACTCATTTTGAGGCTACGGGCAAAGAATTCATTCTAGACGCAGCACTAGATGCTGGAGCAGATGTTCCTTATGCTTGTAAAGGTGCGGTTTGTTGTACTTGTCGCGCTAAGGTTCTGGAAGGCTCTGCGGAAATGGTTATGAACTATGCATTGGTAGACGATGAGGTGAAGGACGGGTATATTTTGACCTGTCAGGCACATGCGACTAGCGACAAGGTAGTGGTAAGTTTCGATGAGTAAAAGCAGCCCAAGAAAGAACGGTGTGAGCGATGAGCCCGGACCGTCGTTTCATGAAAAGAAGCCGAAAAACGCCAAGGACTACAACATTGGCAAAGGCGCTAAAAAGCGCATGAACAAGGCAAAAAAATACGGCACTGGCGGCCGTAAAAGGAAATAAAATAGCCCGGTTCATAAGCCGGGCTTTTTGTTTACTTCTTCCAAGTATTGTTGGTAATGTCTATGTCCAGAAGACGTTGACTAGGATCAATCTTAACTTCTATTACCTCCTTTCCGTTGGATGGGATTTTGAATTCGTAGGTTGGATGTGTCCATGCCCAAGGAGTAAGCACATCGTACTTGGGGTCCTTTTTCGCGCCATACATGCTTACTAGCGGAATATTATAGTGTTCTACTAAGCCGCCAGCATAAACCACTTCAATATCAAGCGGCATTGGAAACTTTCCTTTGCGTTCGAAGAGCACTGTGGTGCCGTTCATTACCGGGTTTACTGCTGATATGCTGTAATCGATAGACTTCACTTGATCCTTGTAGTAGCTCAGGTACCAATCCAGCTCTAGGTCGCTTTCGCGCTCCATGATGCGCAGGAAGTCATAAGGCGTTGGGTGCTTGAATTGCCAAGCGTTCCAATAGCGCTTCATACCACGGGCAAAAGCCTCTTCTCCAATGATGTATTCGAGCTGATTCAAGAACAAAGCGCCCGCGCTGTAGCTGTTGATGCCGTATACCATGTTGTAGTTGAAATGATCCGCTGGTGTGCTTAGTGGTTCTCTCAAACCAGAGGTGTCGAGGTACACGTAGTTGCGGTAAGCGCCCAGGTGTGGGTTCTCAGCATTGTGCTCAAACAGGACGTTCATACACTCCTCTTCTGCATAGGATGTAAACCCTTCATCCATCCAAGGGTGGGCCGCTTCGTTGGTGGCAAGTACACCGTAGTACCAGTTGTGTGTGGCTTCGTGAACAAAGAGGCCTGTGAAGCCTTCAAAATTGTCACCACCACCCAAAATCATGGTACACATCGGGTATTCCATACCTCCGTCACCGCCCTGGATGATGGAGAATTGAGGGTAAGGGTATCGCCCAAAATGGGCAGCCATGAAGTCGAAATAGCGCTGCAGGTAATCCGTTTTTAGGAGCTCCCAATTGGCTTCGTTTGCAGTTTCAGGGTCAAACAACAGGTGGACTACAGGACCGTTTTGAATGTCAATCTGCTGATGAATGTAATCTGGATCAGCGGCGAAGGCAAAGTCGTGAACGCGCTCCGCCTTAAAATGCCAGCGGCGCTTTTTGTTCTTGCGAACGCGCACCTTTTCAACACCGCCATAGCCGAAACCAACTTCATCAGGGTTTTGTAGCACTCCTGTACCACCTATGAGGTAATCGCGATGTGCATCAATGGTTACGTCGAAATTCCCCCACACACCGTAAAATTCGCGACCAACGTATTGATCCGGGTGCCAACCGTCCTCATCGTACTCAGCAAGCTTAGGGTACCATTGGGTCATGGTAAAATCGATACCCTCTTTATTATCACGACCTGAACGACGAATTTGCTTTGGCACTTGAGCCTTCCAGGCCAATTCGAACGTAGTCGAGCTGCCAGGAAGCATAGGTTCAGCGAGCTCTGCCTTGAGCACTGTTCCGCTTACCGACCAGGACATCTCTATACCGTTTTGGGTTAAAAGCTGAATGTCTTGATAGCCAATTTCATCCTCACCCAGTCCATAAATGCGGTCTTGAACGCGGCGGTCAGGATCCTTGATCGTGCGGCTGCGGACATCCATCATACTTTCCGGTTGGAATGCATTGAAGTATAGGTGGAAATATGCTTTGCGCAAGGTATCCGGACTGTTGTTCGTGTAAGTGATGGTGCTGGTTCCATCGTACTGGTGCGATTCCACATCGAGGTCGACATGCATCTTATAGTCGACGGCCTGTTGCCAATATTGAGCTTGTGCGCCTATTGCGCCAAAAATGAAAAGAAGTGAAAGGAGTTTTCTCATTTGTTGTGTATTACATGAAGTGGTCTAATCGGCCATTGTCTAAAAGACGGGCCCCTTTTTCGGTCATTTGAAGGGTACACACCTCGTTGTACGCGTCGTGTTCCAAGAACAGGTGATAGCCCTTCTCGGCAGCTTCGGTAAAAATTCTTTTGCGTTCGTCAAGGGTGATGAGCGGTCGAGTGTCGTAACCCATCACATAAGGTAGAGGTATGTGACCCGTAGAAGGCAATAGATCCGCCATGAAAACTACGGTCATTCCCTTGTATTCGAGGATTGGGCACATCTGAGCATCTGTATGTCCGTTGACCACAAAGGCATCAAAACCCAAACCGGTATCTATCCTATGGGCATCTTCTGCCGCGTCAATAAATTTCAATTGTCCGCTTTCCTCGAGCGGCAAGATGTTCTCTTTGAGGAAGCTTGCCTTTTCGCGAGCGTTTGGTTGGGTGGCCCATTTCCAATGACGGGCGTTGGTCCAATAAGTAGCGTTTTTGAAAGCAGGCTCATAACCTGTACGATCCTTGTTCCATTGCACAGCTCCTCCGACGTGGTCGAAGTGGAGGTGGGTCAGAAATACGTCGGTAATGTCATTTCGATTAAAACCTAGGGCCGCCAAAGAGGCATCTAGACTATGGTCGCCGTGTAAATAGTAATGGCTGAAGAATTTTTCGCTCTGCTTTTCACCTATACCGGTGTCTATTAATATGAGTCGATTGCTGTCTTCAATAAGTAGCGAGCGCATGGCCCAAGTGCATAGATTTTTCTCATCTGCAGGGTTGGTTCTTTCCCACAAACCTTTGGGAACAACGCCGAACATAGCGCCGCCGTCAAGTTTAAAATTTCCTGTGTGAATAGGGTATATGGTCATCTTGGATAGGATTTTTCCCGAAGGTACAAAAGCGGTAGGGTTAAATGCGAAGACTTCATAGCTAAACATTTTAACCGGTAGATAGTTAATTGTATACACTCGGAACGCGCCCTTGACATTTTAAGAGAACACGGCTAGCGAGGTGACTTTTAGCACGCCCTAAGTGTGTGAAATGGGTCATGTTAGCAGAACGAACAAAACTATTTACTCTATGAGCGCGAAAGAATTGGCACAGCAAATTCAACAATTCGAAGCACCAACTCCCATTTCTTGGAAGCAATATTTGATTGGTGGTGAAATGCACACCTGGGACGGTGAGATGGAACAAGTCTACAGTCCAATGGGACCCATTTCTGCCGATGGTACAACAGAGAAACAGTACCTAGGAGAGGCCCCTACGCTTGACGAAGCTTCTGGGCTTAAAGCGTTGGCGGCAGCGAAGGAGGCATACAACAACGGAAGAGGCTATTGGCCAACGGCAAGCGCTTCAGAGCGTATAGACGCTATGGAGAAGTTCCTGGAAATCATGAAGACCAAACGTGAAGAGGTAAGTACTCTTCTGATGTGGGAGATTGCCAAAAACAAGAGTTCAGCGTACAAGGAATTTGATCGTACTGTTGATTACATAGAGGATACAATCGAAGAATTCAAAGAGCTCAACAGACGCGGTTCAAAAGTGGCACGTAAAGGCGCAATTATTTCTCAGGTAAGACGTGGACCGCTTGGTGTAGTGCTCTGTTTGGGCCCGTACAATTACCCGTTAAACGAGACGTTCTGTTTGCTCATTCCATCTGTGTTGATGGGTAATACAGTGGTATTTAAGCCGGCGAAATATGGGGTGCTTTTGTTAACTCCACTGCTTGAGGCGTTCCAAGAAGCGTTCCCTCCGGGAGTGGTCAATATTCTCTTTGGTCGCGGTCGAACTTTGGCGGGACCAATTATGAAAACTGGCGACGTTGATGTCCTTGCGCTCATTGGTAATTCAAAAAGTTCTAATGCCCTAGTTGCACAACACCCTAAACCAAACAGGTTGCGTCAAGTACTGGGTCTGGAGGCCAAGAACCCAGGAATCGTATTTGATGACGCCAATATAGATTTGGCAGTTAAACAATGTTTGAATGGGGCTTTGTCGTACAATGGGCAACGTTGTACAGCCCTTAAGCTCATTTTTGTTCACAAGAGCATCAGCGGAGAGTTCATGAAGAAGTTTAGCAGTGCGGTGGACGGATTAAAATTGGACCACCCAGAAACAGATGCTATGCTTACACCGCTTCCAGAGCGCAATAAAGTGGAGCAGATGCAAGCCTATGTGGATGATGCAGTTTCGAAGGGCGCTAAAGTGATGAATAAGAATGGGGGAGCAGTGAGTGATACAAGCTTTTTCCCGACAGTGCTATTCCCTGTGAATAGAGATATGGATATTTTCCATGAAGAGCAATTTGGCCCTGTGGTTCCGATTGTTGAGTATGAAGATTTGGAAGATGTTATGGACTCGATTTCACAATCGGATTATGGACAGCAGTGTAGCCTCTTCAGTGAGAACGAGGCAACTATTGCCTATGCCGTAGACAATATGGTAAATCAAGTGTGTCGCGTGAATATTAATGCGGCATGTCAGCGCGGTCCTGATTATTTACCATTTACCGGACGTAAAGACAGCGCGGTGGCCACCTTGAGTGTGCACGACGCGCTACGTAGTTTCTCGATCCGCACAGTGGTTGCCTCGGGAGACGATCAAAGAGAACTTGTAGGAAGTGTCATCTCAAGTGGTGAGAGCAAGTGGATGACGACTGATTATTTGTTGTAAGCGATGACCTAAATCGTAAAGAAACCCTCGGAAACAGGCTCCGGGGGTTTTTTATTTCCAGGAACTTGGATTTAAGATTCTGTCGCGGATTGCCCTCACTTTGTTCGGGCGGACCGCTGGGTCACCCAAGGTCAGTAACGATCACCCCGGCATTCCGCTCCGCATCCTGCTGGGATTTTTTAGCTATCCATCCCCAGAAGCAAGCTTCGGGGGGTATAACTAAAAAACCCCAGCTCGCATCGCGAGCCGGGGCTTTTCTTATTCTGAGGTTCCGAGCGGACTCGAACCGCTGTAGCTGGTTTTGCAGACCAGTGCCTAGCCACTCGGCCACGGAACCTTAGGGAGGCCAAAAATAGTGGAAAAATCTATATAGCCTCGACTTTATTTTATCTCTATCGCTCTGCGGTGAAAGTCAGTGCGACGCGTTCAACATCACCGTTGATTGGTGGGTTGAGTTTGGCGACGTTTACCCAAGCCTTTTGAACCATTGGGTGTTCGTTCATAATGCGATCAATCATGCGCTGGCACACCACCTCGAGGAGCTTCGCACGAACGGCCATTTCTTCTTTGGCGATGGCATTGAGGGCAACGTAATCAACAGTGTCCACAAGGTCGTCTGAAGCCACTGAGGCGCTGAGGTCGGCCCAAACGCTAATGTTTACTTCATAGTGAGAGCCAATAACGGCCTCTTCTTGCATACAACCGTGATTGGTATAAATGCGAATGCCGTGAACGTCGATCTGATGCAATGCTGCCATTATCCTAAAACTTCTATTGCTTTAGTAATGCGAGAAAGGACTTCTTGTTTGCCGAGAACCTCACAAATGGTAAACATTGATGGACCCATGCCTTTACCGGTTACAGCAAGGCGGAAGGATGGGCCTACTTTTCCAAAGCCCAATTCTTTTTCTGCTAAATAGCCTTTGAACGCAGCTTCAATGTTGGCTTCTGTGAAATCGGCCAATGCGTCAAAGCGGGCAGCGAGGTCCTGCATCATGCCTGCGCTGTCGTCTTTCCACTTTTTGTTACGAGTCTTCTCGTCGTATTCGGTTGGTGTTTCGAACAGGAATCGGCCCTCGGCGAGCAAATCTTGTGGGAACGTTGCGCGCTCACTCATCATCGTTGCAATCTTGCCTAGGTGCGCTTCGTTGTATGAAAGACCTTCTTTATCTAGCTCTTTTTTAAGTTCAGCTGCCAATTCATCTTCGCTCAATGCACGTAGGTACAGTTGGTTGAACCACTTGCCCTTTTCGAAATCGAATTTTGCGCCAGATTTAGAAACCTTGCTCAGGTCAAAGGCGTCAATCAAACCTTGAAGGTCAAAGACTTCTTGCTCAGTACCTGGGTTCCACCCTAGTAACGCAAGCATGTTGATGAAAGCGCCTGGGAAGAAGCCAAATTCGCGGTAACCACTAGCTGTTTCGCCTGTATCAGGGTTGTTCCAATCGATAGGGAATACTGGAAAGCCAAGGCGATCGCCGTCGCGCTTGCTCAATTTTCCTGGGCCGTCTGGCTTCAACAAAAGCGGAAGGTGCGCGAACACTGGGCGCTCCCATCCAAAAGCTTCATAAAGCATTACGTGAAGGGGTGCAGAAGGCAACCACTCTTCACCGCGGATCACATGGGTGATGCCCATCAAATGATCATCAACGATGTTGGCCAAATGGTAGGTCGGCATGCCATCAGCTTTGAAAAGCACCTTGTCGTCCATGTTGTTTGTGTTTACGCTTACCCAACCGCGGATGGTGTCCTCGAAACGAACCTCGTGGTCGCGCGGAAGCTTGATGCGAACAACGTACGGCTCACCTGCTGCAATTTTAGCATCGACCTCTTCTTGTGGAAGGGTCAAAGAGTTCTTCATGTTGCCGCGAGTGATGTAGTTGTACTGCCAGTTCGCAGCACCTGCATCCTTAGCCATTTGACGCATAGTATCCAATTCTTCAGAAGTGTCGAAGGCGATGTATGCCTTGTCGTCTGCCAATAATTGGTCTACATACTGACGGTACATAGGCTTACGCTCACTCTGACGGTAAGGGCCATTGCCCCTGTCTTCGCCGCCAATTCCTTCATCAGGACTAATGCCACACCAAGCTAATGCTTCGATGATGTATTTCTCTGCGCCAGGCACGAATCTTGTTTGATCTGTATCCTCGACACGCAGCAAGAAATCGCCGCCGTGCTTTTTAGCAAAAAGGTAGTTGTACAATGCAGTACGCACCCCACCAATATGTAGGGGTCCGGTTGGAGATGGTGCGAATCGAACGCGAACGTTTGAACTCATTATTCTGTCATTTGAATTGGTGCAAATGTACAATCGCTTAAACCATTAGGAAACACTAACTTTGTTTAATAAACACATCCTAAATATGTACCCAGAAGATATGATTGCGCCTATGCGCGCAGAGCTTGCAAACAGCGGATATGCTGAGACTAAAACTCCTGAAGAAGTAACGGCTGCAATCCAGGCAGAAGGAACGACCTTGGTGGTAGTTAACTCTGTATGTGGTTGTGCAGCAGGTTCGGCACGTCCAGCAGCTATGGCAGCAGCAAAATCTGAAGTGAAACCAGACCGCATGATCACTGTTTTCGCTGGTAATGATAAAGCAGCAGTGGATGAAGCGAGAAAGCACATGTTGCCTTTCCCACCATCTTCACCATCTATGGCATTGTTCAAGGACGGTGAGTTGGTGCACATGATTGAGCGTCACCACATTGAAGGTCGTACAGCTCAAATGATCGCAGGTAATCTGCTTGGCGCATTTGAGGAGTACTGCAAGTAATTCCAACCACCTATCATGGAGAAAAGTAAAAACATAGAGACCCTTGCCATTCACGGCGGGCAGCACCCCGATCCAACCACCGGGGCCGTAATGCCGCCTATTTACCAGACCTCGACTTACGTTCAGGAGTACCCTGGTAAACACAAGGGCTTTGAATATAGCCGCAGTCAAAACCCAACGCGATTCGCGCTCGAAAGAGCTATAGCTTCGCTTGAAGGCGGTGAATATGGTGCGGCCTTTGGATCTGGATTGGCGGCCATTGACTGTCTGTTGAAATTCTTGAAACCCGGGGACGAGATTGTTGCTTGTAACGACCTCTACGGCGGCACGTACCGCCTGTTTACCAAGGTGTTTTCAGATTACGGCTTGAAGTTCACCTTCGTTGACATGTCGAACGAGAGTTGGGCTGAGGCGTTGAATGAGAACACGAAAATGGTTTGGATGGAAACCCCAACCAACCCAATGCTGAATGTGCTAGACATTACAGCGGTTTCTGCAAAAGCGAAGGCTGCCGGCGCGATGATGGTGGTGGATAATACCTTCGCTACACCGTACCTGCAACGTCCTTTAGACCTTGGCGCTGATGTAGTCATGCATAGTGGAACCAAGTATTTGGGTGGCCACAGCGACGTAGTATTGGGATTGTTGGCGACGGCGAACAAGGAGATTGCAGAGAAGATGTACTTCATTCAGAATGCATCAGGAGCCATTCTCGGCCCTATGGACAGCTTCATTGCCCTACGCGGTATCAAGACCTTGCACGTTCGCATGGACAGACATTGTGAAAATGGAGCTGCCGTAGCACACTTCTTGGAAGCGCATCCAGCAGTCGATAAGGTGTATTGGCCTGGCCTTGAAGGGCAGAACGGTCATGATGTGGCTAAAAAACAAATGAAAAACTTCGGCGGTATGGTCAGCTTTACTGTCAAAGATGCAGGCTTTGAAAAGACTGCTGAGGTAGTAAGCGCTATGAAGGTGTTTACCCTTGCAGAGAGCCTTGGGGGTGTAGAATCGTTGGCAGGTCATCCGGCCTCAATGACGCATGCTTCCATCCCTAAAGAAGAGCGAGAAAAAGTAGGGGTGACGGATAATTTGATCCGCCTCTCCGTGGGCATTGAGCACGTGGACGACCTTTTGGACGATCTCGAGCAAGCCCTCGACAAATAGGAAATTATGACGAATAGTAAGTTTGCGGTCATTGGCCTTGGGGTCTTTGGCTCTGCCATTGCAAGAAAATTAACTGAGCGTGGTGCCGATGTAATGGCGATTGATGAAAGCGAAGAGCGTGTGCAAATGATTGCTCCTGATGTTGCTTTTGCCGTTCAGTTAGACGCGACCAATTCTGCAGCCCTCGAAGCACAAAATTTGAAGGAGGTAGATGCCGTAGTAGTTAGTATCGGATCAAGCTTCCAGGAAATGCTCTTGTGTGTTTTTCAACTGCAAGAACTAGGAGTGAAGAAGATCATTGCTCGTGCACAAGGTCCGGTTCAGCGTAAAATTCTGGACAAGATGGGCGTTGACGAGATTTTGAGTCCAGAACTTGAGGTAGCGAACAACGTTGCGGAGCAATTGACCAACCCAGGGGTGAAGATGTGTGTAGAGCTGCCAGACGATTATGAGATTATCGAGGTAGAGGCACCGTCGAAAGTTATTGGCCGTACGCTTGAAGACATAGGCTTGCGCAAAAAGTACAACCTCAATATGGTGACTGTTCTGAAAAAGACGGTTACTGGTGAGGGCGACGAAGAAAAAACAGAGCACCACATTTACGGGGTTCCAGGGCCAGATAGCACAGTCGCGGAAGGTGATATGCTTGTGCTCTTCGGCCTGAACAATGACGTGAACAGGTTCATTGAGATCAACGCTTAATGTCTGATAAGGGAAATATAATTATCACGGGTGTGAGCTCGGGAATTGGCCTAGCCATAGCGAAAGCGGCGCTTGAAAACGGATACGTTGTTCAAGGCGTAGGTCGAAATGCCCCAGAAGCATTAGAAGGTGCCGACTGTTGGTCATTTTCAGCTTGTGATTTGACCGATTTGGCCGCGGTAGATGCCCTAAAATTTCAAACAGGAGCACACACCATCCTAATCAACAACGCGGGAACATTGGGTCCAGTAGTTCAAGGTGAGAATGCTATGGGCTCTGACATTGAGGCATGCATGCTACTAAATGTCACTGCGCCTATGCGATTGACCGCTCGCTTTCTGAAAGAAGTGGAGGGCGATAAACAGGTCTACTTTACGGGCTCTGGTGCTGCTCAGTACGCCATCCCTGGATGGTCTGCATATTGCGCCTCAAAAGCCGCTATTCACATGTATGCTGAGGTGTTGGCACAAGAATATCCACAGGTGCCTATCCATGCCTTTAAGCCGGGCAAGGTGGATACCCCCATGCAGGCTCAGATTAGAAATACAACCACAGAAAATTTCCCTTCTGTGGCCCATTTTATTGAAGAATACGAAACAGGAAATTTGGTCAAGCCGGAAACGGTTGCCGAGCGATTACTGCACGTGATTGCCTCCGACGACAAGCCAGGTGTGGTCTTTCCTATTTCACAAATTAACCCCACATCATGAAGAAAATTGCCCTAATGTTAAGCGTGCTATTCCTGGCGGTAGCCTGTACCAACGAGCCAACACCAACGACTCAATTCGTTCGTCAGGACATCCTCGGCGAATGGATAGTAAGCCAAGTCGCCTACAGCGGTGAAATGCCGAACCCACTAAATCCAGCTGCTATGGTGCAATTCTCTGGATTGGGCACTCAGTTGATTGGTGAAGTGAATTTGTACGAGATGCCAGATACGGGAAACATTGATATTGCATTCGTTGCAGATTTAAGTTCTATCCAAGTGCCGGTATCATTGAAAAGTTCTGGAACTTGGACGCTTACCAACAACGACAGCACCTTAGTTTTGGACAACGACAGCGTGAGCTTCAACTTTGTAATGGTAAGTGGTTTGCCTACCCAGCAAATTTGGACAACGTCGTTCATGCAAGTACCTGCAGATAGCAGCTACTGGGCAGATATTGATTTAGAATTGACCTTGATTAAATAAGATCAGCTACCAGTAATGGCGAGAGTATTGACAGGAATTCAGAGTTCCGGAAGACAGCATTTAGGAAATATATTGGGTGCTATTCGCCCGGCCATCGAGATGAGCAAGGACCCGAAAAACGAGGCTTTTTTGTTTATCGCAGATTTGCACAGTTTAACCACAGTTAAGGACGCAGAACTCCGCAAGGAGAACTTGCTCGCTACTGCGGCGGCATGGCTGGCATGTGGTTTGGATCCTGAAAAAGTAGTTTTCTACGCTCAAAGTCATTTGCCTGAGTGTACGGAATTGACCTGGTATTTGAATTGTTTTACGCCTTATCCAATGCTGGCAAACGCGCACAGCTTCAAGGACAAAAGCGACAACCTAAGCGATGTGAACGCGGGCTTGTTTGATTACCCAGTGCTTATGGCTTCGGACATCTTGTTGTATGACGCGCATGTGGTTCCTGTTGGGAAAGATCAAAAGCAGCACTTGGAGATCACTCGTGATTTGGCCTCGAGCTTTAACCACAAATACGGCGAGACCTTTGTATTGCCAGAATCGAAGATTTCAGAATCTGTAATGACCATCCCGGGTACCGACGGCCGCAAGATGAGCAAGAGCTACGGAAACGTGGTGGATGTCTTCTTGCCGAAAAAGCAGCTGAAGAAGCAGATTATGGGTATTCAGACAGACTCTACACCGCTTGAAGATCCTAAGGATCCAGAAACGTGTAATGTATTTGCGTTATACAAGTTGCTGGGAACTGAGGAGCAGATTGCAGATTTAGCAGCCAAATACCGCGGCGGAAACTTTGGGTATGGACACGCTAAAACCGCGTTGCTCGAACTCATTTTAGAAGAGTTTGGTGAGGCTCGTGAGAAATTCGACCACTACATGGCGAACCCTGATGAGGTAATGGCTGCATTAAAAGTGGGCGCAGAGAAAGCACGCCCTATTGCACAAGCGACTCTATCAAGAGTTCGCGAAAAATTAGGGTTCTAATTGTCTAGTTCACAGACAATACTATATTAGCGCCGTGAGAAAACTCGGGAGCTACATACATCACATCTGGTACTACTTCTGTGCCTTAATCGCTTTACTGGCGTTATTGCTGCCGCTGTTACTCTTCGCCCGTCCTGGCGCCAAATACAATGTCTTTTTTAAGATAGGAAAGCTATGGTCGTGGATTTACCTGCTTTTGATGGGCGTTATTCCTCGCCCGAAAAAGTACCAGCTGAAGCACCAGGGGCCGTATGTATTAGCGGCCAATCACGCATCAGATTTGGACATTCCAATGACCTTTTTGGCTGCGCCCTCTCCAGCAGTATTTATGGGCAAAGCAGAGCTCTTGAAGCTGCCGTTGTTTGGCTATTTCTTTAAGCAAACCTCCATTCCCGTAGACCGCAGTTCATTTTCTGGCCGCAAACAAGCGATGCGCGATGCAGACCAGCGTATTAAAGACGGGTACAGCGTCGTGATTTATCCTGAGGGCGGTATTCCGCCGCAAAAGCATTTGGTTGGTCCATTCAAAGCTGGAGCGTTCAAGCTGGCCGTGGACAATAACGTGCCCGTGGTCTTGATGAGCATTTATCAGAACAAGTTTCGTTTAGGCGATTGGGGTGAGCAGTCTTCGTTGGGCTTTGTGGACTCCAAGGTTTTGGGAGAGTTTTGGCCCGATTTAGAATCGGAAAACCCCGTAAAAGAATTAAGCGATCGTTGTTACCTCGCGCTGGCTAAAGATTTGAAAAATTGGGGCCACGAGGGCAAACTTGCCTTACCTTTGGAGTAAAGAAAGAAGCATGAGCATCAGTCTAGAACAAATCAAACATTTAGCACACCTGAGCCGCCTTGAATTCAGCGAGGAAGAGCTGAAAGAGATGCAGGGTGATATGGGTAAAATCCTTGAATTTGTTGCACAGATCGACGCCTTAGATCTTGAAGGTGTGGAGCCGTTAACGCAGATGAGTGACAGTACTGATGTGATGCGTGAGGACGAAGCAAAAGGCATGCTGCCGAAGGAAGAAGCGTTGAAAAACGCACCAGACGCAAATTCTGATTACTTCCGCGTTCCAAAATTCGGAAAGAAGGTATAGAACCTTTTTCTTTAGGCTATTGTTTGTAGACAAAAGCCATCTAACATGAACATTACTGTTATTCAAGGGAGCCCTCGTTCGGGGTCCAATTCCGCTAAAGTTGCCCAATTCCTGTGCGATTCTCTAAACGCCAAGGAAGGAGTGGGCTCAAAGGTTATCTCCCTTCGTGAATTAGATTTTCCAAACTTCGATACGGGTCTCGAGATCCCTCAGATTGAAATGCTCCGCACTACGTTAAATGACGCGGACGGATTGCTCTTTGTCTTCCCAGAATACAATGGTGGAATGCCGGGCGCCATGAAGAATGCCCTAGATTACTTCCGCCCAGAATACAACCTTAAACCTATGGCTGCTGCAACGGTGAGTGCTGGTCCCTTTGGCGGACTTAATGCTTGGCATGCATTCCACTCTTGGGCGCTCTACGTAGGAGGTATCGTGCTGCCGAACAACCTTAAAGTAAGCGGAGTGGGGAACCTTTTCGACCAGGCAGGCACACCAACGGAGGAGCATTTCAACCTGAATTACCCAAAGTTTTTGGAAGAATTCCAATGGCTTGTAGGTAAAATACAGGACTAAATGTCTTCGGCCAGCGCACTTCAGCTTTGCCGTGGCTGGTTTTCCGATCAGGGCTGGAAGCCCTTCCCTTTTCAATTGCAAGCATGGAGCACCTACCTCGATGGCGGGTGCGGTCTAGTCAATGCCCCAACAGGCAGTGGTAAAACGTATTCTCTGCTGTTGCCGGCCATCGCCGAGGGCGTGGAGCGCATGAAAACGGATCCAAAGTCGTGCGATGGCGTTCAACTTATTTGGATCACACCGATCCGTGCACTAGCGAAGGAGATCCATCAGAGCGCGGAGCGTGCTGTTCAGGCCTTAGGCGCAGAATGGGAAGTGGGTGTACGCACTGGAGACAGTACGCAGAAAGTCAAACAGGCACAAAAGAAGAAGCTCCCCCAAATTTTAATTACTACCCCAGAAAGCATCCACGTGATGCTCAGCAATAAGGGCTATGCGAAGCTCTTCAAGAATCTGCACGCTGTCGTTATTGACGAATGGCACGAGCTGATGGGCAGCAAAAGAGCGGTGCAGTGTGAATTGTTCCTCTCAAAATTTAGAGCGCTTCAGCCAGAATTGCGAACGTGGGGCATTAGTGCGACTATCGGCAATATGGAGGAGAGCATGGAGATCCTTATGGGTGCAGAACCTAGTGCGGAGCCGCAGATCATTAAGGCCAACATTGAAAAGTCGTTGGTCATTGAGCCTGTGTTGCCCGAAGAGGTAGAGACCTTGCCGTGGGCCGGGCACCTAGGTATACGATTGCTAGATCAGGTGGTGCCGCTCATTCATGAGAACCAGAGCACGTTGATATTTACGAATACTCGTGCGCAGGCGGAGATTTGGTTTCAGCAGATATTGGCTGCGGACCCCTCATTGGCAGGCATATTGGCGATGCACCACAGTGCCATTTCAAAAGAGGTACGCGCTTGGGTGGAAGAGGCCCTGTACGACGGCCGACTCAAGGCAGTAGTCTGTACGTCTTCTTTGGACTTAGGGGTCGATTTTAGGCCGGTAGACTGTGTGGTGCAGATAGGATCGCCCAAGGGGGTTAGCCGGTTTGTGCAACGTGCAGGTCGATCGGGCCACCGGCCGGGGGCAACCTCGAAGATTCACTTTGTGCCCACGCACAGTTTGGAGCTGTTGGAATGTGCAGCACTGAGGAAGGCGGTCGATGAGAAGGCCAACGAGGATAGAATGCCCTATTTAAGAAGCTTGGACGTGTTGATCCAGTACATGGTCACCCTTGCGGTGAGTGACGGCTTTAGAAGCGGAGAATTGCTTGCTGAGGTGCGCGGAACGACCAGCTTTGCTTCGGTGAGCGATGAGGAATGGAATTGGTGCTTGGATTTTATTGTTCGCGGCGGCGAGAGCCTTGAGAGCTACGACGATTTTCACAAGGTCGTTGTCGAAGAGGGCGTGTACAAAGTTATTTCGCGGAAGGTCAGCATGCGCCACAAGTTCAACATCGGCACCATTGTGAGCTCGACGATGGTTAAGGTGAAGCTTCAGAAAGGCAAATTCCTGGGCCAAGTCGAAGAATATTTTATCTCTAAACTCATTCCTGGCGACGCCTTTTGGTTTGCTGGAAGGTGCTTGGAGCTCGTTCGGTTCAAAGGGGTGGAGGCCACAGTTAGGCTCTCGAAGCAGAAGAAAGGACAAGTCCCTTCGTACATGGGCGGACGCATGCCACTTAGCGCGGAGCTGGGCTATTTTTTGAGGGAGAAGCTGGAGGAATCGGCCACGCGAGATTCCTTTGAAGATCCAGAGCTTGCCCTTGTACAACCCATCATTTCACTACAAAAACAGCGTTCTACCGTTCCTACTAGGGACCAATTCCTGATCGAATACCTCGAGGACAAAGAGGGCCACCACCTTTTCGTATATCCCTTCGAAGGGCGACTGGTGCACGAGGGGTTGGCCTCCTTGCTTTCCTACCGCCTCGGTCATTTCGGGAAGCAGACGTTTAGCATTGCCATGAACGATTACGGCTTCGAGCTCTACAGCGATCAGCCCATACCCATAGAAGACGGTCTGGACAGCGATATATTCTCTTTAGAGCACCTCCGCGAAGATTTGGTGAGCAGTCTCAATGAAAGCGAGATGATGCAACGCCGATTCCGAGACATCGCTCAGATTTCGGGCCTCGTATTCACAGGATATCCAGGCAAAAACATCACCACCAAACAGCTCATCAACAGCACCAAGTTGATGTATGAGGTCTTCCGCGACTATGATCCGGACAACCTCCTACTTCGCCAAGCCTATGAGGAGGTGCACGAGTTCCAGTTGGAGGAGGCGCGCATGCGTGCCGCCCTAGAGCGCATTGCCAATCAGGAAACCGTATTCAACCACATCGACAAGCCTACCCCTTTGGCATTCCCAATCCTTGTGGACCGATTGCGGGAGACAATGGGTAACGAGAGCCTTGCAGAGCGCATCAAACGCATGCAGCTGGACTTCGGGTAATCGCGTTTCAAGAACGAAGCCATTTCTAAGAGACTCAAATGTAGAAAGAAGCCCAAAAAATTTCGGGCATAAAAAACCCCCGCGCCACCTGCGCGGGGGTAGTCTTTAAAATTTTCTAGTGCTTATTGAAAGCTTTGTGCAATGGCAGCATAGCGCTGGTAGAAGCTTTGCTGATTCTCTTGATCGTGCATTTGTACGTTGCGGAACAGCATCTGATAGAACTGAAGATCAGTTCCCCATTCGTTTCTCATGCGCTTACGATCTTGACGGTCGAGACCTTCATAGTAGGTAAGCTCGTCGTCGAGGAAGTCTGCAAATTCATTGGTCAACTGACGTGCTTTGTCGGTTGCTCCTGCACGGTAATAAGAATCGATGATTCCGAAGAGGAAGTAGTTGTAACCGAACTTCTCAGCCGGCATTTTCTCCATGGCGAAGTCGAGCACTTCAACAGCCTTTGCATTCTTGCCTTCCTTCGTTAATTCGTTCGCTAGGCGGCCGAAAATAGTACGGAGGTTGTAGCTCAAGCGACGGTTCGTTTCGTCTAGATAAACCTCAGGAAGCTCCATGTTTCCATAGGCAAATTTGTTCATGAGGTTGTCGTACATAATGTCCGTATCCACCTTACCGTAGTCGATGCCTTGAGAGTTGTTCGGAGTGTATACCGGTACAAAGCGGTAGGCCATACCTTCTAGACGGAAGTAATCGTTGAGCCAGAAGTAAGCCTTTGGATTGTTTCCTACCGTGATTGAGAAGTAGATAGGACGCTCCCAGTTGTTGTTTGCAATGAGGTCAATGACCATCAAATCGCGCTTGGTTATCACGTTAGACTTCCAATTCCAATCGATGTAATCCACAACACTAGCGCTGTCTTTCACATCTACCACACCATTCGCAAATACAGCCTCTTTGTCGATGTTGATGCGCAGCTTCTTCTGTGGGTACAATGGCAATTCTTTGTTGCCTGAAGTTTTGAATTTCACCTGGCTATCATCGCGCTTGGTGAATTGAACGAAGTCTTTTACGTCCCAACGGCCCTTGACGCCGAGGTCACGGTAGTAAAGCACATCGCGCGTTCCTTGAACGTACTGGTTCCACTCGAAGCTGAACGGTACTGCTTCTCCATCGTAAGCTGCACGACGCTGTTGATCGATGTACCAATCGGTATTCAATAGACTCAAGTTCACAATACGAACATCCGTTCTGTAGCCTTCCACCTCTTGAACGTACCACAGCGGGAACGTATCATTATCACCGTTGGTGAATAGTATAGCATTCGGCTCACAGCTGTCGAGATACGCTTTAGCGATATCGCGCGCAGTGTATCTGTTGCTACGGTTGTGGTCGTCCCAGTTTTCTGCCGCCATGCGTACAGGTACAGCCAACATGGTTACACCGATAACGAGGTAAGAAGCCACCATTGGGCTCATCTTGGTGCGAAGGGTATCCCACAACCCAAGGGCTCCAATACCTATCCAAATGGCGTAGGCATAGAAGGAACCAACGAAGGCATAATCGCGCTCACGCGGCTCGTAAGGCTTGTGGTTGGTGTAGACCACAATGGCCAAACCAGTGAGTAGGAAGAAGAGCGTTACAGCCCATGCATCCTTGTTATTTTTCTTGTACTGGTACCAAAGCCCAAAGATTCCTAGAAGGAACGGCAACATGAAGTAGGTGTTGCGCGCAGGGTCGTTTTTCCAAGACTCCGGTAAATTGTCCTGACTTCCCAATCGGATACTATCGATAAATGGAATACCAGTAATCCAGTTTCCTTTGGTCAATTCCCCTCTGTGCTGTGCGTCGTTCTGACGTCCTGAGAAGTTCCACATGAAGTAGCGGAAGTACATGGTACCTACTTGGTATTGGAAGAAGAACTTCACATGCTGTGCAAATGAGATCGGTGCATCCGGGTTTTTGATGCCCATGATGTTAATGTAGTTCTGCTTGTATTGTGGGTCGTCGTTCCAGATTCTTGGGAAGAAGCCCATGTATTTGGGATCGTAATTCGGCTTGCTGGCTTTCTTATCGTCCGTCATCAAGTATTTGGCGTCAATTTTAAGGTTGCCCCCATTTTCTGCCACATAGGCTTCCGCCTCGCTACGAAGTTTGAATGCAGTCACCTGCTTAGGACCTTTCATCACAGCGAACCCTTTCTGGTAGACCGGTTTGCCATCATCAAACGGCTCTGTGCGATCGTAAGGTGCGTTAAACGACTTACCATAGAGAATTGGCCAATCACCGTATTGCTCACGGTTGTAGTAGGCCAAGAGCGACATTGCATCTTCAGGGTTGTTCTCGTCAATTGGGGTGTTCGCATTTGAACGAATAGCCAAGATGATGAACGTTGAATATCCCATTACAATCAACATCACAGCCAAAACTGCTTGCTGTGCCAATGGCTTTTCGTTGCGGCTAGTCCACAGGATACCGAAGACAACTGCACCCACCAAGATGAGCGTAGCAGCTACTGTTCCTGAGTGGAACGGCAGGCCGAAGTTGTTTACGAAGGTGATCTCTAAGGTGCTAAACAATCGGAGTACGATTGGAATAATGAAGGCGAAAACAAGACCTAAAACAGCGATACTCACACCATTAGCGATGATGAAACCGTTGCGCGTTGGGTTCGGATATTTTTTGAAGTAGTAGATCATTCCAATAGCAGGAATGGTCAAGAACACAAGGATGTGAACACCTACTGAAAGCCCTACCAAGTAAGCGATAAGCAGTAACCACTTGTTGGCATTAGGGTCAGTATCAACCGCCTGCTCCCATTTAAGCACTGCCCAGAAGGCTACCGCAGTGAAGAATGAACTCATCGCATAAACCTCTCCCTCAACTGCAGAGAACCAGAAGCTGTCGGAGAACGTGTAGGCTAAAGCACCCACTGCGCCCGCACCCAAAATTGCGATAATACCAGCATTATCAAGCTTTTCTCTTCCACCTAACAGTTTAGCAGAAAGCGCTGTGATGGTCCAGAAGAGGAATAGAATGCTGAACGAGCTTGAAAGTGCACTCAATGCATTCACCATCAATGCTTGGTTCTCAGGTGAACCTGCGAATTGGCCAAAGAGGTTACCCATCAACTGGAAGAAAGGCGCACCTGGAGGGTGTCCTACTTGCAGCTTTACCGATGTTGCGATGTATTCCCCACAATCCCAGAAACTGGTTGTAGGCTCGATAGTCATGAAATAAGTAATCGTAGCGATGGCAAAAACTACCCATCCAGCGATCGTATTCAGCTTATTGTAATTCACGTATTCTGCTTGTTTAGCGGGATAAAAGGCACCCCGTATTCAGTAATTGGCTCGAAAATAAGAAAAACACAGCCCCGCAGGCTTGAAATGAATGTTAAACCATAAAAAATTCCCTTCGGTCTTTTTGCATTTTCTGTTTTGGAGTATATTTGCCGTCCCAAATGGGAATGATTGCCCGATAGTGTAATGGCAACACACCGGTTTTTGGTACCGTTATTCTAGGTTCGAGTCCTAGTCGGGTAACGATAAGAGCCTTTCACGAAAGTGAAGGGCTTTTTTTATGCCCTACGACCTGAGCCTGCTCAAGGGAGGAAGGGCATAAAAGAAGACCACAACGCTGAAGGCGTTGGAGGGCGTTATCGAGGACAATACCTACCGACGCAGAGGACGGCCAATCCTCGGCGCAGCCGAGGTTGGCAATCCTAGTCGGAAAATTTTGCCTGCTCAAGGGAGGAAGGGCATAAAAGAAGACCACAACGCTGAAGGCGTTGGA
>JAAXJR010000013.1:38666-47902 GCA_012269745.1 Flavobacteriales bacterium | reverse complement strand
GGGCGTTACTTAAAAGGCCTCAAGGTCACCTGTGCCTTTGCGAAGATTTGGGTCATTGGACTGCCGTCGTAAGCCGTTGATGAACCAATGTACACAATGGTAAATGGTGAGGGCTGGTATTGTAGAAGTGGTTGAACGAGGTAGGAGTTGTTGAATTGATTCCACTGTGTGATCAAGCGCGCCTGCACAAATCGGTTGGCATTGTAGCGCACCACACTTCGCCATATCCAGCCGCTATAGATTTCGCCGCTGCCATCCGCTTCGTAAAGAGAGCTATAGTTTCCATTAAAACCAGCTTGAAGTTTACCCGCAAACTGGAAATTCACGTTAATTCCTGAGTTTAATCCGCGGCCAATTCTTGGCGTGCCCGTATTGTAGGCGACAAACTCTCCAGGATTGATCCATGCGTTAATTCTGAAGGCTTGAACAGGGCTCCACCCGATCCAATTCCACGCTCGTGTCATGTCCCTTAGAACGACACCTTCGAACTCTTCCATTACGCCGTGCATGACCCCTCCACCGAGAGAGAAGTTCTTGGCGAATTGGAAGCTGTATTCCGTGTTGACGGTTTGATTTTTCCACAGCCCTTGTGGGGTGATGTTTCCGTTTCCGCCGGCAAAGATTTGATAGAATTTTAGGTATTTCCCATTTGGTCGGCCGATGTAGCGCTGTCCTCCACCAAAGTCGTGGCGGTTATTGATAGGGATGAACCCCATATCAGCGCGGAAGGTTTGCGAGGCATGGTTCCAACTAAACTCTGTGCCCCAATTCCTTTTCGTGCGCTGTAAGGCTTGTGAGAACGCATAACCAGAGAAAATTTCTCCATCGGTTGCCACCGTGTAATCTCCAAAAGTTTCTGTACTAGTGATCCAATTGGTATCGGGCTCCACGGTATGGCTCCAGGCATATTCACCGTTAAATCGCCAGCTATCTCCGATGTTTTCACGAACAGTCACGGCATTTAAGTGTCCACTACCACCACCGTCGTAGATCCTGTTGGTGCTTAATACACCGAAGTTTTCGCCGTCCTTTCTAGGAACACTAAAACGGACTACGGAAGCATAGCTTTGGCCAGCGGTGCCTACAACATCTCTATTTTCACCGGGCACTAGATAGGGTGAATTTAGGTCATAACCTGCGAGCGCATAGGTGCGGACTTTTTTCCCCTGGCCTAGATATTTCATCATCCCCGCCGGGTTGGCAATAGTGCGTGAGTAGAAAAGGTTCATGCTCGTTGCGGTGAGATCGGCGCCCTCGTTGAAGAAGGGTCTGCGCTCAGGGTAGAAAAGACTGGTTGCGGAATTGACATCTACTTGGGCGGCATCACTTTCAACAGTGGAGAAGTCTGGATTAACCGCAACTTCAATGGAGTTCTGTGAGTTTAGGCCGTAAAAGGCACTGAAGCCAATCTTGCCCTGAGGACTGCCCATTTTTTGTCCTTCGAGGGGAACGCCGCCTAGCACATAGGGTAAAATATCGCGACGTGCAGAGCTTTTGATATTGTCTAACAGAAGGAAATCGTTGAATTGGCAATCAAAACAAGGGTTGTTGAAATCTCTATTCATACTCACTGCGCGATGCTGCTGAGCACCTACATAATATTCTCTAAAGAACCCGATGCGCCAGCGTTGTTGGTCTTTGTTTTCAAATTGGAGTGAACTGAAGGGAATGCGCATCTCTACGAACCAAGCATTACCCTTGATCTTGGCAGCGGTTTCATAGGTGATGTTGTATCCGATATCATACATTTCCTCACTCTCGATGGTAGGGTTGTTGTTTCTCAAATCTATTTGAACACCGTAGGCATTGGAGGCTATGAAGATGGTGTTTCGCATGTCGCCAAACAGATCCATGGTAATACCGATAAAGTCATCGCCCCATGCTTCGTCGCGAGGCTGCACGTTAGCGCGAAGGTGTGTGCTGTCCACTAAGGGACATTCAAAACCCACAATCAAAGCCTCTTCATCGCGCATCACCCACGCCTTAGTCAGAACTGGCGGTGTGCCGTTTGGATCAGGATCCATCTCATTAAAGAGTTCAAAGGGAAGGGCTGAAGCATATTCAAAATCTTCGAGCGTGCCATCTACTAGGTAGCCTTCAGGCGCAGAAAGGACGGTTAATTCTCGAAGGGGATTGAGCTCTTGGCCAATGACCGAAAATGCAGAAAGCAAAACGGCGGTTAGAAAAAGGCGTTTCATTAGGGTAGGGTTATTTGGGTAAAACAAAAGTCCGAAAACATACGCTTCCGGACCTTTAGTAGAGTGTTAAAGTTTTGACATTCAATTAGAATGCATAACCCAGAGTTACAGAACCTACATAAACATCTTCATTGAAGGCATCTTCTTGGAAGAACGTACGAGCATCTAATCTACCCGTTACTTTCCAAGACTTCAGACCTAATTGTGCTTGCAATCCGTAGCGGAACAGGTGTGTGTTGTAGTTGCTATTTGTTGCAATCTGAAGACGGTCGCCTTCAGAATCGGACCCCAGAATAAGGTTCTGACTGGTCAAACGAACGCCTGCATAACCTCCTACGCCAATACTTAGGCTCTTATCCACTTTCCCACGCGGGCTAAAGTCTAGCTCGAGCATCGCAGGAATCTCTACGTACAATTGGTCAAATCTGTTTCTGCGGATGTCCGTCATTCCGGTTACAGGTACAATTTCGGTAGTAGAGGCACCCCCAGTTTGTTCGACCTTTGTGATTGTATTATCGTTGTTAAAACTGAACCCTAGGCCTTCAAAGGCAATACCTGAGCTCAACAGTAGCGGACTAGCAGCACCACCAATTTTCGTCTTGTTATTAAACACCACTCTCGTGTTGATGCTTTCCCAGTGGTTGAGGAAGCCTTCAGTCATTGTGGCTTCACCTTCCATGGTGCGGAAAGAGTTGGCACCCACGTGCACTTCGAAGCTATCGAACTGCGTTTTATTCGACTTTTTCTTCTTTTTTGGAGCTTCCGGCGCCTCTGGAGCTTCCGGTACTTCTTGATCAAAGTCTAGCTTGATATCCATATCGCTGGCAACACCGTCTTCGATGCTTTTTTCGAGCTCTTCAGCGCGGTCTTCCCACTTCTTGCCGAATTCCTCGCCCCAGGCTTCCATCTTCTCACCGAATTCTTCGCCCCAAGCTTCCATGCTTTCTCCGAAGCGCTCCATGCGCTCTTCAAAACTCTCTTCAAGTTCCTCGATACGTTCGTCTCCTTCTTCTTCAGTGAGGGTTCCTGCTTCTACGAGGGCTTCAATTTCTGCAATCTGAGCGGCAAGCTTAGTAGCTTCAGTGGTGCTCATTGTCACGATATCTGTGATAGCTTCGATCAATCCACTTTCTGGATCAATTCCTTCAATCTCCACTTTCACCTCATTGGTGTCTTTTGGATTAGAGTTGTAGAAGGCAGCCAATTCGGCGCTGTCTTTAGCACATAGTTCTTCAGGGCAATCTTCAATCTCTACACTTTCGTACGAGAGATCTGGCAATGCTTCAGCAAAAGTGAGTTCACCTGTGCTGTTTGCGCTCATGCTCAATCCCAGGGCTAGGTAAGCCAGGCCAAGCATTGCGGCGGTTACATTCTTTTTCATTTGTTATTGTTTTTAGGGGTTGTTGATCTATTTACTGTAGCCATTCTGTTGTAACGGCTCTTTGCTACTTCCCAATTCACGGTTCCTTGACCGATTAATCGGGCAATATTTTCTCCTACAAGGCGAGCAGCAGCACCTGTAGTTTTTTCAAGTAATGTTGATTCATTTGGAATGCTCACCTCGGCAAGATTATCCGTTACCTGAGCATCTTTAAAGTCGATGATGACCTTCACTGGTTCTTGTATCCATTCAGCTTGAACGCGATCAAAAGGAAGGAAATCTGCTTCTACGGCCAATTCTAATTCTTGCTCCTCAAGTGCATTTTCCCAAGCTGGAGAAAGCTTGCGGCGTTTTGCAGGTGTAGAAACTGGTGTGTTGTTTTCGGGAAGTACCTCTAAGGCAGGCTCCTCTACGGCCAACTCATAAAAATCTACTAGGTTAGGAGACGGAGCAGAAATTTCTTCATTCTGAGTTGGTTCCGTACGAGGATTGTAAGGGGTAGGAGTACTAAACGGGAGCAATAACAATGCCAATGCGATTGAAGCAACAGCCGTGCTTGCCCAGCCCCACATAGGAACGACCTTCGAGGCTTTCTTGCCCTGCTCAGCATCAAGGGCCGCCTCAATGTTCTCCCACACTGCAGGAGAAGGTAGCGAGGTAAAATCCTCGAGGCCTTGCTTGAATTTGTTGTCTAGATCGTTCATAATTAACTCTTCTTTCTTTCTTGTGTTACTTGTTCTTGGAGAATCTTCCGGGCCTTACTCAGCTGGCTTTTACTGGTGCCCTCGCTGATGCCTAGCATGTCGGCTATTTCGTGGTGTTTATATCCCTCTATAGCATAAAGGTTAAAGACCGTTCGGTAGCCTACCGGAAGGGCTTGGATCAGGAAGGCCAAGTATTCGGCCTCATCCAGTCCTCCAGGATGGTCGGGAACTTCAACTTCCCATTCTTGGGCGAAGGGACTGTTTCGAGCTCTTAAAAAATCTAAGCAGGCTCTTACAGTGATCTTCTTCATCCATCCCTCGAAACTTCCTTCTCCTTTGTAATCGGAGAGCTTTGTAAAGATTTTTAGGAAGGCATTTCCAAGTGCTTCTTCAGCTTCTTCTCGTCTGTTCAAATAACGTCTGCAGATCCCCATCAACACCGGCGCCATACGCTGGTATAGCTCCTTCTGGGCTTTTCTATTGCCCTTTCTGCAAGCTTCGAGCAACTGCTCCATGGTTAGGTGGGTTTCTGTATACAAGACGAGTCTTTTTAGGTCAATGGTTGCCTAGGGGTAGAAAAAAATTTAAAATTTCTTTCCTTCAAGTTAGCAACAATTAACCTTAAGCTAAGCAGGGACTGGGATAAAGGCCGTATTTTTACTTAAGATTATTATGGCAAGAAAACACAACAGGAGAGCAAAGAAACGCTCCCAAAGCGTAGATGTTAAGGCCTACGCGCAAAGTTTGGAACAGGTGTTCCGAAAATTTCCAACCCGCAAATTCAACTACAAGCAGCTAGCGGCCCAACTGGGTTATAAGCCAGCAATGGTGAAAGCTAAACTTGAAATGGCGCTCAGCGACATGGAACGTGCTGGCAAGATCATTATGGTCGACCGAGGTAGGTACAAATTGAAATATAACGCCATCTACACCGAAGGAGTCGTGGACATGGCAAGCAACGGGAATGCCTATGTGGTGAGCCCAGATACAGAAAGAGACATTCTCATTCGTTCAGCAAACCTGAACAAGGCGCTAAACGGGGATAAAGTTCGTGTTAGCTTATTTGCCCGCCGGGGCGGAAAGAAACTTGAAGGGGAGATCGTCGAAATCGTAGAGCGTAAAACAACTGACTTTGTCGGAACCATCGAGATGGGCAAGCACTTTGGGTTCCTTGTGCCGTCTTCTAGAAAAATGCTCGTCGACATCTTCATTCCAAAGGAGAAGCTCAATGGCGTAGAGCACGGACAAAAGGCCATCGCTCGCATTGTGGATTGGCCAGCGAAGGCCAGTTCTCCCTTTGGTGAGATCATCAAGGTGCTTGGGAATGCCGGAGAACACAACACAGAGATTCATGCTGTACTTGCAGAGTTCGGTTTGCCGTATGAGTTCCCTGAAGAGGTAGAACAAGAAGCTAATACGCTTGATACTTCCATTAAAGAAAAAGAGATTGCACAAAACCGCCGCGATTTTAGAGCAGTGCCCACCTTCACCATTGATCCTGCCGATGCCAAGGATTTTGACGACGCCTTGAGTTTACAACAGTTGGAAAACGGCAATTGGGAAGTGGGCGTACACATTGCGGATGTGAGTCATTATGTAACCCCGGGGTCAATTTTAGACGACGAAGCCGTTGAACGCGCTACTAGTGTATATCTAGTGGATCGTGTGGTGCCTATGTTGCCAGAGATCCTGTCCAACGGCGCCTGTTCATTGCGCCCTAACGAGGATAAATACACGTTCTCTGCTGTTTTCGAGATGGACGAAGAGGCCAATATTTTGAAGCAGTGGTTCGGACGTACAGCCATTCATTCGGACCGAAGGTTCGCCTACGAGGAGGCGCAAGAAATCATTGAAGATGTCCATCCTGATGGCGACAAGGCCGACTTCTATACAGAGATTCGACTGCTCGATAAATTGGCGAAAATCATGCGAGAGAAGCGGATGAATTCTGGAGCATTGAGCTTCGATAAAAAAGAAGTGAAATTCCGTTTAGACGAGGACAATAAACCACAAGGGGTTTACTTTAAAGTGGGTAAAGATGCCAACAAGCTTATTGAAGAATTCATGCTCTTAGCCAACCGCAGTGTGGCGGCCTTTATTGGACGTGCGAAGAGTGGTGAGCCATCGACAAACACCTTTGTTTACCGTATCCATGATGATCCAGATCCAACTAAGCTGCAAGACCTGAGCACGTTTGTGAAGCAGTTTGGCCACGAGGTCAGGCTTAATAGCAAAAAAGCGGTTACCAATAGTTTGAACAAGATGTTGTCCAAGGTGAAAAACACCCCTGAGGCAAACATGATTGAGACGCTCACCATCCGAACGATGAGCAAGGCGAAGTATACCACCCAGAACATTGGGCATTACGGGTTGGCCTTTGAGTATTACACGCATTTTACCTCACCTATCCGTAGGTATCCAGATGTGATGGTGCACCGATTGCTTCAACATTATCTGGACGGTGGAAAGTCACCGCACTTTGGACCGTACGAAGAATTGTGTGATCACAGCTCTGAACGAGAGAAGGCGGCAAGTGATGCGGAGCGCGCGTCCATAAAGTACATGCAAGCCGTGTTCCTAGAGCAACATGTGGGGGAGACCTTTATGGGGGTTATCTCTGGTGTTACGGAGTGGGGCGTCTATGTAGAATTGGCCGATAATTATTGTGAAGGGATGATTCGAATTAATGCATTCCGCGACGATTATTACACGTTTGACAGCAAGAACTATTGCATCGAAGGAGAGAGCTCTGGGCGCATTTATCAGCTTGGAGATCCTATGACCATTCGCGTTAAAAATGTGGATTTGGAACGCAAACAGATTGATTTTGAGCCGTATTACGGAGAATAATGCTACATTAAGGGCAACAAAACTCGCTTACTATGTCCGCTGCAAAATCTTCAAAACCGGCTGAATTGGCCGCCATATCAATAGGTGTATTGGCTATCGTCGCATCTGCGTATTTCATCTTCGCCACTGAAGCCAACACGTATAGATTAACCAATATGGTGATCGCACTAGCGTTCGTGGTTTTTGTAGTCTACAATTTCATCAACGTGCGAAACCTACGAGGCGAGGTGGACGAGCTAAGCCAGAACAACGACAAACTTTCAGGTGAATTGGCCACCACACAGCAATCATTGACTGAAGCGAAAGCGGATGTTGAGGTAATCAAGGGGGACCTTATCCAGGCACAGTCGGAACTGCAGAAGCGCGAGGCCGAAATCAAAAAACTTAAAGCGTAATGAAACGCATATTCCTAACCTTATTGTTGCCGCTCGGACTGTTTGCGCAACAAACGCACAATGCCATTCATTTTGATGGCACAGACGATTACATAACCACATCTGGTGGAAATATTACAAGTGGAAATGCACGAACTGTTGAAGCTTGGGTGCGTACTGACGCCAATTGTATCCCAGGCGCTGGAGGCGGAAAACAACAGGTAGTTGTGGATATGGGCGCCTTCGGAACAGGCACAAGGTATACCCTCTGTTTACTTTGGTCCAATTCCGTAAGAATAGAAGTCGGCGGCGGCGGACTTAGTGGTTCTAAAGCCATCAACGATTCTTTGTGGCACCACATCGCCGCAGTGTATGACCCATCTTCTTCAACGGCGAAGCACCGTATCTATATTGATGGTTCTTTGGAAGCCTCTGGCAACCTAACCACTTCAGTAAACACCTCAAGCGGCGGTGTTCAGATTGGCCGCAGAGTGGATGGGGTGAACCCGTTTGAAGGCGATATTGATGAGGTTAGAATTTGGAGTGCCGCGCTGAGCGATGCAACCATTGCGGCGCATGCCAACCAAGAAATCTGTGGCAACCCTACAACATTAAAGGCCTACTACACCTTCAACCAAGGGAACGCGAACGGTAGCAATACTTCCAATACTACACTGGCCGATCAAGCGGGTACCAATACGGGGACATTGACAAATTTCAGTCTTAGTGGATCTTCGTCTAACTGGACCGTTGGTCGAGACATGAACCCCAACTATTATGATACGGTTTCCATGAGTGTATGTAATGGAATGTGGTCTCCCGATAGTACAATGTATTGGGACAGCACCGCAGTGTACAGACACACATTTACCGATATGAACGGATGTGATAGTGTAATCTCTTATGACCTTATGGTCAATGAAGTGGACACTTCTATAAGCGTGACTGCTTCCACGCCGCCAACTATAAGCTCGAACGCACAGGGCGCCATGTATCAATGGGTGAATTGTAGCGATTCTTCAGCAGTAGCTGGCGCAACGCAATCCTTTTTCGTGCCTACTTCTAATGGAGATTATGCGGTTATAGTAACAGCCAATGGCTGTTCAATCTGGTCCCAGTGTGTGAGCGTTCAGGGAATAGGGATTGAGGAATTAACGCGAGCATTGCTTTACCCCAACCCAACTTCAGGCATACTGCAGGTACCATCTAACTGGAGGGGTGAACGTGTTGAGGTAAGTAACCTTGCAGGTCAATCGATTCTTTCAACGACCGTAGAGGATAAGCTAGATCTTAGCCAAGCGCCAGCAGGTGTTTACGTGATTCGTTGTGGCGCACAATACGCGCGAATTATCAAAGAGTAGGGTTATTTCTTACCAAAGAATGCTTTCAACTTTTCGAGGTCGGCATCCGTCGTTTCTCTAGGCTCTTCTTTCGCTGCTTTAGCTTTTGGAGAACCCACTTTACGAACCGGTTCAGCGAGTTGCGCTTTCTGTTCTGGGGTCAATTCTTCTTTCTTTTTCCCGCTAGATTTTTTTGCAGGAGCTTGCTTCAAAGGAGTGCCTTTGCTTGCTTCTTCAAGCTTCTCCTTGGTGCTTTTTGCCTTAGGTACAGATTTCCGTTTTCGGGCGTTTTTGCTCGATTTTGAAGCGTTTTTGCTAGATTTTGAATTGCTTTTGGCTGTTTTTGCCTCTTTTTTGGCTTTTTTCTTCTCAGCGGTTTCTTCCGCTTT
>JAAXJR010000013.1:0-38566 GCA_012269745.1 Flavobacteriales bacterium | reverse complement strand
TGGCTGTTTTTGCCTCTTTTTTGGCTTTTTTCTTCTCAGCGGTTTCTTCCGCTTTGGTCTTTGGAGCAGCCTCTTTTACCGCCTCTTCTTTTTGAGGTTCTTGAACACCGCCACGAGCCTTGCCCTTCACTGTTCCTTGGTCGCCATGCAGACTTTCGGCAGGGATAAATTTATCTCGGGTCACCCAAGTGCTAAGTGCACCAATGGACAGCAGGTATTGGTCCTTTTTGATCTCTACAATCTCTCCAGGTTGACGCGAGCCGATGAGCTTGACGCGGTCACCCACTTTAGCAGGAGCCGAGATGAGCTTTTTAATCTTGCGCTCTTTCTGCTTCTGGTACTTTGATTTCTTTTGGTCGCGCTCGTCCTGTGTTTGTGAGGCGCGCTCACCAGCATATACTTTGAATCGACCAACGACTTGGTCTTTGCCTTTTTTCGTGCGTTGCTCGGAATATTCGTTGACCAAATTTTGGAACTTCTTCCCCCAGGTGATCATGGCATTTTGCTGCTCATTCATTGCGCTTTGGCGACGCACCTTGTCTTCGAGCTGGTGAATTTTGCGATCCTGTTTGTCCTTGAGCTTTTCCAACTCTTCAAGACGCTCGGCCAATTTTTCACGCTGTCTGGTCAGCTCATTTTTCTCTTTCTGAATTCCCACGAGCAATCGGTCCACAGCTACGGTACTTTCATCTAATACGTCTCGCGCTTGATCAATCAAGGCAGGACTAACCCCCACCTTTTGAGCCACCTCATAGGTGTAGGAAGACCCAGGAACACCCTGATTCAAGACGTATTCTGGGGTAAGGTCGGTAGAGTTGAACTGCATAGATCCATTGTCTACCCTTGGCAACTCACTCGCCAGCGCTTTAATACTGTTGTAGTGGGTGGTCATGACCCCGTAAGTCTTGCTGTTGTTGAGCTCCTTGAGGAATATTTGGGCCATAGACGAACCTAGATCAGGGTCTGAACCCGAACCAAACTCATCGATGAGGACCAGCGTTTTGTTGTAGGCGGCGTTCAAGAAGTAGTTCATCTTGGTGAGCTTGGAACTGTAGGTGGAAAGCTCATTCTCGATGCTTTGTGAATCGCCAATGTCGGCCATCAATCCATTGAACCACCCCATGGTACTGTCGGGATGAACGGTGACCAGTAGACCGCTCTGGAGCATCAACTGAAGCAACCCAACGGTCTTTAATGTGATGGACTTCCCTCCAGCGTTTGGCCCGGAGATGACTAAGATGCGGTTGTGGGTATCTAGTCGAAGATCGAGCGGAACGACACCCTTGCCTTTCTGTTTGTTGAACTCGCGAAGAACAGGGTTGATTGCCTTGATCAAATGAACATGTGGCTTGTCTAACAACTGAGGCAAACATGCTTCTTCGTCTAGCGCATACAGCGCCTTTGCGTTTACAAAGTCTATTTGATAAAGAGCAGTGCTGTAGTCGCGAAGCTCGTTTCGGTAGCCGGCAACGAAGGCGGTAAGCAGGCGCAGGATACGGGTCACTTCGCGTTTCTCCTCGTCTTCTAGAACAGAGATTTCATTATTGATCTCAAGGGTTTCTGAAGGCTCTACATAAAAGATGGTAGCCTTGGAAGAAGACCCGTGAAAGATTCCGTTGACTTGGCCTTTGAAGGCGCCTTCTACGGCGAGTACGCGCTTGTTGTCGTGCACGCTTTCTTGGGTATCGGCAAGGATGCCTGAACCCGAGTATTTCTTAACGGCGCGGTAGAAGATGCGGTCGGCCGCGGCACGTTTTTTAGCAAGGTTGGCGCGAATCTTTCCCAAGGCCGGCGAAGCCGAAGTTTTCACCACACCGCGTCTGTCGAGGACACGGTCGATCTCGTCTGGAACGGTTTTGTTCTTCTCGAGGTGGGCGAGTTTATCTTGGATGGAAGGGGTGCGCTCGGCGTGTGTTTTGAAGAAGGTGTAGACTCGGTTGAAGCTCTCGATCATGTTCTTGATGATCAGGAAATCTTCGCCCTCGAGGGTGGCTCCTTGGATTTTCAATCGGACCAAGAAGGGCTTGATATCTTCTGCGGCGAGCGCAGGTACCGGGAATTCGCTAAGGTAGAGCCCAAGGATTTCGTGGACCTCTTGAAGGTCTCGTGTGGCTACCTTGAAGTCACTCGAAGGCTTGAGTTCATTGATGCGCACTCGGGCACGCTGTGTGACGGCGCGTTTGGCCACGGCCTTTTTTACAAGGTCGAACTCTATGCTTTCAAATAAATCTTCCGGGTAGGTATTCAAATCGTTCTTGGGGACCGATGTTATCCGCGGTACACCTCTTCTTCGCTAGTAACGCGTGCAGGCCCTTCATGTTTACGCAATCCGCCAGCAATTACGAAGGCAAGTGCAGTCACTGCGATAGTAATGATTACATCGACAGTGGTCCAGAACACGCCCACTGGCACGTCGTAGAGATCGTTTTGTACATCGCCCCAAATCCATAATGCGAGCAGAACAACAGCTCCAGTATAGGGCTTGATTCCGGCGCGGGTGCGCCAAGAAGGCACCTTGGTGGCGCGCACGTACCAATATACAGCCAGTGCAGACCCTAAGGAGTGAGCGATAAGCATGCTGTAGATGGCGAATGGATTGGCAGCCATATAGGTTTCCATGATGTTGGAGCGACCGGCCCAATCGGCGGCCATAAGATCTTCCATCGGCAGTGCGTCAAGGAAGAGCGAAAAGAGCTGGTGAAGGCCCGACGTGACGAGCACAGCAATGACCACTCCAACGATGGTGATGCCGATAGAGCGTAGGGCGTAAAGGAACTTATTCATGGCGGTGAAATTTTAGTTGAACCAGCTTTCTACTACATCTAGGGAGAGCGCTGCTACGTCTAATTTATTCTTTTTACGGTAACCGTTGAGTTTTTGGTGCAAAGCAGCTGGCTTATTGTCGCGCAAGGCATCAATGGTGTGGTAGCCGGCCTGTGCAATGTGGTGCGACCATTCTTCTGGAACGCCAATCGCTTGGAATTCTTCAGGGTCTGCAACCGTCTCAAACTTTTCCGGACGCATCTGCGGGAAGAACAATACCTCTTGGATGCTGTCTTGGTTGGTCAACATCATCGTGAGGCGGTCGATACCGATACCCAAACCTGAGGTTGGCGGCATACCGTATTCTAGGGCGCGGACGAAATCTTGGTCGATAAACATCGCTTCGTCGTCTCCTTTTTCAGAGAGTTTCAATTGGTCCTCGAAACGCTCCAACTGGTCGATAGGATCGTTAAGCTCGGAGTAGGCGTTAGCGACCTCTTTACCGTTGACCATGAGCTCGAAACGCTCTGTGAGTTCTGGGTTGTCGCGGTGCTTCTTACAAAGTGGCGACATCTCCACAGGATAGTCGGTGATGAAGGTTGGCTGGATGTAGTGCTTCTCACACTTCTCGCCGAAGATCTCATCGATAAGCTTTCCTTTACCCATGGTTTCATCCACTTCAAGACCGATTGATTTCGCTGCTTCGCGCACCTCGTCTTCTGTCTTGCCGTTTAAATCTAAACCAGTGTGCTCCTTGATGGCTTCAAGGATAGGTACTCGAGCGTACGGTGCTTTGAAGCTCACGGTGTTCTCACCAATAGTTGCATCTGAGGTACCATTTACAGCCATTGCAACCTCTTCGAGCATGTTCTCCACGAAGCGCATCATCCAGTGGTAGTCCTTGTAGGCCACATAGATTTCCATTACGGTGAACTCTGGGTTGTGCGTTTTGTCCATCCCTTCATTGCGGAAGTCTTTGGCAAATTCATACACCCCTTCAAAGCCACCTACGATGAGGCGTTTGAGGTAGAGCTCGTTGGCAATACGCAAGTACAATGGTACATCTAGTGCGTTGTGGTGTGTGATGAATGGTCGAGCTGCGGCGCCACCAGGGATGGGCTGCAAAATTGGCGTTTCCACCTCCATGTATCCCGCATCATCAAAAATGCGGCGCATGGTGCTCATGATTCTATTTCTCTTGCGGAAAATCTCTTTAATACCCGGGTTCACGACAAGGTCAACGTAGCGTTGACGGTAACGAATTTCCGGGTCCGTGAGCTGATCGTATACGTTTCCTTCCGCATCTTTCTTGACAACTGGAAGCGGACGCAAGCTCTTTGAAAGCACGACCAATTCCTTCACATGCAAGCTCATTTCGCCTGTCTGCGTGGTGAACATGTGGCCTTCTACGCCGATGAAATCACCGATATCCAGGAGCTTTTTGAACACGTCGTTGTACATGGTTTTGTCCTCACCAGGACAGATCTCGTCGCGATTCACGTAGATCTGCATTTCGCCTGTAGAGTCCGCCAAGACTGCGAACGAAGCCTTACCCATGATGCGTTTAGTCATCAATCGGCCCGCGATGCGCACCTTTTCAAAGCCTTCAGCGCCCTCTGTATAGCTGGCGGCCAATTCATCGGCTTTGTGTGAAACAACGTATTCGGCGGCAGGGTACGGATCGATCCCCAAGGCTTTTAATTTGCCTAAAGATTCGCGTCTAAGTACCTCCTGTTCAGATAATAGTCTTGCCATGATGCTAGATGAATATTAAGACCGCAAAGATAATTGCCTTTTAGTAGCTTAGCAGTATGACTCGCAGCCGATTTTATGCACTTTTCCTCACCCTCTTCTTTGTAGGAGCGAGCTATGCACAACCCTATTGGCAAAAAGGCACTCGTTTAGCCACTTTTAGCGCTAATGCGTCTCTTGATGGGTTGGGCGGCGACCTTACTAATGCGGGCTTCACGACTACTTCAGGAACGTCCATTTTTTTCAATGAAAATATTGCGTTGGCTGTTGATGGAAAATACAACTGGGCACCTTTGTCGCAGACCATAGAGGCCAACTGGCGTTTGCAGAACAAAATATTTGGCGCATCTGACCAGAATCATTCAGTAATTATGGATGTGCACGGGACCTTGGGTCAGAACATGAACACGACGCTGAGCGGTGAGATGTTTGGGCGTCGCATGAGCGCATTGGGCGTGGGAATGCAGTACACCTACTGGTTCTCCTCAAGCGTGGGTCTCTACATTTGGCCGCAGCTCAATAGAACGAATGGGGGGCCTAGCGGGTTATGGGATTGGCAAATGGTTGCGCCCGTGGGGCTGCAGCTGAGCTGGCAACATAAAGAAAAGTAAGATGAGAAAGGTCCAATTCCAAGATATCGGCCGCGTTTCCTACGGGGATGCCTGGGACTTCCAAACGGAGCTCTTTACACAGACGGTGGATCTAAAATTGGCCAACAGAAAACAACCAGAAACTGCTCGGGAAACCACGGATCATTTCCTCTTTGTGGAGCATCCGCCTGTTTTTACCCTGGGTAAGAGCGGAAAAATGGAACACCTTCTTGTAGATCAGGAGCAGCTCGAAAAAGACGGTTTTGAGTTTTTTCCCGTTAATCGCGGTGGAGACATCACCTACCACGGCCCAGGACAAATTGTAGGTTACCCTATCATCGACCTCGACCATTACTTCACAGACATTCACAAGTACCTGCGCTACCTGGAAGAAGTCATCATTTCTACACTTGCAGATTACGGCCTGAAAGCCGGTCGCAGCGATGGCGAGACGGGCGTATGGCTGGACGAAGGCACTCCCTTTGCGCGCAAAATGTGCGCCATGGGTGTAAAAGCCTCACGTTGGACGACGATGCACGGTTTTGCACTAAATGTCAATGCAGATTTGCGCCACTTCGAATACATCGTACCTTGTGGTATCTCGGATAAAAAGGTCACTTCGCTGCACGTAGAACTGGGCCGAGAGGTAGACCTTGATGAGGTCAAAGACAAGATTAAATTTTACTTTGAAAAGCAGTTCGACTGCCAATTTATACCAACTACACACCCATTCAAATGAAGACATTGACCCGAATTATCGCTGTAGTCGTAGCGCTACTGGTAGCGGTTAAATTTTCACCTTACGAGTATTTGCTAAAGGGCGTAAAGAACACTTACCTCAAGGGGTACAGCTCTGCGCATTTGTACGACCGCGAGTACTTTGACCAACGCGAAATCCCAGTGATGCTGCCTAAAAAATTAGCGGTATCCGATTCCATTTCACTATCCATCGACGAGGAATTAAGAGGACCATTAGAGCAAACGGGCACCAAAGGAATGTTGGTGCTTCAAAACGATGAGGTTGTCTACGAAGAATACTGGGACCAGCACGATACGGCGGCTATTTCGAACAGTTTTTCGACGGCAAAATCGGTCATTACGCTCCTTACGCAGATTGCTGTTCAAGACGGCTACATCAGTTCTTGGGACGACCCTGTAACAGATTACATCCCAGAATATGAAATCCCGGAAGGCGTTACTACGCCTACACTGCGCCATCTTAGCACGATGACGGCGGGTCTTCAGTTCGACGAGGACTACAAGGATCCATTCAACAAAACAGCCAAACTTTACTACAGCGACGATGTGGTTGCTACTGCATTGAGCATCCCTCCTGGGAAATTTGAAACAGGTACGGAATGGGAGTACCAAAGCGCCTGTACTCAGCTACTCACTATTGCACTATCACGCGCCATCGGGGAGAGCGTTTCTTCGTTTGCCAACCGTGAGCTTTTTGCGAAGGTGGGCTTTGAAGTTCCAACGACTTGGCACCTCGACCGTGCAGGAGGTTTTGAGCTCGGATATTGCTGCTTGAATGCGGCTGTGCGCGACTTTGCAAAGCTCGGTATGCTTGTAAACAACCATGGATACATTGATTCAAATTCAGTTATCGATTCCGCCTTTATCGCTGAAGCCCAAATAGGCTACAAGAGCCCGTACTACGGACACAGCTTCTGGATTTACCCGGACGTAGAGGCCCGCAACTATTCGTTCCGTGGTCTAAATGGCCAGCTGATCATCATCTTGCCAGACTACGACATGGTCATCATGCGCGTTGGTGAGAAGGCTGGTGATCGGTACGAAGGCGACTTCCGCACCATTGGTCGCGAGCTCATCAAACAAGCCGAACGCTGGCAAGCCAACTAAAACACTTCCGTGCCTTCACCGCTGGTCAACATACAAGGCTTAAACATTTCCTTCGGCACCACCGAGGTACTCAGCGATTTTAACTTACAAATCGAGGAAGGGGAAATCGTTTCAGTGGTTGGTGAAAGCGGCTCGGGAAAATCGGTCAGTGCCTTAATGAGCATGGGCTTGCTGAGCCCTAAAGCCTCCATAACCAGCACCCACGCTGAGGTACTGGGTCAAAGCATTTCAGAACTATCTCAACGCGATTGGCAACGCTTACGCGGCAGGGAAATAGCCATGGTCTTTCAAGATCCTATGACCGCTCTACACCCTTCAATGCGCATAGGGAAGCAATTGGAAGAGGTATTGGAGATACATACCAATCTAGGTGCAGCGCAGCGCAGAGACAAAGTGCTGCGAGCATTGGAAGAGGTGAGCATCCCACAGCCAGAGGTCAGCGCTAAGAAATACCCGCACGAGATGAGCGGCGGGCAGCGCCAGCGTGTGGTCATTGCCATGGCGATGCTTTTGGAACCCAAACTCATTATTGCAGACGAGCCCACCACAGCTTTAGACAAAGAGGTGGAAGCTATCGTTCTTAAGTTGCTGAGTACGTTGGTGAAAGACAAGGGCTGCGCCTTATGGTTCATCTCCCACGACCTTGAAGTCGTCTCTGAATTTTCCGATCGTGTCGTGGTCCTGTACAAGGGCAAAACGGTCGAGCAAGGCGCGGCAAAAGAAGTGTTCAATACGCCGAAGCATCCCTATACAAAGGGCCTACTAGCCTGTCGCCCACCAAAGAGTGGCCGCCCTTATCCATTGCCAGTTCTAGCCGATTTTCTTGACGGCGAAGGCGCCCCAAAAGCGACCGAGCTTGCTACTCCAAAAACGGATACCAGGGCCTTGCATATTGAAGGTCTAAACATTGGATACACACTGCGTAAAGGCTGGAAGAAATCGATAAAATGGGTCGTTCAAGACCTAGACGTAACACTGAATTCGGGAGAAACACTAGGCCTCATAGGCCCCTCGGGCAGCGGGAAGAGCAGCATAGGCAGGGCAGTAGTAGATCTCGTTCCATCGATCTTTTCCATTCGAAATTTTGAAGGCAATGAAGGTCGGGTCCAATTCATTTTCCAAGACCCCTCGTCCGCCTTAAACCGAAACCACACCATAGGCCGCATCCTTGAACAGGTTCTTTCCCGCCACGCGCCAGAGCTCTCCGCTGTGGGGCGCAAGGAAAAAGCATCCGCACTGTTGCAGGAAGTAGGCTTGCACCCTTCCGACCTCGGCAAAAAGCCCAAGGATTTCTCGGGAGGTCAGCGCCAGCGCATCGGTATTGCAAGGGCCTTGGCAGCGGACCCAACAGTGTTGATTTGTGATGAAAGTGTTAGTGCCTTAGACGTGAGCGTTCAAGCCCAGGTGCTCAACCTTCTGAATGGGATCAAAAAGAATCGGGGCCTGAGCATGATTTTCATCTCTCACGACCCCGATGTTATTCGGTACATGTGCGACCGCATTCAGCAGCTCACACCTATATCTTAATTATCCCGCTGTTCGAAATCTTCTTTCCCGCGCTTGTTGTAGGCGCGGATGCCCAAAACAACACAAGCGATAAGGATAAAGGCCCACACAGCGATATTGATTGCTAATGCGGCCGGCATTATTTGAGCTTTACTGCTGTGCCGTACGCCAGCATTTCTGCGGCGCCCTGCATGACCATGGAGGTCCCAAAGCGAACGTTGATAACAGCATCAGCACCTAGTCGCTCTGCGTCTTTCAGCATTCTCTGCATCGCTTGTTCTCGGCTTTGAGCTTGAAGTTTGGTGTACTCCTCAATCTCACCTCCAACGATGTTCTTCAGGCCGGCGAAAATGTCTCGACCAATGTTTCTAGCGCGAACGGTGGATCCGCGAGCAATGCCTAAGATTTCAGAAATTTCTTTCCCTGGAATTGTGGAGGTGGTTGTGGTAATCATGACAAATGTTTTTTGGTCCGATTAAGTTAGTTAATCGATCCCAAAACACGCTTCATAAATCCATTTAAAGCATCTTTTTTGGCAGTACCCTGTGCGATTTCTTTCTGTACTTCCACCGCTCCGTAAAGGTTAGAGATGAGTTCGCCAATGACTTCCATTTCTTCGTCTTTCAATGTCGGTACATCTGCTAGAGATTCCAAAACCTCGATGGTCTCATGGATGTAGTCCACATCGTTTTTCTCTACAAAGTCAACTAAGTGTTTGATAAAAGGAATTTTCATCTTTTGTATTTTCCTACAAAACTAATAGCCTAAGGCTATTGAAGCCGCAAACTTTTATAGCTTTTGGTTATTACGTAATAAGCTATTCGATTAGTAGCGCCTTGGGGAAATAAAGTATCACTTTAGTACCTGATTGTTCACCTACATTAACTTTGGACGAACGGATGACCATTTTGCCTCCAACAGTGCCCATCAAACTTTTCACAGTAGACAAACCTACCCCTGTTCCTTTCGCCTTACCAACGTTTTCTGCTCGATAAAACGGCAGGGCAATTTTTTCAAGATCTTTTTTTGGAATACCAATGCCATTGTCAACGAGAGTGATTTTGTAGAAGTTTTCGTCTTCCGAATCGTGAATTAAAATCTGTGGACGGGCATTACCGCTGTACTTAATAGAATTTGACAATAAGTTTTTGAGAATGATCATCAAACGCGAAGGTGAATAGCTAATGGTTTTAAAGGCGCCATGTGCTATAACGGTGCCGCTCGCTTTGATTTCTTTCTCTAAAAGACGTTTGGTATGAATAAGAACTTCATTGATATCGCAAACATCATCCTCATTACGAACGAGTTTGGCAAAATCGCTCAAGTCCTCGAGCATGTTATTTGCAGCAAAAACACTAGCTTTTATGGACTGTATCCCTTTCTGAAGTCCCTTGGCATCATTCACCCCTTTAATACCTATTAATTCACTCTGTAATGAAATATTGTTGAGTGAACTGGAGATATCGTGCTTTAATGCGCTAGCCATAACCTTGAATGCATTTAGTTCCTCAGCAGTGCTGTTAAACAGTGCCATACACTCTTTTGTTGTTTGATATACCAAGATTCCTTCCTCTTGATTTTCAATAACGAAATGGTAGGACCCAACTTTAAACGACTCGTCGGTACTGCCTTTTTCTGAAACGGCGTGTATACGCTGAGCTAAATCTTCCCAATCCAAAGCATGATCGATCTCATAACTAGAGAGCCATTCTTTCAAGGCACCCAATTGAGCTTCCTGATTTTTGGGTAAATAAAGAAAAGGTCGGGTCATAATGTGAAGTGTGTCTCCCACGAAGATAACGTAACTTTAGAGCCTACTCAAATTTGACAGTTTCAAAAATTCACATGATTAAAAATCTAGCATTAGCTCTCTCGATAGCTTTTTCTGCATTCGTTCAAGGTCAGGTTCTAAATATTACCCCGGCATTCCCTTCTCAGAACGATACAATAACGGTCATATATGACGCTACTGAAGGTAATGGTGCACTTACGGGATATACACCTGTGTATGCCCATGCAGGGCTCATTACCAATCAAAGTACAAGTCCTACGGATTGGAAGCACGTTCAGGGAAACTGGGGAACCGCGGACCCTAACGTGTTGATGACTTCATTAGGAAACAACCTTCATAAGTTGGAATACCACATTCCTTCTTACTATGGATTTGGTAGTAATGTTACCGTGCAAAAACTAGCCTTTGTATTCCGCAATGCAAACGGAACGGTGGTTGGTCGTGCTGTCGACGGTTCAGATATCTACTACGACATTTATCCTGCGAATGCAGGTCTTATTGCACAGTTTATGAAGCCCGAGAGCACCTTGCTCATTTCGCCGACGGACTCTTTAGAGACGGTCATTGCTGCTTCAAGGTTCTGTGATATGAAGGTTTACGATAACGGGACCTTAGTTTTTCAAGACTCTACCAAACAAGAGACTTTTTATTTGAGGGATACCGTTCCTGGAATGCACACGGTAGTTTTAGAGGCAAGTGATAGCTCATCTACGGTTTATGATACTATCCAATACGCAGTTGAACCGCCATTGCAGGTGGCCACATTACCAGGTGGCATGGAGATGGGTCTCAATGAGCTCAATGATACGACAGTATTCTTCAAGCTGTATGCCCCAGGTAAAAATCGCGTGTATGTTTTGACCTCGTTGAATGACTTTTTACCGGAGCCGCAGAACGCGATGACGCGAACTCCTGGAGGCGCATGGTGGTTTAAGGAAGTTACAGTGCCGGCCGGTCAGCCGTTCACCTATCAGTATTTGATTGATGGCCAAACAAGAGTTGCAGACCCGTTCTCAACGCTCATTCTCGATCCATGGAACGACGGCTACATCTCTTCTGCAACATATCCAAACCTGCCGGCTTATCCAACGGGGAAGACCACGGGTAATGTTTCGTTGTATCAAACGGCGAAGACACCGTATCAATGGAAGAACACGAATTTTCAGGCCCCACCGCAAGAGGAATTGGTCATCTATGAGTTGTTGATCCGTGATTTCGTAACTACACGCAATTATCAAACGGTCATAGATACCTTGGATTACATCGCGAGATTGGGAGTGAACGCTATTGAATTGATGCCAAACTCTGAATTTGAAGGCAACTCTTCTTGGGGCTATAACCCGTCCTTTCACATGGCTGTAGATAAGTATTACGGGACGCCAGATAAGTTCAAGGAGTTTGTGGACAGCTGTCATTCTAGAGGTATTGCGGTTATTACTGATCAGGTGTACAATCATGCTTATGGCCAGAACCCTATCGCTCAGATTTGGTGGGATGGTGCAAATAATAGACCTGCTGCTGATAACCCGTACATGAACCAAAACTGTCCACACCCACCAAACTGTTGGGGCAACGACTTCGATCACTATGTGCAGCCGACGCGTGATTACATGGATCGTATCAACACCTACTGGATAGAGGAGTTTAAGATTGACGGAATCCGCTTTGATTTTACGAAAGGCTTCACGAACAATTCGAATGCTGATAACTATTCTGCACCACGTATCGCTGCACTTAAGCGCTTAGCAGATACGCTATGGGGTGTGGATCAGGACTTCTATGTGATTTTAGAGCACTGGGGTCCTAATAACGAAGAAAAAGAGCTTAGTGATTACGGCATGATGTTGTGGGGCAATGTAGCTCATGCTTATTATGAAGCAGCTATGGGTTATACCTCAAATAGTGATTTCAAATGGGGCATCTACAAAGAGCGCGGCTGGAACGACAAACACTTGATTTCTTACACCGAAAGCCACGATGAGGAAAGGGCCTCGTATAAGATCAAGACCTATGGAAACTCTTCTGGCGGCTATGATACAAGAACTCTCGCGACCATGGCCGATCGTAAGATTTTGACTCATGCTTTCTTGTACACCATTCCAGGACCGAAGATGATGTACATGTTTGAGGAATTGGCCTATGATATCTCCATAGACAACCCTTGTCGTATTTGTGAGAAGCCTATTCTATGGAGTTATTATGAGAACAACCACCGTCAGAAAGTGTATTTCTACACGGCAGCACTCATTGAAATGCGCAAGAAGTACAGTGTGTTTAATACGGACAACTTTACTTATGCGCTCAACGGCGGTGCGAAGCGCATCAATCTTTCGACTACGGATACCAATGCTACTGTTGTAGGTAACTTCAGAGTGACAGCGGGTGATGTCTATCCAAACTTCCAACATACAGGGACATGGTACGATTACTTCACCGGAGATAGTATTGTGGTGACAAATGCAACGGCTCCGATGACCTACCAGCCAGGCGAGTGGCACGTATATACAGACGTTAAGCTGAACAAGGCTTCGTTTATTGGTGAGGAGGAAATGGAGCTAGCAGCTACTAATGTTGCTGTGTATCCAAACCCAAGTAGCGGAAATGTAGAGCTATTGGTAGATGTAGCTGAAGGAACGAATGTTCGTTACCAAGTTTATGATATCACTGGTAAATCGGTTCATGAAGGCAATTTCAATGCTACGCTCTACAGTGTGGAGTATATGGATTTGAACCATCTTCCATCAGGAGCGTACATGCTGAAAATCCAGGCTGGATCAGCTGTTTACAATGAGCGATTGCTGTTAGAGTAATCTAGCCAAGGAGGTGGACGCCTTCTTTATCTTGGGTAAGCACACCTTTATTTTCTAGGTTCTTGAGGAGTCGGCTGACGACTTCTCGAGAAGTACCTAGTTCGGAGGCCATTTTGACTTTGGACAAGGAAACACCTCTTCGATTGTTAAGAAGGCAGCGCTTTTCGATATAAGCAAGCAACCTGGCTTCAAGTTGATTGAAAATGGCGTTGTCGACCAAGCTCAAGAGCTCCTCAAATCTTCGACGGAAATTCCCTAACTCGTAAATGCGCCATTCGCTAAAAGCCTCAGTCATTGGTGTCAATCCCTCTAATGGGATATGTAGGATTTTTGAAGGCGATTCTGCCTCAACCGTAATAGGCATATTGCCGTTTGGGAGTTGAGAGAAGGCAGCACAAGGACAGATTTCTCCAGGGGTCAAAAAGTAAAGTAACAGCTCTTTAGAAGGATCGTCATCTGCAATGCGCATGACACGGGCACTCCCCTCAAGGATGATAGGCATAAAATCCGCATGAAGACCGTAATCTAAGATCAGATCTCCTTTTTCATACTCTACAACCTCGCCAATATTCGTGAGGTGGTCTTTAAGTTCTGGGGAAAGAATATCGAATCCTTCGTGATTTAGGTAAGCTAATGACATGTTCTGTGAGTGTTATTGGACTCTCAAAATAAGAACATTTATTAAACCTTAACCTAGTAGTTTGACCAATTCGTCAATTTTGTAGGGCTTGTTCAACCAAAGGACTTGATCTAGCCCTTTTAATTGCTCTTCAAATTGCGCTCTTTCGTATCCGCTAGATATGATTAGCGTAGCGGTAGATTTTGCTGCAATGGCATGATTCATAACATCAACTCCCGTACCTACACCTAAAGAATAGTCACTCAAAATAACATCCCAATTTTGCTCAGTAATTGCAGTTTTGGCATCGGCTAGAGTAGTACAAACTTTTGGATTATGCTCTAAAAGAGAAAGCATGGTGTGAAGTGTTTCCCCTAGTAATGTGTCGTCTTCGACTATGAGGACAGATTTTGACATCTAGATTTCAGTTTCTGGTAAAGCGCATTCGCGTCAGATAGCAATGCTTCATTAACACGGCCAACAGAAACGGGGTCTTTATCAAAGTTCTTAGTGCTTGCTAAATTAAGGGAAATGCCTAAGGTTGAGCTGATAAAGGTCAACGTTAGTTTCGGCTCAGCCAAAAAATCCTCATAGGTTAAAGCAAAGGTATTTTCTCCAATAGCAACGTGACTATAGTAGTTCATCCAACGCTCTAGCCAGTAATTAATATCATTTGGATCTCCATCTTGGGTGCCCACACCGTTTAGAACGAAAGGTCGCTGTCCTTGGCCAAATTCATGGTGGCCTAACCAGTCCATATAGTCTTTGATGAAAGGATCTTCCTTTTGCTGAGCGCTAAACTTTTTATGCTGCTGCATCAAGCTGTAAGCATGTTGCAATGGATCACGTACTAGAAGGAATACTGCTAAATCTGGGTTGTGTGTTGTTAACGATTCAAGTCGAAGAACGGCGTTGTTGTTTTTTGCGAGATAGATGTCGCCATCTGCAATGCTGTTTTGATACCGTCTATACAGCTCGTTTTCTTCCTCCGACAGCTCGTGTTGATATAGCCCATCTTCCTTAATGTAGCTGTCGTCTTTGATTACTTTAAAGAAGTACTCTTCTAAAGCTTCAACACTTGCAAGGCCTACTTTTACTCCATCGCCATGGGCACGTTCCTTATTCTCTGTGCGCTTTGGTTTGTAAAATTTAGCCCAAAGCTTAGGGGCTAAAAGCACCGGCATATTGCTGTAATCAAGAGAGGCGAATGGGCCGCGTTTTGCAAGCTCTTTAGTCAAGGCAGTGGTTCCTGCTCGAGCCAATCCTGTAATGAGTACACGGCTGTATTTTCTATTGCTCTGACTTTCCGCCGCGACTCCTTTAATTTGATAGTTCAGCAGTTTTTTACCCAAGTGGTAGTTGTCCAATACCAAATGATGGAATAGCTGGGCCATGGCACTGTAGGCGCTTTTTTTCTTCGTTGGAATTACAAATGGTACCACAGAGCCCGCAGCGAGAAGGAGCATGCCGTAGCCTGATGCCTCAAAGGGAATGTATTCAAAGAGCCCTGTGTATAGAGCAATAGCACCTGCAACGACTAGTGCTGCCATGAGAAGGACCGCTAAAAGTGAGCCTATGGTTTGCATCACCTTGGTGTTGACTAACTCAAATTTCTCGTCTTCGTCTATATCCGCAACGAGTATGTTGAGCAGGCCAACGCTTCGTTCAGCAAGCTTGAAGAATGGGTTTTTCATCCACAGTGCCCCCAAAGCAAGCAAGGTGCCTGAAAGCAAGGGAAGGAGGTATGGAAGAACTGGACCCAAAAGATTGCTTACTTCTTACGTGTAGCACGCTTGATACGGTACCAGATGAGGTAGCCGAAAGATCCTAAGATGAGCAATAAAACGAGCACAATAAGGATGCCCGCGCCTACGCCCAATCCAGGGCCGATGTACATGAATGGTGTCGTCATAACTATGGTCTGTAAAATCTTGTCCAATTAGGAATCTCAACGAATTCCGTTTTGCCAAAGTAATTCAAAGCGTTCTTGTAAACGAGTGCATCGTCCTTAAAAATGTACACAGTGAATTCGTTTTGTTCTTCAATTGCCACATATCCATTTCCGAGAAATTCTTGCAGCCCTTCGGTTGAGGTGTATATCTTCTCTTGGGTCATTTTATTAGAAATGGCCAATTCAGTTTTTCTGTCTCCATTTAATTCAAAGGCCGCCACTTCGCTGTAGATACCCTCGTGCTGGTCATTTTCAACGTTGAATTGGAGCTGAAAAAGACTAGGACTATGGTTGTTGAAGCAGATAATAGCGCTATCACCTAAAATATCTACGTCGTGTTGAGAGCTCAACCCTTCATTAAATGTGTGTAGGATTTCAAGCGTTGATGGTCTCAAATGCAGCAATTCGTTTTGAGTACGGTTGCTGATAAGCAGATCCCCCTTTTCGTAGCCATGGAGAGTGTCTGTAAAAGTTACTGGTTGGATATCGTTGAGGTGGAAGCAATCCCCTTGTGCAGGACCGTAGTAGCTCTTATAAACGGGGTTCAATTCATTTCTCTCAAACACTTCAAGCATTGAGATGCTATCTGTGGTCGCTCCTGTTTCAAGATCAATTCCTAAAATTACCTCGTCCATAACCCCAATTCCCTTGCTTTCGTTGATGAAAAAGGTATCTAGCGTCGCACTGCCGTAGGTGTGCAGGTAGCCATGGTCTCGGGCACAAATCCAAATTTTTTCACTTTGAATCTCTGCGCTGTGGTGGTAAACGAGATCCCCGCTACGTTCCCAGATTACTTCACCAGAACTGCTTATAACGCCTGCCCAATCGCCTTCGTGCACATAAGCAAAGAGACTGCTGTCGGGCAATAGTTGCGCGAAATAGCGCGCATTAGGATAGGGTTTGTGTTCGCCTATATCCCAGTTCTTGATGACCTTGTCGTTCCTAAGATTTACAAGTTTAGCTTCATTGGTTGGGCCAAAGGTGTGAAGTGCGTAAATGTCCTCTTCGAGTAAATTAATTGGAGGGGCAAAATCTTGTGTGGCTTTTAAATATTCAGGCAGTTCAAAGAGCATAGATTTCACGGCCGAAGGCGTTTCGCCAATAATGGAAACAACCTTGCTTAGCACACCAAACCTGTTTTTTGCAGGATATTTTCCTGCATCAAAAGCAAGGATGGTGGTGAAAAACACCACAATCAACAGACCCGCAATATTTGCAATGAGTTTTGCTCCTTTTTCCATTGTTCTCGAATAAGCAGTTAAAAGTACCTAAAAGGTCAGTGGTCCTAGAATGGATTGAACTCAAGGGTTACAACTGGCTATATAGTTTCAAATTCGAGACCTGTGGAATTAAGTGCTAAATTCCCACTATGAATGTCCTAATCGCGCCAGATTCCTTAAAAGGGTCACTTACCGCTCAAAACGCCGCTTTAATAATGAGAGCGGCCGTGTTGGCTTCATTGCCTGAAGTAAATGTGAAAACGCTACCACTTTCCGACGGTGGCGAAGGGGCGTTGGACATTTGGGCCAATCTGGGTTTAGGGAATAAGGTAAAAGCACCTTCTAAAGACCCTTTAGGTAAGGAAATGACTGCCGAATACTTCAAATTCAACGACGGCTCCGTGTGGGTGGAACTCAGTCAGGCAAGTGGATTAGTTCTGTTGAACGAGTCCGAGCGAAACCCTATGAACACTTCAACCTACGGGACGGGTTTACTGATCAAACATGCGATCACACAAGGTGCTAAGAAGGTTACCTTAGGCCTCGGTGGTAGTGCTACGAATGATGGCGGTGCTGGCCTTTTGGCTGCAATGGGCTATGAGCTACTCAATAGTCATGGAACTCCAGTATATCCGTCAGGGGGAAACTTGGATCAAATTGTAAAAATCGTTCCTCCAGATATCCCGGATGTAAAGATTGATGTGGCCTGTGATGTAAGTAATCCATTGTGCGGACCCGATGGCGCCAGCGCTGTTTACGGGCCGCAAAAGGGCGCAACGCCTGAAATGGTAGATAGGCTCGATAATAACCTTGCGCACTGGGCAGCCTTGCTGGAGCAATCCTTCGGTGTTGCAGTTTCGGAATTGCCAGGGTCCGGAGCTGCGGGAGGTACAGGTGTAGCATTACTGGCTGCTTACGACGCAGAATCAAAACCTGGATTTGAACTCATTGCCACAGCGGTAGGATTGGAAGAGGCCTTGGATTGGGCAGATTTAGTCATCACAGCAGAGGGCATGTTAGACGATCAAAGTTTATCTGGAAAGGCTACCATCTCCCTTTGTCAAAAAGCGAAAAAATTTAATTGCGACACCTGGGTATTTGCCGGCACAGTTGAAGGTCATCATGATAAATTTTCGGCGGCAGGAGTAGATCGGGCCTTCCAGATTAGACCTCAAGGGATGACCATAGAAGAGAGTATCAATAAAGCCGATGTTTTACTTCAATCGGCTCTAAAAACCGCGTGTAAAGAGTCATGGAAATAGCAGCCTTAGTCATTACTATTATTTGGATCATCATAGGCACTTCCCGAATGAAGTGGCACCCATTTTTAGTGCTTTTGATCGCAGCCTTTGCTCTAGCTTTAGCCGTGGGTACATCCGCCCTAGATGCACTTTTATTGATTAATGAAGGTTTTGGTAAGACCATGACTCGGATCGGATTGATCATACTTCTAGGAGCAATGCTTGGCGAAATATTGGAGAAGGGTGGAGCCACTGAGATTATTGCGTTGCACATTGTGAAGATGCTGAAGAAATTACCAACGACCTATGCCATGAGTTTGATCGGTTATGTGGTCGCCATTCCTGTATTCTGTGATGCAGCATTTATTTTGCTTTCTCCATTGACAAAGAGTTTATCGAAGAATGCGAGGGTTAATGGAAAAGCCCTGACAGTTGCGCTTAGCACGGGATTGTTCGCGCCTCACGTGCTCATCCCGCCAACCCCGGGCCCATTAGCTGCCGCAGCTACTTTGGGTTTGAATGAATTAGGTATGCTCATCATTGCAGGCGGAGTACTTTCTTTAGCCTTGGTATTAGCGGGCGGATGGTTTGCAACGAGAATGAACAAGCAGTTGTCTTCAACGGAAGCTATTGAAAACATTGAAATGCCGGTTGTTCTAGGCGGGTTCTGGAAGGCCATTCTTCCACTTTTATTGCCCTTAATCCTCATTGCGGGAGGCACGTCTTTTAAGGATGCCCAGGGGCCAATTCAGCTTTGGATCACCACCCTCAGCAAACCCGAGGCGGCACTAGCAATAGGCGTAGTTGTCGCACTTCTTATCTCTGGCAATGAAATGACAAAGCATTCTTGGATAAAAAATGCCCTACATGCAGGAGGTCCAGTACTTCTAATTACTGCCATGGGGGGTGCCTTAGGCGGAGTGTTGAAACTGATCGATGTAGGAGCGATGCTCGAGGGTATTGCCGTTCCGGGGGCTTTTGCCCTGGTGCTGCCCTTTGTGATTTCGGCGGTGCTAAAATCGGCGCAAGGAAGCTCGACCGTCGCCATTATTACTACCGCATCAATGATGTTACCTATGTTGGGCCCCCTCGGATTGGAATCTGAACTAGGGAAAGTATGGACCATATTGAGCCTAGGGGTAGGCGCTATGACCGTGAGCCATGCAAACGACAGCTATTTCTGGATAGTCAGTGAAATGGGCGGACTTTCCACAGAGGAGGCCTTCAAATACCACACTAGGGCCACGGCATTGCAGGGTGCGCTTGGGCTTGTTTTAGTAGTGTTGAGCGGTTGGTTGGTGCTTTAATTACCAGCTACCTATCTCGTCGTCCATCCAGGCCAATCGCTGCTCGAGGTAATTGCGCAAGAAATCTACCTCACCCTCAAAGTTTATGGTTCTATTCTCTGCGCGCCACAAGTCGTAATTGCGCTCTGCAGCGCCTGTGCTCAGCAGTCGACCTTCGGTTTCATTCACTAATCCGAAGATTGCAGCATCTGAAAGCGGCCCATTGCGGTATTGCGTCCAACGCGATTTTACAATGCTTTTGAACTCTGGACTTTCTAGGAACATGTCCCACCAGAAAGGCACCATCCATGCATCTTGACTGACGTAATCATTGTAGTTGGCGATCCAGTCTGTCCAAGGCACGCGACCTTGTCTACCATAGCCAATGTTGAGGTCCCATATAGGTCCAAAACGAAGCTTACCACCGCGCGGTTTGTGCAGGAAAGTACTGATGCGATACGCGTCTATATTACCCGCGAGCTCATTCATGATGAACCCGTCCGCAAAGGTTTCTAGGTCCGCGTACTCACTAACCGTGTTCGTCCCGTTGAGGTTGTCTAGAATGATGGCCGATTCAAAATCATACACATAATCACTGATGTAGGATCTCATCTCCCCATTCAAATCACTAGGCTTAGGAAATTCGTGCAGGAAATAGGTCTCCCTGTACTGATCGTCGTGGTACGGTGGGCGGAAGGGTTCGATATCCAAGGTGCTTGCTTCGATATCATATTCACTTCTAAAACTGATGTACGGCGTATAATTTGCATCATCTCCCCAGTTGTTGTCGTAATAACTGAGCTCCCTGCCCGAAGGTGCATAGGAGGCCGTCTTATCAATTTTTAGGATGTATCCACCAGTGATTCCGGGCTCCTTGCGTCCATAGGGCTCACCCACGTCGATACGCATTCGGTCTGCCTTGAGCTTCTCCATGAGTACATAAACACCCTGATACTGTCCGTTTACAGTGAGTTCCACCCAGCGACAACGCGCGGCATACATCCCTATACTACGTGCCAATTCATAACCCACATAATGGTGCATAAGTGTAGGATCGAACGCATAGAGATCATCTGGTCCATTCGAGCGTATTACGTGTCCCATAAGAATCCAGTCGCTCTCTGCAGGCATGCCTAACAAAGCCTTGGGTGTCCCGCTTCCATTGGCTTTCCTAATCTCGAAGCCGTAGGACTTCTTGTCGCTTAGCCGGTACGAGGTGCTGCCCCTGTATTCGACGCCCATATTGCCACTAACGACGGTGCGGTTGTCCACCTCAATGGAGAACTCACCATCTATTTTATCATCAGGGCGAATCTGTCCGTCGACGTCGAGATAAACCATGGGCAATTGACCGGAAGTGTAATCTTTGGTGCAAGAGTTAAACCCAAGGGCTAGAAATAGTATCCAATACAGAGATTTGTGTTTAAGCATACAGGCAAAATACATTGTAATTATTAAACCTATATTCGCTTTACAACTCTGTACCTATGTCTGAAATATTTTACATTTCATCCACAATGTTCTTGAAGTTCGCCTTGATGGTGGTCTACAATCTGGTCCAATTAGCCATTGTTAGCCGCCACAATAGAACCACGCGTACTAACGTGAGCAGCTTCTTCATTATTGCTGTGGTCGTGTTCTTTTTGTCTTACGTACTTAGCACTTTCGAGATGCAGATTGGGTTGGCCATCGGTATGTTCGCCATCTTTGGGATTATCCGTTACCGCACAGAAACATTGCGCCCTCAAGAGATGACCTATCTCTTCGCGTCTTTGGGTATCGCGGTGATCAATGCGCTTAGTTCAGAAACGATATCACTTGTTGAATTGGTCCTGATTAACGCTACGGTACTTGCATGTATTTATATTCTTGAGAGATTCTTGCTCGAAAAACCGAGCGAGACTAAAGTCTCAACGAAGAAGGTGAGCTTGGTAGTACCTTCCGAAAAACTTTCCGAAGCTGTGGTCAATGACCGAGTAAATGAGTTTGCTGAGAATATGGCGGTAACAGTTGTTCGCTACCATATTTCTAAAGTAGACCACGCAGAAGGGAAAGCGCAAATTACCGTTGTTTATGAAGTTTAGAGTACTACTTATATTCTCAATCTCACTGCTTTCTGCAGGAGTGTTCGCTCAGACCACAACTGAGAATAGAACTTGGACGAAATTGACATACCGCCTTGAACCGGCGAAAGGGTTAGATATTGACATTAGCGGCTTGTACAGAACTGTTGGTGGCGAAGAAGGTATGGACCGTTGGATCACTGAACTTCAGGTCTCAAAAGCACAAAGCAAATCATTGAGCTTCTCAACAGAATTCCGTCACTATTCGATCTTCGATAACGTGGGAGCTTCACAGGGCATTAATCAACGCATCAGATTTAGAGTAAACGCGACCAAAACCTACGACCTAGGCAAGGACGAATTTGCGATGCGCTACGGCATCCAGCAACGCGCCATAATTTCTGGAGGGGGCTCGGACCGCACAGATGTACGTATCAGAGGAGCGTATTCTAAAAACATCAAAGACTGGAAATGGGACCCGACTTTCTATTCTGAGTTCTTGGGATCTGTAAGTGGAAACCTTAGCAGACGGTTAAGGATAGGTGCAGAAACAGACAATAAGGCATTAGGCGGAAAAGTTAGCTTCGGTTACTTCTACCAGCACAACTTCTCGTTGTCGTCACCGCACTATCATACGTTAACCCTAGGCTACAGGCTTTAGGGTTATTCGGCCCAATGCCTACTCATCTCGTCTCTTTCTTCCTGAGTCAATTTTAGCAATTTCGCGCTTTGATAAAAGTTGTACCCCAGTTCTTGGAGGTAGCTCATCATACGTTGCTTAATGAATTGATCCGTGGTGGTTTTAAACGTTGTCATAACTTTTCCGTTTGGTTTCCAAATAAGTTACGAGTTTTTAATACTAAATACAGGGCAGTTTTAAATTATAAGCATCTGCTTATCAACTAGTTATTAACCAATCAATTTTGCCAATTCCTGACCTAATCCTGCTCCAATAGCTACACCCATACCGCCCAGTCGAACACCAGCGACCATGTGGCTATCTACCCTTTGAAGCACAGGTTGTTTGTTCATGCCAAAGGCCATGACGCCCGACCACATGTAATCGATCTCAACATCCACTCCTGGGGCTATAAGCGAGGCCATATCGTCTTTAAGCGCTTTTTTAATCAAGGCATTCACGCCTTCTTCGAGCGTCGTTTCTCCATCCTTGTCTAAATGTCTACCACCGCCTAAAAGAAGGCGGCCGTCAACGGTTCTGAAGTAATTATAGCCATCGTGATAATGAAACGATCCTTCCCAACTAAAGGCAGGATGAGGCTTACTAACCAGGACTAATCCTCGCCCAGGCTCAAGGTCTACATCAGTTAAGAATTTTCGACTAAACGCATTCGTGCAAAGTGCCACATGGCGAGAGAAAAACGTGGTGGTTCCACCTTCTGTATCTATATGGATCACCTTACCGCCTTCTGTATCTTCAATGCGATCCACCGGACTCTGCGTGAAAGTCAGTACTCCGGCCTTTGCCACTTTGCGCTGCAAGGCAGCCATCATCTTTCCGGTATCTACGGTGCCCTCAAGGCTGTTTTTAATCAAGTGAGTGACCTTCGCTGAGAACCCATAACCATCAGGTGATACTATGGTGTATGGTCGTGTTCCAAGGTTTGGCTCAAGCAGATCATTAAAAAAGTCAATTCGCTCTTGTTTGGGAGACTCAAAGCACATCTCGTATCCACCAATTTCACTGTAACCGGTGGCTTCATCCCCAAGCGTTTCTCGAAGTAGTTTAAGGCCATTGTAGCGCTTCATCACAAGTGCTGCGGTGGCTTCTTCACCAATGGACGCAACATCGTGCTCTAGCTCTGCAATAGAACCAAAGCAAGCAAACCCGGCGTTTTTTGTGGATGCGCCGCTGGGAAATAGTCCGCGTTCAAGGATAGCAACCCGGTGTGTGGGATTCTTTTGGGCATAAAATAAGGCGGTAAAGTGTCCTACAATACCGCCTCCAACAACCACTAGATCAAAGTGGCGTAATGTTGTTTTTTCCCAATAGCTGAGCACTAGTCTTTTTTGACTTTTATGACACGAACTTTAGCTTTCGCCTCTCCTTCCATGCCTTCTACCCCAAGGCTATCAATAGTTACTGTAATTTCACCGTCATCGCCTTTAATGACTTCGATATCCATGTTCTTCATTACATCGCCTCCGAAGTCGCCCATAAGATCATGAACTTCTCCTTCGTCTGTGATGAACATGGCTTTCTTCATAACGTGTCCTTCGCCCATCATCATGTGTGGCATTCCTTTAGGTCCGTGGTGACCGGAAGTGCGGCCCAACAAGAATCCAAGAATGCCGAAAATCACGGCAATCAGAGTAAATGCAAACCAGTTTTCATTTAAGCTTTTCATAGCGTTTGTGTAATTTTTGTCCAATTTAACGCAAATACGTGTTAACGAATGCCTAATTCATTGATGGTCGTTATTTTAGGACAATGAGCCGATTCATTCTTTTCACATTCTCTTTTTTCGTCTTGCTTTCCTGCAATGAGCAGAGCTCGCAGGGCGAGGCTTTTCTTCAAGAAGTGGATCAGAACGCTGCGGGAGAAGTGTATGATCTAGAATTGGAACATAAGGGTCCAAAACCAACTGCCTTTGAGGCTTTCCCTACCGGTCAAGTACGCCCGGAGGGTTGGATTCTTGAGATGATGAATAATGATCTTGAACAGGGTATGGTTGGCCATTTGGACGAACTGTATCCTGGCATTTCAAATGACGATCTTTATGGTTCGGCGCGCCGCGGTGGTGTGGAAGATGTGCCTGAAATGGGCGATTTAGTGCTTACTGGAGCGGCATGGGAAACCTCTATTATGTGGTGGAACGCAGAAACCATAGGAAATTGGTGGGACGGCTTTGTTCGTCATGCCTTCTTATCGGACAACCAAAGCGCCATGCAGCAAGCTACAGCCATTGTGAATGGGTTGCTTGCCTCTCAAGACGAAGACGGATACATAGGCATATACAAGGAAAACTTACGCTACAGGCACAAGGGCTCTAACGGCGAGTTATGGGCCCAAACAACAGCTTTTCGAACGCTGCTTGGCTACTATGAAATCACGGGAGAGCCGCGCGTCCTAGCGGCGGTTGAAAGAGCGATGGGGCTCACCATGAAGGAGTACGGTCCAGAAGGGAGGAGTCCTTTTAATTTGGAGGGAGAATTTGGCGGTGTGACGCACGGTTTGATGCTGGTGGATGTATGTGAAACTCTCGAACGAATTACAGGCAAAGGCGAGTATCTTGATTATGCCTCTTACCTCTACCAAGAATTCTCGAAGTACCCGCTTAACCGTGCCTTCAATGATTTGAGATTGCCGTATCTGCTAAAGGTAGATTCAGCCTACGAGAGTCATGCCGTACATACCTACGAGCACTTGCGTGCGTTGGCTGCGGCATATTACAGGAGCAATGACCCTAGATTAAAGAAAGGGTATGATGCTGCGCTGATAAAGCTTTCCAACGTGATGTTGCCTAGCGGTGCGGGTCATGGTAATGAATGGATTGCAGGGAAAGAGGCGGACCCGTCGACGACGGGCCAGGAATACTGTGCGATGCTCGAGCTTCGAAACTCATTTGGGTCCTTGCTCCAGAAGTCTGGGAATGCTGCCTTTGCGCAGAGCGCAGAGGAGTTGACCTACAACGCCATGTTGGGATCTCGGAACCAGAGTGGAACGGCCTTGGCGTACGGTACTTTGGACAATTGCTACACCATGGACGGCCATCACCACGAGAACGGCGAGCGTACGGCTGATCCGCGCTATAAATATTCGCCAACGCATAGTGAACCGGCGGTATGCTGTGTTCCAAACTATGGAAGGAACTTGACCTATTTTCTAAATCAAATGTGGATGAGGAGTCCAAGAGGTATTGCAGCCCTGATGTACGGACCAAGTACATTAACAACTCAGGTGGAAGGCCAAGCAGTTACCCTACACCAGCGCACGAATTATCCGTACGAGCACCGCATTGCGTTTGAAGTAGAAACGGACGACCCCGTGTATTTCACCTTCACCTTCCGCGTGCCAACCTGGGCGCAGCTTCAAAGTAGCATGCCCGTGGACAGCGTAAGTAACGGCTATGCACACATCACGCGCCAGTGGGTTCAGGGTGATGCTTTGGAGGTGAATTTTGAATCGGCCCCGACGGTAAAAGACTTTAAGGGCAGGAAGTACCTTACCTACGGACCATTGGTCTACGCCAAGGACATACCTGCACAAATAGAGAATATTAAATCCTATGCGCTCGAGGGGTTCCACGATTACTATTGTACGCCATCAACCCAATACAAGGAGCTCGAGCTTTTGGCTACCTCGGCCGTGCAACAAGCAGAGGGCGAGAATTATCCGCTACTCCTGGTAAAAACCGTAAGGGAAGGAGTGGTAGCATCGGATACCCTAATTCCCTTTGGACAAACGACATTACGACAGACGACATTTACTCAAAGACAATGAGAACAACCCTCTTTTTTACACTAGCAGGCGCACTTTTGCTAAGCAGCTGTGCCAATGAAACAACACCCGAACAGGCCGCTGGGGAGGCGCTTCCAAACGTCATCATGCTGGTGGGCGATGATCAGGGCTATCCGTATTTCGGCTTCATGGGTGCGGATTATGTACATACACCCAACATGGATACTTTGGCTGCGTCGGGCATGCTATTTACTGACGGTTATGTGAGCGACAACCATTGTCGACCGTCCCTACAGACCTTGCTCAACGGGATGTTGCCCATCGATTATTACCGTGCGGCGGGAGCACAGAGAGATTTTATCATAGCCGCACAGAGCATTCCGGAAGATTCAATAGCCGGGTTCACTAGAGAGTTTGATTTGCGTGCAGAACACATGGCCAATTTTGCAACACTGCCCACATTGTTGAAGGAAAAGGGCTATGTGAGCTTTCAAGGAGGTAAATGGTGGGAATACACCTTTGAAAACGGAGGTTTTACACACGGCATGACCAAGGGCTGGATGGAAAGCGATCAGAAGACGAAGAATTGGTTTTTAGAGCATATGGGCGGCGACGGCATGGACCTGGCACGAGTGACCAACCAACCGGCTTATGACTTCTTGGAAGAGACCAAGGGGCAGCCGTTTTTCATGTGGTTCGCGCCCTCATTGCCGCACTATCCGTTTGATGCGCCGCAGCAGTACTACGATTTGTACAAGGACGAGGATATGACAGAATCGGCCAAGCAGTATTATGCAAATTGTACATGGTTTGACGATGCTTGGGGCCAATTGGTCGCTCATCTCAAGGAGAAGGGCCTCTATGAAAACACATTGATTGTTTATGTGAATGACAATGGGTGGGAGCAGGATCCTGACCAAGAATTTTGGGATGATCCTATGCGGTCACACAATGGCGGCGACAAAGGGAAAGGGTCGATTTATGACATGAGTTTCCGTTCACCTATCATCTTTTCCTACCCAGGGAAGATCGCTCCAAACACCACTACTACCGCGCTTATTCACAGTGCCGATTTACCGGCAACTATTTTGGATTATGCAGGTGTTGAGGTGCCTTCAAATTTCTTTGGAAAAAGCTACCGCAGCATATTGGAGGGGAACGAAAAATCCCTGCGTTCAAGTGTTTACGGAAACGTGATTACTACCCGAAGTGATGACCCAAAGAATGTCATGGGAGACCATGTTAATGGGTACTGGATTCGCCAGGGACAGTGGTTCTTGCGTTGGCACGAGACCAAGGGCGAACTAGAACTGTTTGACCTTGATGTTGACTTGCGCAACAATAACGACGTAAGCGCCGACCACCCGGAGGTGGTAGAGCGACTTTGGGCAGAATTAAAGAGCTATAAAGCTGAAAAAGGAGAAGATTGGCGCCTAGAGATGTACGGTCACTAGAAGCCTTTCATTATTTTCTGCAAGCGTTGCGGATAAACCACCAACTGGATAAAGTTGAATTCGAGATGTTGTTGGCTCAATGCCCCTTCGGCAAGGTCAAGCTGTAACGTTGGGTAATAGCGAAGATTCGTTCTTAAGATCCACCAATCCCCCTTGACACTCGGGCGAATATCCCATCCGAATACAATGTTTGGGCTCCAGATTTGTTCGGTGACAGGATCCAGATCGTTGCCGAACTCTGTGCGGGTAAGTTCTATATTTTCGCGTCCAATCCCCGCCCCGAGATACGGAACAAACCCGTGGTAATCGAAGAGAAACTTATACCCTTCAATATTCAAACTCTGACGCTCAAGTCTTGAGGTGTAGTTGAAGGCACTGCGCTTTTGTATGGTGCGTCTTGATGCTGCAGCCACGATAAAGTCCGATTTGGTAAAGTGGTAGCCCGCCGCAAAATCCGGGAAGATAATAGGCATGCTCATGTCGTCTAAATACGGTCGAGAATCGGTAACGTAAGAAGAACTTTGAACCGGGAAGGCAGAGGATGGCCCTGCTGCTACAAACAATCCATCGGCGTTTGATGCAGCAAAGACTTCGTTGGCCTTTTTATTCATTGGCGACGCAGAAGGACTTGTCGTTTCAATCGCGAAGTTGATCCCCAGCTGGAACATGCTCGCAGGGAAGGCATCAGATCCCGTTTGAGTTCTTGACAGGTAGGTATCAAAATTAGGGTTGGCTGTTCTGCCGTATTCTAAAGTGATGTAGGCACTAGGCAGTTGGTAGGCCAAGCCTGCATTGTACATAGACTTTACAGCAGTGTGCTTGAACTCTTCACCGCTAGCATTGACTTGCTTGTAGCGGTAGGGCGAGAATGCGTAACCTACATAAGGACGCATCTTACCCACTTCAGTAGGATAGGGGTACAAGCGCAACCCAGTAAAGGTTCCTAAACGATAGTTGTTTTCAATAGTGTTTTCACCAAAAGTGATGTCTGTGGTCGTGATACTTACATAGAAATCTGCGTGTCCCCAGAAATGGGTTGCCCCAATATTTACTGCAGGGGTCATAAATGCAGCCTTCTCAAAAGATTGTAGGTTGCCGTCGACATCCAATACGGTGCCCGGATTAAGAGTAGGCATGTAATATGCTCCAGCACCGAAATACGCTTTGGCAAAAGCGTGGCGTTTTTCCCAATCTTGGGCATTGGTAGGAGTCGAAAATAACGTGAAAATGAGGAGGCAAAAGCCTAAAATATGGTTCTTCATATGAGCTGTGATTGGCTCGAAGATACCTATAAATCAACCTCTAAGCCAAATTCAGCAAAGTGAAACCCGAGCGCCTCTGCTGCCTTTCGACCTTCAAAATTGGCCTCTCTTGCAGGGTTGCTGTGGTTAAGGTGAATAAAGTAGACTTTCTTCCTTTCGGCTTCGGGCAAGTGCTTTAATAGCGCAATACTTTCAGAGACGAACGGGTGGGGCACCTCTGACATCGGTCTCGGAATCTCGCCATCTGCGAAAAAGGTGCCGTCTATGAAAGCGTAATCCACTGTGGGCACAAGGCCGAGAATATTCTCCTCCCATTCGGTCCACTTGTCGATATCAGGAATGTACAGGGCTGTTTTGTTTGGACCTTCGATGTAATACCCTACGGTTTCTGAAAATTCATCGCGGTGCGGGACTAAAATAGGCTCAACTTTTACCCCGTTGTCTAATGTTCGAGGCACGCCGTTTTCTAAGCCGTTGAGCACAATGTTTTGAAGCTTTAAAAGCTGGTTCCAAGGTCCGTTTTTAGCCAGGAACTCAAGCATTCTAGGCATGGCATATACACGCACCTTACGGGTGTTAGCAGCTTCCCTGCCGAGATGCATGAGCCCGGTGTAATGCCCAACATGCGCATGGGTTAAGAAAATGGAAAAGCGATCTGTACCAGACCTATTTAAGAGCTCAGAGAGCTGAGGAACGATATCAGGTGTAGCGTCAAAGAGAAGCGCACGTGTTGAATCTATCACGCCAAGGCAGGACACGTAGTCGTTTGGTTTTGGATGGGCGCAACATTCTTTTTCACACAGCAACTGAGGCGAGCCCGCATCTTGAAGCGTACCTAAGACTATTAGTTTTTGACCGCTCATTTCTGTTACAATAAGTAAAGCAGCTAGAAGCAAGCGCGAGTTGAATTGTATCATCAGATACTCAAGGTACGAAGATCCGCTGAAAGCATTAATGAATGGCCGGTCACCTTGAATATATAAAAGGTCTGTTGGTACACTTTATGGAATAAAATCTAATGAATTCGTGTTGTTGGTTTTACTGCTAGATAGCCTGCAGATGCTGCCAAGGCTATCTAAAGCCCTTATAAATCAGTGAGTTTAAAACACTATTTACTAAAATTCTTCACATGAAACTAACAAGATAGCCGAAGAGATATAGGAAACATCTATCCCAGTATTAAAGGGCATTTACGACACTTAATAAGTTGCGTCGAGTCGAAAATCACAGTCAGAGGAAACACTTGATTTAGGTTTTGGTTCAAAAATGGGCGATGAATTTTTCTAACTTTTCCTGCGATAACAAAATCAAAAACACTCAAAAACTATGATTAACTATGTAAATCAAGTCCTCGATTTTCCTGAGAAGGTGAACGGGATGCTTCCAAGAAACAATTGGAACGAAGTAATTAGCAGCTCTGAAGACTCAGCGAAAGCTTGGCTCGGATTTGTGTACAAGGTGGTTGCCTTTGCAGTATTGATTTCTATGCTTTATGGTGTAGTAACAGGCGGTATTGATGCACTATCTGGTGAAGGAAGCGCATTGTCTAAAGTAGGTAGCGCAATTGCGACACTTATTTACATCTACGCTGCTTTCCCGCTTGCGAAGATCATCCGTAACGCCGGGGACGAGCTATCGTCTTCTACAAGTAATACGGTAGGGTTCGTATTTAAGGATCTAGTGATCACTAACATCAAAGCAGTAGGTTACTTCGCGGCAATGAGCGCATTCTTTACTGCAGTTGTAGGTGTGGTTTCTTATCTGGTAAATGCGGACGTATTTACTTATTCACACAGTTTAAATCTAGCAGCTGGTGCTGCTGATCTACCGATGACAGTATTGGGAACCTTTGCTGGAATGGTAGGCCTAGATGCTATCGCAGAACTATTCACAGGTCTATACGGCATGGAAATCATGTCTGATACCTACGCAGGTGCAGGATGGACCATCGAAGGGCTAGTAGGTGCAGGTATGGCGTTTGTTGGAGTAATCATTATGTTGATCCAACTGTACGTTTCTCTTGCGGTATACAGCTTCTTCTACGGCCTTGCAGACAAATTTGTCTCTTGGGTGAAGGCTCCTTTCATTCCATTAAGTGGTTTGAAGTAATAGAAGCCAATTTTAAACTTTCACAAACCCTCTTCGAAAGAAGGGGGTTTTTTATTGGAACAATCCTGCGTTATTTAGAAGCAGCTAATTTTTCCGCAACTGCATCGTACGTTTCACGGGTCAACTCTTCAGTCCATTCCGTGGGGGTTCCTCCGCCGTAAATAGCCAGGTAGGTTACATTGTGTTCCTTGGAAGACGAATGCCAATGCTCTGTGCCTGGATCACACTTGATGATATCACCTTCCTTGATTAGAATAGGCTCTTTGCCGCGTTCCTGATAGTAGCCCACGCCATCTACGATGACTAATACTTGGACTGAGCCGTGCTTGTGCCAATTCAACGTCGAGTTTGCCTTGAATTCAGCCTTCGTAATGCCATATCCCGTTAAGGAATCTTGGGGCATTGCAAAATGCAACCATGCTTCGCCCAAATAGTGCGTATTAGGTGCAAGGAAGCCTTCATCTGCATATGAAGTGATAGCATAAGAATCCGATTGTGCATGGGCTGCAAATCCAATGATCAATGCAGCGAGTAACTTAATTGATTTCATCTGAGAAATGTTAATGCCTTCAAAATAGGGTATTTGGCCTTGGTCACAATTGATAGCTTCAATTAAGATTTTTCAGCTTAAAAAGCTTCTCCGATAAAGAAGTAAACCCCGCTTCCTTCTCTAGTGTAAGAAACATCAATCCTAGTATAAATATCCTTGTCTGGGAAGATGAGGTAGCGAATACCGGCTCCTCCGGTGGGCAAGAAGCCGTTCCAATCAAAACTATGGTCAGTGCCATAGACTTGACCTGCAGCTAAGAATAGGCTCGCGCCAAAGCGCTTGGAAAAGGAGAAAGGCAGTATGCGGTATTCGACCTGGCCAGCTACCAGATTTTTGTCTCTGTAGCGACCGAGATAATAACCGCGCATAAGGCTTTCCCCGCCCATAAGTGCGAGCATGTTGAATGGGGCATCGCCAGCGGTGAATTGGCCATAGACCTGGGCGGCGAAGACCGTATTCTCTTTCACGGGCCGGTAGATACGCGTATCAGAGATGTATGTGGTAAAATTATAATCACTGCCCATGGCGTCGTTGTAATTCATAAAGGCCCATTCGCTGTAGAAGCCCTCTCGAGGATTCATGGCGTTGTGAATGTTGTCATACAACAACCCAAGCCCAATCCCAAGATTGGTGGAGCCGTTTTCACCCAAAGCGGGCGCGACATAATCCGGTGTAGTTTCCAAATAGTTCACATTAGCCAGCCGCTGGTAATCGAGCTCTAGTCCGAAGTAGAGCGAAGGCTGAATCTCGCGCAGGATACGTTCTCTGAGCAAGGTGTAATTTCCGTCGATAAGAGCTGTAAATTCAGAAGGCGAATCCGGGCCTATTCCATAGAACAACAGCGGAAAGCTCTGGTATCGTGCGCGGCCATAGACGAACCACTTGTTCTTATCGGTGTAAACGGCATGGTCGAGCCAAAACCCGTACTGATTCTCTTGCGTGTAAAAGGTAAACGCCTTTATCTCGCTCAATCGGTTCGTCAAATCCCTTTTGGCCGAATAAACGTATAGACTGCTCACTCCAAATTCCCAGCGTGTCTCAGGCGAATAGGCGAGGGTGGGGTAGTTGATCAATTGTGGGGCAGCAGGATCTTTCTGCGCACCAAGCATGTTTTCAAGATAACTACGAACCAAAGGGAAGCTTTCTTTTTCAATAGGTCGGTAGTCTACACTAGCACCCATCGTTGCTTCCGCGGTACCGTCTAAATAGAGCTCATGATTGGCTTTAAAGAGGATCTGCATTTCCTCTCCGGGCTCGATGATTTCTGTGAGGGTGATTTCACCTTGAAATTGGACCCGAATGGTAAAAGAAAATTCACCAGTGTTCTCAATAATCGCGTAACATTCCTGACCTTCAAAAGGGTTGATAGTCGCATCCTGCCCTGGGCCTTTGCCGTGCATGAGCATGCTTTGACCGGGCTCAAGCTCAAAGAGTTCCTGGGCGCTCGATGGCACCGAAGTCAGCAGCAAGCTGAGCAATATGGGTAGGTAAATTTTTGGCAGGGTCATAGGGTACTAAGCAGGGGGGGTTATTCCTTGAAGAGCTTAATCATTTGTTCTCCGTCCTGAGTAAAAATTTTCGCTAAATAGACGCCGGCAGGATAGCGTGATGCGTCGATCTGTATCGTTGAAGCATCATTCGAATGAACAATGTCAAGCAGTTTACCCTCGATGCTTAAAACCTCTATTTGCTCGATGTTTCGGAGCGGGTCATTCACGTTCCACAGGTCACTAGCGGGATTGGGATAAACGGAATAATCTGCCAATTCCAGATCTTCAGTACCCAAGGCGATATCAGAGTAGTGAATATCGTCAAAGTAAAAGGTGGAGGCGGCGCTACCGTCGCCTACATTCGAACTACCGGCAACAAAATCAAACATAAATGCGAGTACATTCATATCTGTCGGCGCATTAGTAAAATCGAAGGTCAGGGTCTCCCATTCCCCGGTCTTTGTGGTTTGCACACTGCGTTCTTCACCCCAAAAAGGCTTCTCCGCCTTCAAGGTGATATTGGTGCCAATGGCCGCATTCGTCCATACCTTCATGCTGATCTGCGGGTGATTGCTAAAGTCTAGATTATTGACAAATTCAATCTTACTTCCGCCCCATGGAGCACCTAGGTAGCGGACTATTTTTCCAACCATAGCACTCCCGTTGGCCGTGCTGATATCTGGGTTAGGAACCACGTCTGAAATAGCACTTTCAAAATCGAAAAGGTGTCTTGGGTTCGTTCCAGATTCAAAGGTGATCGGCGGGCCCAACCTCGGTGTAGCAATAAGTCCCGGCTTCTGCTCAATATCATCAATGTAGAAAGTATTTCCCCCGCCATTAGTGTGTGGCTGCGGCATGATGACGAGATCGGCACTCCCATAAGGGGCAGGAATGCCGAAATCGAAGGTAAGTGTCTCCCAAGCGCCACTCACAGTGGTTACAGCATCTACTTCACTAGTATACGGGTTCTCTAATTTCACCTTGATAATTGTCCCCACAGGCTCGGTGGTATACACCTTCATGGAGAGTACGCTTGAGGCCGACGTGGTGAAATCTAACGAGGATACGGACGTAATTTTCCCACCGGCCCATAGGTCATTTACGTTGACCTTGACAATTTTTGCCACATTACTACTGCTGTTTCCTGCAGTATCTGGATTGGAGACAATGGTGAATGTAGCTCCATCATAGCCTACCATACCAGAGGTTGCATTTTCAAAATCGAACGGAAGGCTCTGGGACCAACCCAAAAGGGAACCTACTGTCAGTAGGGCAGAAAGAAAGTATTTCGTCATAAGAGTAAAGATACTCTTATCCCCCAAAGAGCCTACTTAAGCATAGTTAAACTTCCCGTCTGTACATATTCGTTGGAGGTGAAGCGGAATTGGAATTGGGCCAAATTTTGTGCTTCAGGAAGATCCGGAAGGCTGCCGTCCCAGAATTCTTCAAACGGTTTCTCCGTGCGGAAGTATACATTACCCCAACGGTCGGTGATGATAAATTCTGTGTCCGTAAAGCAGGCAGGGTCGCCTTTCACGTCGAAATTCTCATTCGTGCCATCCCCAGTTGGCGTAAAGGCATTAGGAATGTAAACCACGAGGTTATGCGACGGGACCAATTCAATTGTGGTCTCCCATTCACATCCTACCGCATCTTGTATAACAATCTCCTGCACACCAGCCGAAGCGTTATCATAGTAGTTCGGAATCTGTGTACCATTCAAGGTGATGTAATACGGGTAAGAGCCCCCTTCAATCATCATATCAATAACGCCGTCTTCGGAGCCACAAGAATATGGATCGGTGTGGCTGAGGTCCACGGTAATTTCTTCTGGACCGCCTAGCTCTATAGTATCTGCCCAGAGGCAGCCGTTATCGTCCATAATGGTTGGGTAGTAGATACCTGCTGAAACGCCGTTCAACATGCTCTTCCCACTGGTATTTACCCCTGGCCAATTAAAGTAATACGGTGCCATTCCACCGCTGACCTGCAAAGAAATTTCTCCCATGCCGTCGCCGAAACATTGCTCTTCCTTGAGGATGGTTTGGACCGAAATTGGTGCCACATCATCCACGGTAAAGCTCATGGTATCTGAACACCCTTCGCCATTGTCTATAACCAAAACATAGCTCCCCGCATCTACTCCAAAACGACTAAGTGGCGCAGTTGCATCATCCATCCAATAGAACGCACTGCTAGCCGCTGCCCCATTGATGGTTTGAACTACAATATTACCTGTGCTCGTTCCGTGGCATTGCACTGGATCAGTAATGGCACCTGTAATGTTGTTCCATCCTTGTGCCGAGCCAAAGACGTCAACCACAGAATCCACTGAACAAACACCCGTTGAATCGAACACGGTGATTAAGTAGGCTCCGCTGCTCAATCCACTGAAATTCCCATTGCTGTTTGAAGCTGCTCCAATGGTGTAGGTATATGGGGCTGCTCCGCCCATTGCGCTTGCTGAAATCTCTCCATCCATCCCCGAACCACAAGAAGCGTCTACCGTCGTAATAGCTCCAATCATCAGCGGTGCACTTTGCGTAAGCTGCGCCCCCAAGGTATCCACACATCCCACAGCGTTAGCCACGGTGAGCTGGTACGACCCAGCACCCAATGCTGTTCTATTTAGCGTTGTAACGCCGTCGTTCCAAGCGAAGCTAAGTCCTGTGGTATCGCCGCTGAAAGTGATCAGACCATTGGTGTCCCCAAAACACGTCGGGTTTTGAAGGGCCGCAAGGGCGATGTTGTTCCAAGAGGAGTCTACTCCTACGGCAATGTTTGTATCGACGCTACAGCCGTTCGCATCGCTAACACTAAGCAAGTAGCTGTTTGAGCCGAGCCCTGTGATTAAGTTTCCTTGAAGTGCGGAAGAATCTAACAACGCGCTTAGCACTCCGGAGCCCCCAGTTGCTGCGAAGTTGATGCTGCCATTAGCTGCGCTCGAACAAGTAGCGTTTGAAGTGCTGAAGGCCAATTGAATCTCTTGTGGCTCACTAAGCGCTGCGCTCAACGTATCTGCACATCCCCCTGCATTAGTTAGGTAGACCTGGTAACTCCCTGCTTGCAGGTTGCTTCTTGAGGTATCCGTTGATCCATCATTCCATAAGAAACTAAGCCCGGTAGAAGTCCCGGATAAAGTGATCTGACCGTTATTTGCGCCGAAGCAAGAGATGCTATCGAGGTTGGTGATGGCAAAATCATTCCATGCACTGTTGAACCCAAGAGACAGGGAAGTATCTATGCCACAAGCGCCATTAGAATCGGTCACTGAGACGAGGTATTGCCCTGGGTTAAGGGGGGTGATGCTATCAGAGTTTTGTAGCGCACCGTTCAAATAGGTCTGATAGCCTGCATACGCTTGATTCAATGCAATGGTGATGCTAGCATCTTGAACGTGATCACACGAAGCGTCTGAGGTAATCACTGAAGCAAAGCTCATGGCAGGGTTTTGCGTAAGCTGCGCCCCCAAGGTATCCACACATCCCACAGCGTTAGCCACGGTGAGCTGGTACGACCCAGCACCCAATGCTGTTCTATTTAGCGTTGTAACGCCGTCGTTCCAAGCGAAGCTAAGTCCTGTGGTATCGCCGCTGAAAGTGATCAGACCATTGGTGTCCCCAAAACACGTCGGGTTTTGAAGGGCTGCAAGGGCGATGTTGTTCCAAGAGGAGTCTATACCGATGTTCAGCGAGAGGCTCTTTGAACATCCCAAAGCATCAACAGCGTCCACTTGAAATGAACCGCTTCCAAGGCTGGCGAAGGTCAAAGTGTCTCCATTAGTTGCATAGGGGCTAGCAGCGGTGCCGTTGATAGAAATGGATTTACCACCAGTGCCGCCTTGAACGTAAATGGTAAACCCGCCGTCATTACTTGCATCACAGGTGAGGTTGTCGGTGTCTAAGAGCTCTAAAATGATAGAATCGGGCGCGGTGATAGATGCATGCAAAGAATCATAACAGCCAGAAGTGGTGTCTAAAACGAATAGCGAATAATTGCCGGCACCAAGGTTGCTGCGCGCCAAGGCATTCGACCCATTCTCCCAGGTTAGTCGCAAAGAGGCATTGGATCCCGCAAGCTGTATGCCCCCATTCTGCTGGTCCCAACAGGTTGGATTATAAATGGAATCGATCACCACCGGGTTCCAATTCGAAGTGGAATTCAATTGAAATGCCGTGTCATAAATACAGTATCCGTTGGTGTCCGTTATGAGGACGTTGTACAAGCCCGTGTCCAGAGTATTCCAGTACCCACTTCCTTGCACACCATTTAGGCTATAGGTATAAGGACCAATCAGGGAATCAATATTCGCACTAATGGCGCCGTCATTCACTCCAAAGCAAGAGGGGTCTGATCCCAAAACCCCTGGATTTAGTTCGCTTGGTTCAGCCAAGATGATGCTGAGAGAATCTATACATCCAATAGCATCTTCAACGGTGACGGTATAGGTGCCGGACCCAGCATTTAAGATGACTGGAGTAGTATCTCCAGTGTTCCAGCTATAGTTGTAGGGGGCCTGACCAAAGTCTACATTCACACCAACTACTCCAGTAGTGAAATCACACTGGATAGGTCTATAGGTGGTATCTAATACGATGTCCATAAGGCTGAAGGTCGCAGTGTTGAATTGGTAATCGCGCTGAATTCTACTTAGTGGAATCCCGTTGCGGTATTCGGTGATGTACACTGAGATGACGAATTGCCCTTGCTGGGTAATGTTCGCAGAGATGATCCCGTCGTTGCTTCCTATGGATGCCGCAGGCGTTGAAGGCAGTGGGTTTGTGCCAGAGTAACCGGTTGCATAGCTGACGCTATTGCCCCATCTATTTAAAGCGTTGGTAAACTCATAATAGAGTGAATCGCCATCAGCATCGGTGGCGGCGAAATCTACGGTGGTAGGCTTACCCGCAGCAACAATGGTAGGTGGATCTACAGCAAATACAGGAGTGCTGTTTACGATGCCCACGCCGCCAGGGAAAACCGTGGTTCTGTAGCGCATCCCAGTACTGTTCGGGTTGTTGAGGTTTGAGATGGTGGCATTTCTACAACATAACCAGTATTCAAAGTCAATTCCATTAATCGCACTCCCCGTGTAATTCCAAGTAGCGGTGTAGATACGCTTCTCCACACAAAAGCTTGGAAGGCCGGTAACACAATTGGCATTCACATTATTAGGAACCGGAATTACGGAATCTGAAGTCAATGTGAAGTTATTGGTCAGTTTCACTCCTGTGGCAGCATCGTATGCGCGCATAGTCACCACAGATGGAAAGTTTGAATTCCACGGGCTGCTACAATCACGGTACATGGTCAGGGAAACTACATAACCGCCAGTGGCAGCTTTAGTATACGTAATCTCACCACCAACGATGTGTGAAGCTTTAGCGCTAAAGCTGAAAGCAAAGACAAAAAACAGGGCGAATGATGCGTTAAGTAGACGTCTCATGGTTCTTGGGGTTACTTCATAAAGTTACCAATACCACAAGGCAAAAAGAATTATAACACACTGAATTACAGTATATTAAGACTTAACAACTACGTGTTTTGTAGGAACTACTTATTTTGGATTTAATGTGAATCTCATTTTTGGAACACACTATTGTAACTTATGCTCACTCGCAAAATCTTGCCTAGGATGTTTATTCCTGAGTGCAGCATTATTCTGAGAAATAGAAGAGGTATTTAAATGAAAAGGGTAGCCTCGCACACGGTTGTTTGGACGTGGTTTGTATGCAAATTGTATGTAAAAAGAAAAAGCCCAGCACGAAGTGCTGGGCTTTCCTGTTGCTCCTCCTCTTGGGCTCGAACCAAGGACCCTCTGA
>JAAXJR010000074.1:18882-43070 GCA_012269745.1 Flavobacteriales bacterium | reverse complement strand
GTAGCTGTAGAGGAAGTCTCTGTTGCCGTTGCCATCGAGATCGGTGATCCAAAGTTCTAGTGGCTCCTGAGGGCTTAGCGAAATGCCGTGATTTTGACCAATACCGCCCGCAATGATTTCTACTTGTCCGTCTAAATCTAAATCGGCCACGTGTAGAGAACGCCATAGGCCATTTGTGCTGATTGCTTTTACAGAACCGTCCGTGTTTATGACCTTTATCTGGCCCCAATCTTCTGCTACCACCAATTCTTTTTGGCCATCACCATCAATATCTTCGGCTGCCGCATCAGTGACCATACCAAGCTTGGCGGTCCATTTGACCTCGGCTTTTTCAAACCACCCCTCGGCAGTTCCGTAATACACGGCGTGCGAAGGGGCCGCACCGTAATCGTTCCAGATGGAGCGCTCGCCAATAAAAATATCTTCGATATGGTCGTTGTTCAGGTCGAGCACAGCTACACAAGAAGCGTTAGTGCCTTCTTCACCTAATGATTTGCTTGGCTTATCTGAATGAAAGTAGATGCGGTCTTGTTGACGCGCCGAATTATTGGGCATTTGACTACTGCCGGTGACTACTACAAGTGCGGTTTGACCGGTACCGAGAGTCACTAGTGCAGCATCGACGTCTTCATGCGCTCTGTCGGCCCATAAGAGGGTGGTGTCCATGGTTTGTAAATCTGCCCATAGGGGCGCCTTACCTGTACTTGTTCCCACAAAGAGCTTACCGTCAAAATAAGCGCCAGCTGGGCCCATTTCATCAGTACCCTGAAGCAACAATGGGGTTTCAACAAAGCTCGTGTAGGCATCTTCTTTGTGTCCGAAAGGCAAGGTGTCTAAAGTCGCAGTTAATTTGCTCTTGTTGACTATCTCAAGCCCTTCGACAGCCATACCTTCACCTGGGCGAAGGGGGTTATGTTCTCCTGGAATGAGCATATATGCCTCTGCCATTCCGTTTGGCCATTCAACGATGATGCCGCCGCCGAAATCGTCCACGTTTTTGCGCGCAGAACTGTGACTGAGCCAAGAACGAGTACCTAAATTCCAATGTGATTTTGCCCCAAGGCGCTTGCGGTAGCGAACGTTATAGCCACCGAAATCTACTGTGGTCGCCGTCGTACCTAGGACGTTTCGATATACATGTGCTTTACTGTCGAGGTTGTTGACCACAAGATCGAGCTTGCCGTCGTTGTCGAAATCTGCCACTGCGGAACCGTTGCTCGTGCCTTTGAAATCAAGACCCCAGTTCGCCGAGGTTTCGACCATGCCCTTTGAAGTCCCTCGGAAGGCTCTGTTGCTGACCTTTCCAGGAGGCATTTGCTGATAAATACTTCGGTCCGATTTATTTGCGCCCTCACCGCTCGAAAGGAATTGAATGTAATCTAGGTCATTGGGACGTCGCTTGATGCCGTTAGTCACAAACACATCTTTGAAGCCATCGCCATCAAAGTCTTCGAGGAGGACCCCCCAAGACCAATCGGTGCTTTCTACTCCAAGAAGCGGAGCTACATCTTCGAAAACAGGCACAGCCAAGCCGTTAGAGGCAACACTTCCGCGCTGAAGGTGTGCACTATTCTTAGGAAACTGCTCCACATACCCTTGGGAGCGCTTGTATTTATGAATATGGAAGGGCTCCGCGCCCAGTGCGTTTTTTCGTTCAACTTCGTCCCAAGGCTTCATGTCCAAGGTGAAGAGGTCAGTCAAACCGTCCCCATTTAGGTCACCAGCATCCACACCCATGGTGAACTTAGAATTGGTCTGAAAGCTTTCATCTGTGGCCAATTCAAACCCCTCGCCGGCGCGATTCAAATACAGGTAATCGTTCTCGTGAAAATCGTTGGCTACAAAGACATCCAAATAGCCGTCACTGTTAAAATCTTCGGCCACTATGGCCAAACCGTAGCCCAATTGCGAGCTAAGCACACCAAATTCTTCGGTTCTATCTTCAAAAACGGGCTTCTTAGGGGAGCCGGTATTCAAGAAGAATCGGTCGCCTGCCTTTTCGTCGATTGTTCCGCGTTGTGAAGCTTTGTTGTAAGCTCCGGAAGGATGCACGCTATGTCGTAAAACGTAGAGATCTTGATCGCCATCATTGTCGCAATCAAAGAATAGTGCCTGTTGGCCATAGCCCGTTAAATCGATCCCTAAATCCTTGCTTATCTCGCTAAAAGTACCGTCGCCATTGTTGAGGTAGAATTCATTATGCCCTTTCCAAGTGTGGTATTCCACAGCGCTCACGTGTAGGTCGGGATAACCGTCGGCATTGATGTCCACGACGCTTACGCCAGTTTGAAAATCTGCCTTGCCTTCGACACTTGTGCTTTGCTCTTTAAACAGCCAATTCCCTTGGTTCAAATACAGCGCATTTGCACCCTGATTTTTCACAAAGTAGATGTCTTCGTAGCCGTTGCGGTCGAAATCGGCCACAGCTACACCCGCACCATTGTAGAAATAGAGGTAGTCGACAATATTTTGCTCCTCGTTTTCCTCAAGCATGTTGGCAAAGTCGATACCTGCGGCTTCACCCACCTCCTCAAACAAGGTCGGCTCCTTCGGCGCTGGACTGCAGGCCCAAAGCCCTGCCAATAAGGCGATATGTGCCTTTTTAAGCATTATTTACTGAGCTTATATTCTTCCATAGGCCCATCGACCTTAGAGAATAGAACAAACGTTTCACCGTCGCGCTCGTAAGAGATGATGTCTCTCACTTGGCCATCTACATTGAGTCCAGATTGGGCAGTACCCACCGCCTCAAAGTCACGTGTTCCACTTGCCAAAAGCACAGACCCGCGTGACGCATCATAACGTCCCCATTCTGGTTGTACCTCAAACAGGTTCCCGCCCAGTACAATGTCTTTAGCACCGTCTCCATTCACGTCCAGGACATCAATAGCATAGACGGGAGCAATCTGCGCCTCAAGAGGCAGTTCGCCTGGACTAAATGAGCCATTACCGTTGTTGAAATACACAGCGGTCTTCAAAGTCTGCGCCTGAAGCAAGGCACTGCGCTCGAGTTGAAGGGTATCAAACACCTCAAAGACGCTCTTGCCTGCATATTCCTCGTACAAGAGGTTTTCTTTCTTTAAATACGGCAATTGTGAGATAAGATTGTGTCGCAATAACCGTGGGAAGAGCGTGTCCCCCCAGTACGAACAAAGGATAGGGTCTGTTGAACTGTTCCCATCAAAGTCGTTCACAAAAAGGGCCATCGGTTTCTGAGGGGAAGCCTCTAAACGACAATTCTCACCCAGGTTACCGGCAATCACATCGAGATGACCGTCGCCGTCAATATCGACGAGCTTCATGGTATTCCACAACCCTTGGCTGTAGTTGAACCCAGCCTCTAAGGTCTGCTCACGGAAACTGCCGTTTTCGTTGATCCACAGACGTACGCCGGACCAATCGCCCACCGTAAGTAGATCGGCATCGCCGTCGCCGTCCACATCACCAGCGGCACAGTCGGTAATCATACCGATGCGTTGGAATCCGCGAGTAGTTCTGCGCTCATTGCGAAGCTCACCGTTCCCATAATTCTTTAGGTAGAGGCCATTTGCAGGCACTCCATAGCGGCCTTTGAGTCCTCGTCCTGCCACGAATACATCTTGTAGGCCGTCGTCGTCAAAATCGGCCACTGCGACAGAAGAAGAGCGCACAGGAAGTTTTGGCAGCGCATTTTCATCATAGACTAATTTTCCACCGCCCACATTCTTGTAGATGCGATCAAACAACACAACACTGTTGTTTTCAGCCTCCATAGAACCGCTGGCAACGTATAGATCGCGATCGACGACGAATAATTAAAAAAAAAATTGCGCATCCGTGTCCTCGCTTTCTGCGTGTGCCTTAAAAGGACTATTAATGGCCTCTTCAAACCCGTACCAATCAGAGCCGTAGAAAAGCTTGCCAGCTTCTCCTGCAGCACCACATTGATATATATCGATGTACCCATCGCCGTTAATGTCGGCAGAAGCCATGCGTGCACCCTCTGTGGTCACCATTTGTGGAATGAGGCGCTCTTCGTTGAATTGGCTGTATTTATTTTCAGTGCGACCTCCGTACGTTCCTGCAGGCTCCAGTAGTCTAGATTTCGCCTGTGCGAGCTGTGTAGGCTGAGCATCTGCCGCGGTCAACACATAAAGGCTATCTGCAGCGACAGCAGTCAAACGTGACGTATGCTCTCCCCAAACAATAGTTAAGCTATCGAGGCTTGTATGTGCACCAACACCAAGATGAATTCTTGGATCTACTGAGCTTTGGAACCCTTTCATTGGGACCAATTCCGCATAGAACATATCACCACCAGCATAGCCGTACACCTTAGCGCCAATTGCGGTCGCGCCGTTTTCGTTCAGTAAATCCAAGGAGATGCTGTGGTTCTCAGCGCGAAGCGTTTCTGCGTTATTGCGCCAAATGAAAGGCGCTTGATTCGTGTTGTTTACGATGAGCTCAAGATCTCCATCGTTGTCGAGATCCGCATAGACAGAACCGTTACTGTGGCTCGGTGCAGCGAGCCCCCAATCCTCTGCCTTATTTACGAATTTGTAGCCCTTCGCTACATTCTTGTAGGCATAGTTCGGGATACGTGTAGAAGGCATTAGGTCTATGAGCTCCTTGTAGTTGACCCCTTCCTTGGTTACGATGGAGCGCATCACCTCTTCGTTGGAGATGTAGTTGATGTAATCTTGATCTGTGAGGTCGTGGTTGATGCCGTTGGAGATATAGATGTCTCTCCAACCGTCGTTATCTAGATCTGCGATAAGCGCACCCCAAGACCAGTCTGTGGCCTCTACACCGCTTAGCTGGCCAATCTCTGAGAAATCGCCCTCTGTGGTGTTTAGGTGGAGCATATTGCGGTTGAATTGGTGGTAATAACCCCATTTGAGCTTGCCTTGATAGACGTCCCAGTTTTCGAACGTAGTGGTCTGGTTCAATCTGCGAACGCCTTGCGGAAGCATGTCCGTCACGAAGATATCTGGTGCTCCGTCGTTGTTGATGTCCGCCATATCTGCACCCATAGATGCAAAAGAGGTATGGCGCATGTGTTTTTCGAGCTCTTCGCTAAACGTTCCGTCTTGATTGTTGATGTAGAGGTAGTCTTTCTCAAAGAAGTCGTTGGAAATGTAGATATCATCCCATCCATCGCCATTAACATCGCCGACGGTGGTACCTAAACCAAAACCAATCTCGCTACCCATAATTCCCGCGGCATCGCTGACATCGGTAAAAGAACTTCCGTCGTTTCGGTAGAGCTTATCCCCTCCTTCAGCATCGCGCACTTCACGCGAGCTTTTTTCTAGATTAAAGCTGCCGATTGCGCGGTAGCTGTTATTTAGTACGTAAAGGTCGAGGTCCCCGTCTCTGTCGTAATCGAAGAACACACCGTGTGTGCTCAACCCTTGATCAGCAACGCCCCACTGCTCAGCAACTTCGGTGAACGAATTATCGCCGTTGTTGAGGAATAATTCGTTAGCACGGCTATCTCCTTTGATATCTCCAGAGTTTGAGACGTAGATGTCGATGAATCCGTCTTGGTTTACATCGGCCATTGCTACACCTGTAGACCATGCTTGTTGTCCCGCCACGCCTGCCGCATCGGTAATGTCCGTAAAAGTCATGTCCCCATTGTTGAGGTAGAGCTTGTTGGAAGTTTGATTCGCCGTAAAGTACAGATCCATCCACCCGTCATTGTTCACATCGCCAACAGCCACACCACCGCCGTTGTAAAAGTTACGGTAGTTAAACACGTTGAAATCCTTGTCGTAAGCAAGGTTGTTTTGAAAGTCAATTCCAATTTTTTCATTGTCCATTTGTGTGAACAGAGCATCGATAGAATCAGAGGGTTGACAACCAACTAAAAACGCCCCGAGGGCGAAAGAAAAATACTTGCGAATCATAATGTGTGCTGAGTTGCGGCGGTGCACCAATATAAAAAAGAAAGCCAGCACTTTCGTGCTGGCTCTCCACTAAAAACTTAGTTATATCGAACTAGAATTATTCCGCAGGGTAACCTGGGTTTTGCTCTAGGTTCGGGTTAGCTCCCAATGCAGAGAAAGGAATTGGCATCAACTTAACGTAGTCTTGACCAGTAATTTCTTTCAACTCCCAAGCATCAGTAAACTTACCGTGACGAATCAAGTCCATACGACGTACAGCTTCCCATGCCAATTCGAAACCTCTTTCTTCGAGAAGTTCGTCCATTGACAATGAAGTGCGAGCTGTAGCACCAGCACGTGCGCGGATATCGTTAACAATCGCCAACGCACCGGCTTCGTCACCTTCAGCTAGAAGACATTCCGCTTTCATCAAAAGAACGTCAGCGTAACGAACAACAGCAAGATCATTTTGAGCATCACCACCAGCAGCAGCATTGTCAATAGCCCACTTTACTACACGGATACCGTCAGTTTCAGAGGCACCAGTGATACCTGGAAGAGTAGCTGTAAAGCTTAGCGGGTTACCTTGACGGTCAGTCAAAGCGTTACCAGCGTCGTCGTACTGCTGACCAGCCAAGAAGATATCAGAACGAACATCGTTTGCAGTATCAAACGTGTTGTAGAAATCTGCTAGCGTACAGAATCCGTTCCATGGAGAAGAAGGCAACTGATTGTAGTGCATAGTTCTCATGTGGATAGTAAGACCCATACCACCTTGGTTCAAGTTTGGAATAACGAATACAGCTTCCGACGAACCGTCGTTAGAAGGAGTAAAGTTATCGTGGTAATCAGCTTCCAAAGAGTACTCACCACTGTTGATTACAGCGTCACATGCAGCTTTTGCACCAGCGTAATCTGCAGTACCAGAGTAAACTTCAGCGTTCAACAACAAACGAGCCAATAGACCGTTTGCAGCACCTTTAGTTACACGACCGTATTGATCAGCAGCGTGAGATGCTTCCAAATCTGGAATAGCAGATTGCAATTCTGATTTGATGAAAGCAAATACCTCAGCACGAGTGTTACGTGCAGGAAGGTTTGCTGGATCAATAGCAGCGCTTTCAAGAATTGGCACACCACCAAAGAAGTCCATCAACTGGAAGTAGTAGTATGCACGCAATACTTTAGCTTCAGCTAAGTAAGTAGCCTTGTTGTTACCTGTGAAGATAGCATCATCAGCATTCATTAGGTCAAATACAAACTGGTTGGTCTGTGCCAATCCTTTGTTTGCGTCATTCCACAAACCAACGATGTGGCCGTTTGTTGGAGACCAGTTGTGCTGGTGTAGCTCACGCCATACACCACCATCACCCCAGTCACCACCACGGGTAGGTACGATAGTTTCATCAGAAGAAACTTGGCTTACGTTGTAGTAGCTCCACAACCAAGGGCGCAAGTTACCGTAAGCGTTCACGAGTACAGAGTAGTAATCGCCTTCGCTTGAGAAGAAGTTATCTGCGGTGATATCCTCGTAGATAGTTTCTTCTAGATCAGTACAGCTTTGGAACGTAACTGTAGAAACGGCGGCGGCTGCAATCAATGCGATTTTTGAAAATCTTTTCATTGTATTGATCTTTTTAAAATTATTTCAAGTTGAATTTCACGTTCAACGCAATAGTGCGGGCACGTGGGTAGTTAGTGTAGTCAACACCTAAAGATGGAGCACCGTTAGCAGCAGCTGAAGTGTTCACCTCTGGATCGTATCCAGTGTAGTTTGTCAACAACAACAAGTTTTGACCACTCAAACCTACAACAGCTGAGTTCAACCATTGTGAACCTTCAACGTCAACGTTGTAAGAAATGTTCAAGTTATCAAGACGTAAGAACGAAGCATCTTCGATCCACTGAGAAGAGTAAGTTGGCGTAGAAGACAACATATCGTCAGAGAAATCAAGAGCTGGACGCAACAAGTTGATGTTCGTATTCAAGTTATCCAATGTAGTGTACTCCATTGCAGTGTTGTTGAACACAGAACCACCTTGCTGACCACGGAAGAATACGCTAGCGTTGAATTTACCAAAGCTAAACGTGTTCAAGAAACCGTAAGTAAAGTCTGGCTGAGCCAAACCGATAACCTCAGCTTCGTCGCTGTACGTGTTAGAAGAAGCATCGTATACTAGACCGTAGAAGGTACCGTATGCTTCGCCTACAACTAGTTTCTGAGCGAATGCACCAGACTGACCAGCACCTGAGATAGGAGCTGTTAAGATTTCAGAGTTAGTACCCAAATCTTCAACAACTAGTCTTGAACGAGACAAGTTGAAACCGATGTCCCAACCGAAGTCAGTAGAGCTTACTAGAGCGTAGTTCAACATCAAATCAAAACCAGTGTTTGAAGTAGCACCTACGTTAGCCAACAATGTTGGAGCAACAGAAGGAGCTGGTGCAGGAACAGTCAATAGAAGATCTGAAGTGTTTTTCTGGAACAAATCGAAAGATCCGTAGAACTTACCACCGTTCAATTCCCAATCCAAACCGATGTTTGTAGAAGCTGTACTTTCCCAACGTAGTCCTGGGTTAGCAGGGTTCAAGTAACCTGTACCTGATGAAGTAGAACCACCGATAACAGCGTTAGAACCTGTACCGATACGAGCGATACTTTGGTATTCACCAATCGCTTCGTTACCTACAACACCCCAACCAGCACGTAGTTTCAAATCAGAGAATGATTCTGGAACGAAGTCAAACTCAGATAGACGCAATGCAGCTGCGAAAGATGGGAAGACACCCCACTTGTTGTCAGAACCGAACTTAGAAGAACCGTCACGACGAACAGTACCCGTCAACATCAACTTACCACCGATATCGTAGTTAGCACGAGAGTAGAAAGAAACTAGACGAGACTGACCACGGTAAGAGTACTTGTCACCCAATTGTGCACGACCACCACCGTCAAGGTTGTTGAAGCTGTAGTTATCAGTTACGAATTCGTAAGCTGTAGCACCGAAACCTTCGTAGTTATTTTCTTGCCATGAGTAACCTGCCATCAAGTTCAACATGTTACCAGCAACCTCAGCGTCGTAGTTCAAGTAAGTTTCCAAAACTTGAGAAGATACTTGACCGTACTTCTGAGAAGCAACACCGTTATCAGCAACACCGTAAGGGGTAGCTTTTGGCAAGTAAGTTTTACGCAGTGTATTATATGTATCGTAACCAGTGTTAGCAGTAGCGCTAAGACCTTCCAATACATCACCTAGATCTAGGCGAGCAGTACCGTTCATAGTGATACCAGTAGTACGAGCAACATCATCAATTTCCATTGCCGCTTGAACTGGGTTACGAACAGAGTTAGAAACGAAAGTGTAATCACCGTTCGCATCGTATACTGGAAGCGTTGGGTTCATCTTCATAACGTTAGTGAAGATACCACCTTCGAAACCACCAGTTTGCTGGTAAGGAGTCAAGTTATCGTCTTGCTGAGAAACGTTGATGTTACCAGAAAGCGTCAATTTACCGTCTAAAGTTTTTTGGTTCATAGACAAACGGCTAGTGAAACGCTCAGTACCTGAGTTGATCACGATACCGTCTTGGTCTAAGTAACCAAGAGATAAACGGTAGTTACCTGCAGCAGTTCCGCCAGCAAGGCTCAAGTTGTGCTGCTGAGCAACACCAGTCTGGAATACTTCGTCTTGCCAGTCAGTGTCCGCGTTACCTAGAGTGTTACCTAGACCGAAACGGTTAACTGCAGCACGGTATTCGTCAGCTGTCAATAGATCCAACTTCTTAGCAAGAGTCGAAGCACTTACTTGGTAGTTGTAATCAACGCTCATAGCGCCACCTTTACCTTTCTTAGTAGTAATAAGTACTACACCGTTCGCACCACGTGCACCGTAGATAGCAGTCGCAGAAGCGTCTTTCAATACAGTGATAGACTCAATGTCGTTCGGGTTCAAACGAGAAAGTGGGTTACGCTGAGAACCACCAGTTTGACCAGTACCGCCAGGAAGCGTATTCGCAGACTGAACAGGCATACCGTCAATAACGTATAGAGGCTCGTTGCTAGATGAGATCGAAGTACCACCACGAACACGTACACTAACACCACCACCCGGCTCACCGTTGGTTGGTGTAATAGTAATACCCGCAGCTTTACCTTGGATCAATAATTCTGGTGAAGTAACAACACCACCGTTGAAGTCTTCAGCACTTACCTGAGCAGAAGAACCTGTAAGGTCTTTCTTCTTTTGAGTACCGTAACCAATGACAACAACTTCTTCAAGTTGCTCAAACAACATGTCTGCTTGAGACATTGCATCATCACCACCTTCGCCTTCGCTCTGAGCATAAGCTACCTGTGATCCAAGTAGCAGCATAGAGCACCAAAGCGTCGCTGATGAGAAAACACGACGTAGATTTTGATTCATTATTATTTGTGTTAACGATTAGTTTACAATTATAAGAAGATTATTCTAATAGTGTACATGTTACACTTAATTGAGTTTTTCTGCTTGTTTAAGCGGTTTAAAAGTCTGAAATACAAATAATTAAGAGATTTTAAATAAGGATGTATAAAGTACAATCGTGAAATTTGTCGGTCGAAAACGGCTAGAATCATAGCAAAATCAGGCCCTGACTTCTCAAAATGGGACTTTTTGACCGCATGAATCGACTCAGCGCTTGTCTTTCGAATTGTTGCAGATGAGACAAAAGTGTCTTTTTAACACTTTTTATTTTGAAGAGTGGTTGGATATTCAATATTTCACTTTAAATTTACCACAACTTAAGAGTAGCTTAGGTTTATTGGTTTGGTTAAACCCTGTCTTCGGGCAGGGTTTTTTTATGTCCAAATTCTACTCTTTAATGGTGAAGACTCTTGAGATATTGAAGCCTAGGAAAAGGCCTCCGTTAGATACACTGTAAGGGTTACGAGCCATCCAATAAGGCGCATTCATTGCTCGGGTATTAGAGATGTGTAGTTGAAATACGTGACCTCCAGTTTCTATATCCACACCGAAGGCAATAGGTGTCGTAAATCTTTCGCCACCTGAAAATTCACGATTCGAAAGCAAAGTACCTTCTCCTGTCAGCGCCATTCTATTGGTAAGCTTGTATCGAGCACCCAAAGTGACATGTGCAGTAGTGTTAGGATCGTTTGCCGTAGGTACAAGATTGAAGTGTACTAAGGAAGGACTTACAACGGTGCTTAAACTACGGTTCCATTTACGCGCAATTATAGCTTGATGCATGTACGAAAAACGGTCTGTAAGATCGTGTTCTATGCCATCTGTATACCGAGCGTTGCGGTAGTTGAGTGTACTGTGAAGTGTAATGCTTACTGGAATAGGGGTGGTGCCGCTTTGCTGCTGAATGAGCTTGTATTTCATGAAGCTATCGGCCACCTTCAAAAACGAACTGCGTCCAATCCCTACATTAAGTCTGTCGGTCACACCATAGTCCAATTGCATCCTTACTTGAGCATTGTCTAAACCAAAGAAATTATAGAGATAATCGTCATTAAAGCTTCCGAAACGGTGAGCGATTACATATTGAAGTACTCCTTCACCTGGAGTTTCGTTTGTAGCAGCATTGATGAGTTGTGTTCCTTTGAATGTCGCGAAGGTGATTTGCTGGTTTTCTCCCTCATCTAATAAGTCGAATAGATCTTCTTCTTGTGCAAATGTGGTCGTGGCTATTACAGCTGCTAAGGCGAGTAGAAGTTGCTTCATTATCTCGATTGCATTTTACAGTCCACGAGTATTTTGGCTTGCTTGTCAATTTTATTAGCTACCGCGCCGGGAATGTCGATCCCAAATTCCTCAATGGTTGCCTCGAATTCTACGAGTAGGTGTGCTGTTCCGCTCTCTTCCTTGAGGCTAGCAGGAACATTTACATCTTGGGTGACCCCATGAATGGTGAGTGCACCAATAGCACGGCCATCATCAAATTTCCCTTTAAAAACAGCCTTAGGATAAACTTCGCTTTCTACATAATTCTCATTAAAATGCTCTTGCATAAGCGCACGCTTGAATTGGAAAGAGGTCATTAATACTTGCACACCTAGTTTCCCGTCAGCGGCATCATAAACAGCGGTAGCACTGTTACTAGTGGCTGTAATATCTTCCAACGGTGAGCCAGCATCGAATGATAAGGTCCCTTGACGTGTGATGTATTGCTGTGAACTAGCGCTCAAACTGATGGTTAACGCAAAAATGGATAGAAAGGCTTTCATAGGGTTAGTTGTTTGGGGCGCCTTGGTTGATCCAGGCGGTTAATTTGTTTTGGTCGCAATCGCTTAATGGCCCTCCAGGAGGCATTGAAAGTGGGTCGCTTGAAGGTCGTTCGATACGATTCATTAAATCACCGCCCAATGCTGAAGATTGGATGTTGCTGTGTCCAGAAAGGTTTAAACCGCCACTTGCGCTATTGCCGTTGTGACACCCTTCGCAATTTTGACCAATGATTGCCTTTATATCTTGACTAAAGGTTACTACTGCCGTATCGCAAGCGCTGCCGGGTCCGTATTTATCATCTACATTGTCCGAGGTACAGCTTGGTGCGGCAAATAGGAGTGCAGCGAGGAAAACGACTAAAGATATTTTTGTCCAGGATAGTTGGGGCTTCATGTATTCGAATTTTACAATGTCAATTTATATATAAAGCAGTTCGCCTTCCACATTTTCAAAGTTGGCCTCGAGAAGTTCTATGTATTCCTTCAATTGTGCCTCGTCTTTTTCCTTCGGGGTTCCTGTTTTATAATCGATTACCATCAATTTTTGTTCCGATTCAATAATTAAATCGGGCCGCAAGGAATGTTCCCCGTCGACAATACTACGTTCAGTATAAACCACGGTGCCCTCTTTCTGCAGATCTTTGAGCGCATCTTTTGCACTCATTTCATCAAGGATTTTCGCTGCTCTTTCGTGCAAATTAGCTGAGAATTCACCGCTGCGGTACAAGCGCTGTAGACCTTGGAAGCGGAGTTCTTCTGGGGATTGCAAAATGCGGTGGAGTGCTGTTCCCCACTTTCGTGCATCTGTACCACCTTCGTACCACTTTTCAGGAGCAGTGAGTGCCATTTTTAAGTCCAAGGTCCCCATGGTCGTATGTGGAGTATTTGCAGTGGCCTCTTTTCCGCTCACTTCCTTTTTTTCATGCTCCACAACGGTGCCAGTGCTCCACGCCAGCGGCTCGTAACCTAATTCCAAATGATCGAGCACAGCTTTCGCCAGATCTCCAGGTTTCTTACCTCCTTTTAGGAACAGATGCAAGCCGCTAACAGGGCGGGTTAGTGCCACGTAGACCATGTTCATCCAGTCGAATCGACTCTTGGTATCTAATGAGGTCGTCAAATCCTCACTGAAAAGCTCACGATTTGCCTTGTTGTAGGTGATAGGCATTTTTTCGAGCTCTTCATGAAGTGGAAAGTCGAGCCATTGCTCGGAGGAATCGGCTTTGTAATTGATGCCGAATGGAATGATGACGTGTTCAAATTCTAACCCCTTGCTCTTGTGAATGGTCATCACCTTAAGCGACGGAGTGCTTTCAGGTGCTTCCACATTTTTCTTGGGCGCCTGCTCATCCCACCAGCCTGGCAATGTGGCAAAAGTGCCTTCTCTACTTTGAAATTCGTAGATCAGATCGAGCGCGGCATCCACCATGGCATTATCCTCATCTAAGTAGCCGAAGATGTCGAAGGTACGCACGGCGAAATCGAACAAGCTATCTGCTGCATCGAGGAGTTGGGCAGCCTTCGGAAAAAAAGGTACGATCGTCCGAATGCCTTGCTCTACAATAGCTTTTTCGAAGGTGAAGCCCTGCTCTGCTGGGATTTTTTCTTGGCGAACTAGGGCGTGTGCAAGCGCAAAACGCGCCTCTTTGTCCCCGGGGTTGAGGTAGAGCTTAGCAGCGGCGTGAAGCAACACGCCTTCATGTGCGTTGCTCAATACCAAGCTATCTGCACTAAGGACCGGATACCCTCTTCGGGTCAAGAAGTTTGCAATTCGTTTGCCGTCAGCGTTACCTCGAACGAGGATGGCGATGTCCGAATATTCATGGCCTCTACTTTTAAGTTCGTCTATTCGTTCCAAAGTTTTCTCGCAAGCATCATCCTTTACATCTCCTGCATTTTCGGCTTCAAGGACATCAATGCGAACCTCGCCTTTGTCTTGGTTTTTATTGGGCTCCTGACTCACTCGAGATTTTGAGTAGACCTCTTTGTGTTCTGGCAGCGCTAATTCGCTCGAAAGGGAGGAGAAAAGGCTATTGTTAAAGTTGACGATGGCGCCGTGCGTTCGGAAATTCTTGCCTAATCGCAGGGTCTGGCGCTCGTAAAGTTCGTGTCCTTCTGGGTGCCTTTCGAAGCGGTTGATCAGGTGTTTGTCGTCGACCAATTCCATGAATTGTTCCGCTTTTCCACCCCTCCAACGGTAAATGCTCTGTTTCGCATCCCCAACAATTAGTGCGCTATTTTCATGCTCGTCCTTCGTCAGCGAATGTTCGATTAGCGGGTGAAGGTTGTTGAACTGCACCACCGAAGTATCTTGGAACTCATCGATGTAGAAGTGCCAATATTTTTCGCCTAAACGGGCATAGATGAAAGCTGCAGGTTCTTTCTCAAGCTCTTCTGAAATGAGCTTATTGAATGCGCTTAGAGGCATGGTATTTTGACTCTTTTGCAATTCGTCAAATTTTGTAAGCAATGCTTTCGTGGCTGCCAAATTTTGCAGTTTTGCTGAGGCTTGCTTTAGCAGCAGCAGATTTTGGCGGTGGTCTTGCTCAAAAGTGCGCGCCCGTGAGAGAAAATCGTCCCAGCTAAGGTCACCAGTTTTGTCCCTCGACGTCCAAATACGATTATTGGTGGCCAAATCGTTCTTCCTTAGATCCGACCACTTTTTAATGAAGTGGGTGTTGACATCGTTAAACTGAGTAATGCGCTCTTTTAAGCCACTTTCTTTGACCATTTTTTGGACCTCTAGAGATAGCTTTCTGCCTTCTTTTGCAATAGCGGAAATTTGCGCGTTCAATTCCCCTTCAATTTCAATTAGTCGCTTTGGCTCGGGCAGTTTTTCGAGGTACTGCCAATGGTCTTCGTTAAAGCTGTTCTTTCCTTCTTTCTTTAGGTCGTAATCCGGGTTGTGGTTTTTGTCTCGGTTCATTCGATCACGCACCATGGCAACAAGGGCTTCGCGAAGTTCGGGATGATCGCCTAGCGAGCTGTAAAGGCTGTCGAGGGCCTCGGTAATCATGGCGTCGAGGTCTAATCGGACCTCAAAATTATCGTCGAGATCAAGGTCTCTGGTAAAGGTTCTGACCAAGCGGTGGGTGAACTGATCAATAGTACCTATATGCAATGTGGAGTAGTTGTGCAGCATGTGCTTAGCGCTAGCTGAAGCTCGCTTTTGAAGTTCTTCAGGGGCCAATTCCAACGCCTCCCAAATAGGCTTAAAAAATTCACTCTTCGATGGATCTTCTTCATTGCTGAATTCGAGCAATTGCTGCAGCAGTCGTGCCTTCATCTCGTCAGCGGCATTGTTCGTAAAGGTGATTGCCAAGACCTTTTGGTAGCCGTTTGCCATGCCTGATGGTCGCAAGGCATTCATCAATATGTGCTGAACGAGGCTGTACGTTTTCCCAGAGCCGGCAGACGCATCGAGCACCAAAAATGGAGCTTTGGCAGTAAGTGGTGATGCGCTGGATGATGGACTCATAGGAATTGGATATGTGGTTATAATCGTAAGTTAAAACAGATGGGCCGATTTTGCGTTAACTTAGCCACAAATAACTACAAAAAACCCTACTCATTATGGCATTTGAATTACCACAATTAGGGTACGCACATGATGCGCTAGAGCCGCACTTCGATGCACGTACCATGGAGATCCACCACGGAAAACACCACGCAGGATATACTGCAAAGCTTAATGCTGCTGTTGAAGGCACAGATATGGAAGGCAAATCAATCGAAGAATTGCTTGCAAACCACTCTGACAATGCGGCGATCCGCAACAACGGTGGCGGTTACTACAACCACTGCTTGTTCTGGGAGGTACTTTCTCCAAACGGCGGCGGCGCTCCAACTGGAGACCTTGCAGCTGCTATTGACGACGCATTCGGTTCATTGGACGGCTTGAAAGAGCAATTCAATGCTGCTGCTGCAACACGCTTTGGCTCAGGTTGGGCTTGGTTGTGTGTTAAAGACGGCAAGCTTGAAGTATGTTCTTCTGCAAACCAAGACAACACGTTGATGCCGGGCGTAGGCTGTGGCGGTCACCCAATCATGGGCTTGGACGTGTGGGAGCACGCCTACTACTTGAACTACCAGAACCGTCGTCCAGACTACATCGCAGCATTTTGGAATGTAGTGAATTGGGACGCAGTTGCTGAGAAATATGCTGCAGCGAAGTAATTCGCGAAGCCGATTTTTAAAGATCAAAAAAGCCCGAGCATTAGCTCGGGCTTTTTCGTTTTGTAATAGTCAAATTTATATGGCCTCGTCCAGCTTTTCTACAGCTCGTTTTACGTCAAAGTAGAAACGTCCACCGATGCCGAAATTCATGACCAAGCTAGGCGTAGGTACAACAGCTAATCCAGGGGAAAACTCGAAAAACACGTCTAAAGGAAGCTCGTGCAGTTCGTAGGCGATGCCCAGAGGGGCGCGGGCATAAATTTGGTTGCCGCTTTCGTAGCTCTTTACATGAACTCCAAGGCCGTAGTAAAGCGGGATGGAGCCGCGCTCTGCGCTGATGTAGTCGTAGTTGTGCAGGAGGAAATCTACACCAAGGTTGATGCCTGAATTCTCACCAGTGCTGTAGCCCACGGTGTACTGGAAGGCCTCGCTGGAATTGTTGAATTTTTTGATGCTAAAACCGCTGGGCTCGCCCACCGCGAGGCCGATGCCGTAATGTCCTTTGTAATCTTGCGCGCTCACTGAAAGACCCGTGATTACAGCTGCTAAGAGGAGTAGTTTTTTCATTTTGAAAGGGGGTAGGTTGAAGTTGTTAAGGTTGTTCCGTCCCATTTGGCGTAGGAATCTATGGAGATCCAGTCGCCTAATACAACGTAGCGGGATTCAATTTTAGTGCCATCCTTGCGTTCATGCATTAGAGGTAAATCTTTCAGGTGGTGGCGGTGACCGTAGATGAAATAGTCGATATTTTCCTCTTCGAGGACGCGTAGGCTGTGTTGGAGCTGGCGCTCTTTCTCACCCAAGAAGGCGTGGTCGTCGTCACTTTGAGCATTGCGCGAGGCGCGCGACATCCGTGCGGCAAAACCCACTCCGAAATTTGGGTGGAGGCGCTGGTAGAGCCACTTGCAAAGAGAATTGGTAAAGATGCGTTTGAGCATCTTGTATTTCAGGTCGCCTGGACCAAGGCCGTCGCCGTGTGCGATGTAGAATTGGCCCGAACCTAACTGGATTTTTAAAGGCTCATGATGGATCACTGCGCCCAATTCCTCGCTGAGGTAATTCTGCATCCAGAGGTCGTGGTTGCCTGTAAAAATGTGCAATTCAAGGCCGCTATCTACCATCTGGGCTAGGGTGCCGAGTAGACGTGTGTGCCCGCGCGGAACGACCTGCCTGTATTCGAACCAATAGTCGAAGAGGTCACCTACAATGTAGAGTGTTTTACAATCGGCCTCAATGGAACGTAGAAAACCTACGACTTTACGCTCGCGTTTTTGGCTTTCCTCCACAGAGGGTGCGCCAAGATGTAGGTCCGAAATAAAGTAAGTGTTCTCTTTCACGAAGTGCAAGGTACATTCTTCTTTGAAGATATCCTTGAGGGCTTTTTGCGCATGTGGAAACAAAGGTTTAGTTTTGCCTAAAACTATTTGTAGCCAAAGTGAAAACTCATTCGGAAAGCGAAGAAAATTATATCAAAGCCTTATATCATTTGGGCGGTGGAGACGCAGTATCGAATGGTGCGTTGGCCCAGCGCGTAGGTGCCAAAGGTCCTTCTGCCACACAGGCGGTTAAGCGATTGGCATCCAAAGGCCTCGCTGAGGTTATTCCTTACAAAGGTGTGAAGCTTACTTCGGACGGGTTGGCCCTGGCCAAGCATATCTTGAGAAAGCATCGTTTGTGGGAGACCTTCCTGGTGGAGAAATTAGGATTTGGATGGGAAGAGGTGCACCCTTTAGCGGAGCAGTTAGAGCATGTTCAGAGTAGAGAATTAGTGGAAAAATTGGCTACTTATTTGGGTTCTCCAATCCATGACCCGCACGGCGATCCTATACCACAGGCAGATGGTGCTATACCCCCGACGATGGGTGAACCGTTGCAGCAGTTTTCCGAAGGCAGCCAACTTCGTGTGGTCCGTGTGGAAGATGCGGGAACCGATTTCTTCAATCAATTGGACCAGTTAAATATTAGTTTGGGCAAAGAATTTACCCTGATTTCCATTTCAAATTTCGATTCAAGCGTCCAGCTCAAAGCCACAGACGGTTCGCTGTTTTGGCTCAGTCACAGTATGTCCTCTAACATTTACGCTATATCCCTATGAAAAGATTAATTGCCCTGTTTTTTGTAGCTATCTCATTGGTTTCTTGTCAGCCGGAAGCCCCAGTTGAGGTACTTGCTACTACTTCGGTGATGGCCGATGCAGCGCGCCAGATTCTGCCTGAGGAAATTCAGGTGATTGCCCTTATGCAGAGCAACATTGACCCACATTCCTACAAGCCTGTGGAGAGCGACGTGGCCAAGCTAAATAGTGCAAAAATTGTCCTTCACAACGGCTTGCATTTGGAGGGAAAGATGACGGATATCTTGGAAAAGGTAGGCCGTAGCAAACCTGTGTATGCCATGAGCAGTGCGTTGAAGCAAAACGACCTTATAGAGGTAGGGCCAAACGTGCATGATCCACACATCTGGTTCGATCTCAATCTTTGGGCGCGTTGCGTGGAAGGTCTAGGTGGATTCTTGGCCCTTCAATACCCAGATTTTAGAGAAGATATTGTTGCCAACACAGAGCGCTATGCTGCAGAACTCCGCGCAGCACATGCAGATTTTGCCGCTGCATTAATGGATGTTCCAGACTCTAATAGAGCCATGGTAACGGCGCACGACGCCTTCTCTTATTTCGGTCGCGCATTCGCCATTGAGGTCAAGGGACTGCAAGGGGTGAGCACCGCGGCAGAGTTTGGAGTGAACGATATGCGCAGCACTGCGGAGTTTATTATCGAGAGAGAATTGACCACAGTTTTTACCGAAACCTCTGTAAGTTCTAAAAGTATTGAGGCGTTGAAGGAAGCGGTGGAACAGAAAGGCGGCCAAGTAAAATTAGGCGAGCCATTGTTCTCTGATGCGCTCGGTGAACAAGGCACTCCGGAGGCTACTTTAATAGGTGCTTTCAAATACAACACGACACAAATTTTAAACTCTTTGAAATGATGGAAAAGAGCATTGAAGTACACAATTTAACCGTCAGCTACCACAGCAAACCTGTCTTGTGGGACGTTGACTTTTCACTGCCAACAGGAAAGATTGTAGGCATCGTAGGTCCGAACGGATCGGGTAAAACGACGATGTTGAAGACCATTATGGGTTTGATGAAACCGGACAGTGGATATACGGAGATTTTTGGCCAACCTTTGGATAAAGTTCGTGAGCGCGTGAGCTATGTGCCGCAGCGTGAAAGCGTGGATTGGGATTTCCCTGCCGACGTCATGGATGTGGTTTTAATGGGCCGCTACCGCAAGAATAATTTGTTCCGCCGCATTTCAAAAGAAGATAAGCGCATTGCAACAGAAGCTTTGGAAAAGGTGAATTTGCTGGAGTTTGCGCACCGTCAGATTTCTCAGCTTTCTGGAGGACAGCAGCAGCGTGTATTTATCGCACGTTCTCTCGCACAGCAGGCGGACATCTATCTGATGGACGAGCCTTTTGTGGGGGTAGATGCCGCGACGGAAGATGCCATTTTACAGTTGTTGCGTGAGATGAAGAATCAGGGCAAGACAGTAATTATAGTACATCACGATCTTCAGACGGCGAATGAATATTTCGATCACATTGTTCTGTTGAATACACGATTGGTGGCTGCCGGCCCAAAGGAGGAAGTGTTCACCAAGGAATTGCTTCAAGAGGCTTACGGTGGTCGATTGACCGTGCTTTCTAAGCTGGGCGATTTGATCAGTACCGAAGAATTCCCACTGCGCGAACCAGAATTCAAGGAAAACAAACCGGAGAAGTAAGCCATGGATCCTATTTTCCTCAAGGTACTCATCGGAACCACATTGCTTGCTTCTTCGGCAGCGGTGGTTGGCGCCTTCAGTTATTTGAAAGGGCAGAGCCTTGTTGGAGATGCTATTGCACATGCCTTGTTGCCCGGAGTGGTTTTGGCTTTTTTGTTGGGCGATGGCCGCAATCCTATTTTCCTTATCGTTGGTGCTTTGATCAGCGGACTTATAGCGCACTATGGCATCGGTTATATCCAAAGCAGAACCAAGCTTAAAAGCGATACGGCGGTTAGCCTGGTGCTTTCCACCTTCTTTGGATTTGGCATCATGCTGATGTCTTTGATCCAGCGATCTGGCCAGGGCCAACAGGCGGGTTTAGAGCGCTATCTTTTGGGAAAGGCTGCAGCGATTACCATGGATGACGTTTACGTTTTTTCTGCGCTTGCTGTGCTTTTGATGGTGGGTGTAGGGCTCTTTTACAAGGGGTTCCAATTGATGACGTTTAACGAAGATTTTGCCGCTGCTATTGGCCTTCCGGTTACATTCATCCGATTCACCTTTACCGTCCTAACCGTTCTTGCCATCACTATTGGTATCCAAACGGTAGGTGTGGTGCTCATGGCGGCCCTTTTGATCACTCCCTCGGCAGCCGCTCGAGCTTGGACAAAAAGCTTACCCACTATGTTGCTTCTTGCTGCTGTTTTTGCAGCGAGCTCGGCCATTACGGGCACCTATATTTCTAGCGCTATACCAAAGATGCCTACGGGTCCTTGGGTGGTCTTGGTCCTTGCGTTTTTTGGTTTTGGCTCATTGATATTTGCCCCGGAAAAGGGTTGGTTGGCCAAGCGTAGAAGGGCCTTGGCGAATCAAAAGAAGACCGTTCGAGAAAACGTATTAAAGCTGATGTATCAGCAAGAAGAGCGCAATGGAGTAAGTGTTGTGCTATCTACTGAAAACATGTTGTCTATTAGAGTAATGCAGCCGGAAAAATTGCGGAATTCCCTAAGAGATTTGAAGCGTCGATTGCTCGTAGTGGAGCACGGCAATGGTTATGCATTGACTGAACTGGGCCGCAGTGAAGGCCGTAGGGTAGTGCGTCTGCACCGCCTTTGGGAGCTGTATTTGACAGAGCGCTTGGGCATGGCCGCCGACCACATCCACCCGGGTGCGGAGACCATGGAGCATGTGATTACTCCTGAGATTGAAGAATTATTAGTTAAAGAATTGGGGAATCCAGAATTGGACCCCCACCAAAGTCCTATTCCATATGAAGAAGCTTAGTCTTTTGGCAGCAGTGCTGCTCAGTAACCTTGCTTGGTCTCAGACCGACACGATCATGGCTGCAATCTCCACGGACCGTCCCGACATTACCGAGAGTGCCTTTATCACTCCCGTGGGTTGGTTCCAATATGAAGGCGGGTACCAATTCTCAAACAGCGTCGGCAACCTAGATGTCACCACAAACAGACACCAGATTGAGGAAGTACTTCGCTTTGGATTGACCGAGCGATTTGAAGTTAGAGCAGTGATTAACGCAAATACTGAAGGCTACACGAGCCCAACGATCTTCATTAATCCCGCCGGTGTTCGAGGCATCGATCCTGTGACCGTTGGGTTCAAATACAACCTCGCGAGCGAAAGCGATAGAATGCCGCAGACGACTTGGCTGAGCCACCTGAGCTTTCCTCAAGTGGCCTTTGGCGATTACCGAGCAGTTACACAGGTGAATACTGTCTTCCACGAGCAGCGATTGATGATGGAAAAAGGCATCACCGATAGATTTGGCCTGGCTACAAACATTGGCGTTGCGGGAACCATGAGCGGTTCCAACGGATTCATTAACGAAGGGATGTTTTCTTTCGCAGCGGGCTACGACCTTGGCAACAATTGGGGCATGTACGCTGAATACTTCATGGATTGGCAACTCATTGCGGGCCAATTCTTCTACACCCCCTACGTCGATGGTGGAATTACCAAACTCCTTTCCAACGACCTTCAGCTTGATATTTATGCCGGTTACGACTTATCAGAAACCTTCGGTACTCGATTGCCAACTACCGGCTGGTTCATCGGAACAGGGGTGAGTTACCGTCTTCCATTAGCTCATTATTTGCGTTAGTGAATCCCTCTGTATCCATAGCATTGGTAGCGGCTTTTATCGCCATTGCCTGCTCCCTCCTCGGGGCCTTTTTGGTACTGCGAAGAATGACCATGGTAGGCGATGCCATTTCGCATGCAGTCTTGCCGGGTATTGCCATTGCCTATTGGCTTTCTCAGAGCAGGGCCAGTCTATGGATGTTTTTAGGCGCAGCCATTGTTGGGGTTGGCGCAACCATAGTGATTGAGGTTTTACGCAAAAAACTGCGGGTTCAAAGTGATGCGAGTATTGGCATGACCTTTACCTCGCTTTTTGCACTAGGCGTGGTACTCATTACCTATTGGAGCGACAGCGTTGATCTCGACCAGGAATGTGTGCTCTACGGCGAAATTGCCTATGTTCCATTCAACCTTTGGTTGGTTGATGGGGTTTCTTACGGTCCAATTGCCTTGTGGTCTTCCGGTGTTTTGCTTCTTGTTGTCCTACTATACATCATCATCGGCTACAAAGGCCTTAAGATGACGAGCTTCAATGAAGATTACGCGGCTGTTTTAGGCATTGCGGCAGGCCTATGGAATTTGAGTTTGATGTCCATGGTGAGCCTTGCCACTGTGGTCAGTTTTGAAAGTGTTGGCGCCATCTTGGTAGTAGCACTCTTGGTGGCTCCCGCAGCGACAGCCTACTTGTTTATTCAGCGACTAAAGCCATTGCTTTTTGCTAGCGCCTCTATCGGCCTGGTAGGTGCTTTGGGCGGCTATGGGCTGAGCAAGGTGTTAGAGACGAGCATAGCTGGATCTATAGCTACCGTACTGGGTGCGCTATTTTTGATAGCTTTAATCATTCATTCACTTTTAGCACGAAAAACAAGCAAGTATGCAGTGGAAGCTTAAGTCTTTTGAGGAGTTGACTCCACAAGAATTGTACGGGATTCTTAGGTTGCGTAGCGAGGTCTTCGTGGTGGAGCAAGACTGTGTGTATTTAGACGCTGACGGTTACGACGATAAGTGCTTGCATCTTTGGGCGCAGGACGGAGAGGACTACGTAGCTTGTACGCGTATTTTGCCTCCGGGAGTCTATTATGAAGAAGCGTCTATAGGAAGGGTGATTGTCGCAAAAAGCCATCGAGGCGGTGTTTTGGGTAAGGAGCTCATGCGCCGTTCAGAAGAAGCTTTATACGCGTCAGATTTTCACGGCCCCATTAAAATTATGGCCCAGTCTTATTTGCTCAGATGGTACGGTTCTCAAGGCTACGAAGCTCAGGGTGAAGACTTTCTAGAAGACGGCATACCACACCGCATCATGGTGAAAAAAGGGTAGGTGCCGGAACACTATTTTTATTTAGCAAGAATAGCTATATAATTTTACCGTATTGCCGAGTATTTGATGAGCTATAAAGAAAATAGCGTCCTATTTTCACGTCAGTAATCTAGCTTACAGGACCTATTACGATCTCAATTACTTGTTTTTCAGTGATTAATCAAGAGAAAACCGCCAATGAAATTCTGTATTCCAAGATTATATAAAATATGAGTTATCATATTTTGATGTGTTAGTTGAAGCAACCCTGGGTCTATACCCGGGGTTTGTTTTTTAGATAAAAGGTCAAAGGTGACATTTATCACATATCCAAAAATCGCCTTCTTCTAAATTTGAGGGAATCACAAAAATTCTAACGCCATGTCCAAACATTACAACGTCGTAGTAATAGGTGCCGGAACAGGAGGTATCATGACTGCTGCGCAAATCAAAAACCAGAAGCGCGATGCTTCTATTGCGATCATTGACCCTGCTCAAACACACTACTACCAACCTGCTTGGACCTTAGTGGGTGCAGGTGCATACGACTACAAGAAAACGGGTCGTCCGATGTCTTCCGTTATCCCTAATGGTTGCGATTGGGTAAAAGATGCTGTAACAACTATTGATGCCGATAACAACAAGGTAAATACGGCCTCATCGGGAGAACTGAGCTACGACATTTTGGTAGCGGCTCCTGGTATTCAAATAGATGTTGATGGCATTCCTGGATTAAAAGAAGGCCTAGAAGC
>JAAXJR010000074.1:0-18782 GCA_012269745.1 Flavobacteriales bacterium | reverse complement strand
CTGGTATTCAAATAGATGTTGATGGCATTCCTGGATTAAAAGAAGGCCTAGAAGCAGGAGTTGTATGTTCAAATTATACCGATCCGAAGAAGACTTGGGAATTGGTTCAAAAATTTAAAGGTGGAAATGCAGTATTTACGCAGCCCACTACGCCGATTAAATGTGGTGGTGCTCCACAGAAAATCATGTATTTAGCTGATGATCACTGGGCAAAAACAGGTGTGAAGAAAGATACTAATGTAATATTTGCTACACCTGGATCCGTAATCTTTGGAGTACCAGATTTTGCGAAGACGCTGACTAAAGTGCTTCAACGTAAGAACATTCATTTCAAGCCATTTTATGCCATTTCTAAGATTGATGTGGTCAATAAAGAAGTTCACTTCACTAATTCAAAGCCTGATGAGAACAATTGTGTAGTAAACGAAGGGAACGGCCTAAGCGAAAGAACGGAAGGTGATTCTGCCTACGTACTTCCCTTCGACCTACTCCACCTCGCTCCGCCACAAAGCGCGCCAGACTTTATCAAAAACAGTCCGCTTTCAAACGGTACACCTGGTGGTTGGATTGATGTAGATATCAATACACTTCAGCACAATAAATACCCGAATGTATTTGCCGTAGGTGATGCAGCAGCGCTACCTACTGCGAAAACAGGTGCAGCGATTAGAAAGCAAGCACCAGTAGTTGCGGGTAATGTTGTTGCCATGCTGAACAGCAATAAAATTACTGATGCGCAATACGAAGGATACAGCTCTTGTCCGCTAGTTACCGGATACGGTAAGATGGTATTGGCAGAGTTTAAATACAATAACGTTAGAGATTCCGATCCGTTCCTCAGCAAATTTGTGGATACGACCAAGGAAAACTATAGCATGTGGATCTTGAAGAAGTTCGGTTTGCCGTACTTGTATTGGAACCGCATGATGAAAGGTAAAATGTGATCTTTAATCATATTTTGATGTGTTAGTTGGAATGCCCCAAGCCTTGTGCTTGGGGTTTTTTTATTCCTTAAATTCGTTTGCATGAACACACCCAATGCAGACGGAGCCATCTCCCTCAAGGAGAGTATGCTCGAAGTGGAAGGTTGGACCCCAGAGATCTACCAAAGAAACTTCAATGACTTTTTAGACAGTCAGCCCTACCTCGTAGGCACCCTTATGGATGCCGATGAAGGCATGGAGGAAGGCGCACATTCTTGGATGCTCAAGGCCGTTTTGGTTTTGAAGTGGTCCTTCCAAAAGATGGGATGGCGTGCCACTATGCTCAGCGAAGAGAAGTGGATAGGCATCATCGAATCTCGTATGGAGGTATATGAGGAGCACCAAGAGGATAATGGGTTGGACATTGAATCCCTCATCAAGATTAGTAGCTCGCCAAACACTTTAAGCGAACTCTACCTCTACGTAGCCGAAAACAATGCCATGAGCAATGAGGCTGCAGGGAACATCCTTTTCCTTCTAGACTGTGCTATTGAAGCCATGGAAATGGCTGTATTGCAGGATAAAACGGAGAGTGACGCATAATGGATAAGGCCGCACATATCGTCCGTCACATGATGGAGAACGACGCCTTCAGCCAGTGGTTAGGCATTGAAGTCGTGGCCAATTCCGCCGGCTCCGCCGTCTTAAAAATGACCGTTCGGGAAGAAATGACCAACGGGTTCGGTATTGCTCACGGTGGCATCACCTATTCTCTTGCGGATTCGGCCCTGGCCTTTGCCTCAAACGGTGGTGGACGCCAAAGCTTGTCCATAGAGACCAGCATCCACCACATTGCGAAAGTGGAAACCGGCGAGACCATTACTGCTACAGCATCACTCATTAGCGAGACCAATAAAACGGGCATCTACCAAATTGATATCACAAACTCTTCAGGGCAGCGCGTAGCGTGGTTCAAAGGAACCGTATACCGCACCTCGAAAGAATGGAACCTATGAAACAGACCTATATCGTAGACGGCGTTCGTACGCCCATTGGAAAATTTAAAGGCACCCTAGCAGCGGTGCGCACCGATGATCTGGCGGCCATGACCATCGCCAAACTTATGGAAAAGTATCCCGGTGTGGATCCTAGCGCCATTGACGACGTCATCCTGGGGTGTGCCAATCAAGCTGGAGAAGATAACCGGAATGTGGCGCGTATGGCAGCCCTTTTGGCGGGACTTCCCTGGAGCGTTCCGGGCGAAACCGTGAACCGTTTATGTGCCTCAGGAATGAGCGCAGCCATCCATGCCCACCGCGCCATCATGGCCGGAGACGGCGATCTATTTATCGCTGGAGGTGTGGAAAACATGAGCCGTGGCCCTTATGTCATGAGCAAGCCTCAGACGGCCTATGGTACGGACAGTAAGATGTACGACAGCTCTTTTGGATGGCGTTTTGTGAATCCAAAAATGAAGGAGCTCTACGGTACCCACGCCATGGGCGAGACCGCAGAGAACCTTGTGGAGCAGTTCGGCATTAGTCGTGAGGACCAAGACGCCTTTGCGCTTTGGTCGCAGCAGAAAGCGGCAAGAGCGCAGGAGCGCGGAAGGTTCCGTCTGGAGAAATTCGCCGTGGAGATCCCACAGCGCAAAAAGGACCCCATCGTTTTCGTGGAGGACGAATTCATGAAACCCAATACCACTCTTGAAGCCCTCGGCGGCCTAAGAGCAGCGTTCAAAAAGGACGGCTCAGTGACGGCGGGGAATAGTTCAGGGTTGAACGACGGTGCTGTAGCATTGTTGATGACCAGTGGTGAAGGCGTGGAGAAGCATGGCTTGAAACCTTTGGCTCGAGTGGTGAGCTCAGCGGTCGCTGGTGTGGAGCCGCGGATTATGGGAATTGGTCCAGTGGAGGCGTCGAAAAAGGCACTCGCTAAAGCGGGACTGACGTTGGACGATATGGATATCATTGAGCTGAATGAGGCTTTTGCAGCGCAGGTTTTGGCCTGCACGCGCGAGCTTGGTTTGGCGGATAACGACGAGCGTATCAACCCGAACGGGGGTGCCATTGCATTAGGCCACCCACTGGGGGTGACGGGCGGTCGCATCCTTCATTCGGCAGCCCTAGAGTTGCAGGAGACCGGTAAGAAATATGCCTTGGTGAGCATGTGTATTGGTGTTGGCCAGGGCTATGCTACCATTTTAGAACGCGCATAAGATGGCTATATACCAATTCCTTGATTTCATTCCCGTCGTCCATCCTACGGCATTCGTACATCCCCAAGCAAATGTCACGGGCGATGTGATCGTTGGGCCGCATTGTTACATAGGACCCGGGGCAGTGCTCCGCGGCGATTGGGGCAGGATTGTGCTCGAAGAGGGTGTGAATGTGCAAGAGAATTGTACCGTTCATATGTTTCCAAAAACCGAAACGCGCCTGAAGAAGATGGCGCATGTAGGGCATGGGGCGATTATTCACGGCGGGACGCTGGGTGAGAATGTACTCATCGGGATGAATGCCGTGGTCATGGACAATGTTGAGGTCGGTGATGGCTCTATTGTGGGCGCATTGGCTTTTGTGCCGCAGAATACAGTCATTCCGCCAAGGAGCATCTTCGTAGGCAACCCCGGCAAGGTGGTCAAGCAGGTCAGCGATGAAATGCTCGAGTGGAAGACGGAAGGAACGAAATTGTACATGGAGCTTCCAAAGCAATGTCAGGATACCTTGAAAGAGGTGGAGCCGTTGAAGGAATTGGAACCCAACAGACCAGAACATAAAGGAACCTATCAAACACACAAATAGATGAACACAGTTAAGAATTACATCCTTGGAAACTGGGAGGCAGGCAGCGGCACGGAATACACGGCGCGCCACGCGATCACGGGGGCAGAATATGCTTCTGTGAGCTCAGAAGGATTGGATTACAAGGCTATTTTAGACTACGCCCGAAATGTCGGAGGTCCTGCCTTGCGCAAGATGACTTTTCAGGAGCGCGGACGCATGCTTAAAGCGTTGGCACTGCATTTAACGTCTATCAAACGCCAATTCTATGATGTGAGTTGGGCCACCGGAGCCACCAAGGTGGACAGCTGGATTGATATTGAAGGGGGAATAGGCAACTTATTCGCCAATGCATCCCTCAGACGCCAATTCCCAGACCTTCCCTACTACGTTGATGGCGACCTTGCCCGTCTTTCAAAAGAGGGTACGTTCATCGGTCACCACATCATGGTGCCGCGCCACGGGGTAGCGGTCCATATCAATGCATTTAACTTCCCTATTTGGGGAATGCTCGAGAAAATTGCGGTCAACTTGATGGCGGGTGTTCCTGCCGTAGTGAAGCCGTCGGAATATACCTCCTACCTCACTGAAGCGATGGTTAAGGCCATCATCGATAGCGGTATTTTACCGGAAGGTGCCCTGCAACTGGTGAGCGGTAAAGGACGCGGCATTCTAGACCACGTAGATTTTCAAGACATCGTGACCTTCACGGGTTCTGCGGCTACGGGTCAGGTGTTGCGCGGCTTTCCTCATTTGAACGAGCGCTCGGTGCCGTTTAACCTGGAAGCAGATAGTTTGAACGCCGCGGTGCTGGGTCCAGATGTTCGTCCTGAAGATGCGGAATTTGCGCTATTTGTGCGTGAATTGGCCAACGAAATGACGGTGAAGGCAGGGCAGAAATGTACAGCTATTCGTCGTGCTATGGTGCCGGAACATTTGTTGACTTCGGTTCAGGAGGCGGTGATTGCACGCTTGCAAAAGACCGTGATAGGTGATCCTCAAGCCGAGGGTGTGCGCATGGGTGCTTTAGCGACGCACGACCAGATCGGTCGTGTAGAGGCGGAGATGAACAAGCTGATGGCTGAACAGGAATTGGTCTTTAATCAAGAACTCGATCTGGTAGGTGCTACGGATGCAGGCGCGTTCTATACGCCAAAACTGTTTGTGAACAACGATCCTTTTACCAACACCAAGGTCCACGAGGTGGAGCCGTTCGGTCCTGTGAGCACCTTGATGCCGTACAGGACCATTGACGAGGCGGTCCAGCTGACCGCTATGGGACGCGGTTCTTTGGTGACTTCATTTGTGAGTAAGAACACTTCTGATATTGTTGCATTTACTTCTGAGGCGGCGGCCTATAACGGACGTATCCACATCATCAACGAGAAGATGGCCAAGGAAAGTACCGGTCACGGCTCGCCGATGCCACTGATGAAACACGGCGGTCCAGGTCGTGCTGGAGGTGGAGAAGAAATGGGCGGAAAGCGCGGCATCTTGCACTATTTGCACCGCACGGCCATCCAAGGCCACCCGGATGATATCACAGCCATTACGCAGCAGTACCAGCCCGGCGCATCGCGCCCTGAGGCCATGCCGCACGTCTTCCGTCAGCATTTTGAGGAGCTGGAAGTGGGTGCGACGGTGTACACAGCAAAACATACCGTCACGGAAACGGACATCACAAACTTTGCCAATGTGAGTGGCGACAACTTCTACGCACACATGGACGCTACTTCGCTCGAGGGAACCATCTTCGAGGGCCGAGTGGCGCACGGATATTTCATCTTGAGCAAGGCGGCAGGTTTGTTTGTCGAGGCCAAGAAAGGTCCGGTGTTGTTGAATTACGGTATCGATGAATGCCGATTCACCAAGCCGGTCTACCCGGGGGCAACCATCGGGGTGAAATTGACCGTAAAAGAAAAGATCGATCAAGAGAAGCGCAGTGAGGACGATGTGGCTAAGGGCATCGTGAAGTATTACGTGGAAGTCTACGACGATACTGATGAGGTAGTTGCCGTGGCGACCATCTTGACCATGGTGAAGAAACTAGACCAGAGCTGATGAATTTTGAGCGATTCCCGGGCGCACAGTACGCCAACATATTCAGTTACCTGCCTTCAGACGATAGAGAGGGCTATGCGGAATTGGACGAAGAGACCCTACACTTGGTGGGGGACGTTCCAGGATATGTGGGGTACGAGAGCGTGAAAAATGCGGAGGGCCGCAGCATCTTTATCAGCTATTGGCAGAGCATGGAGGCAGTGAACGAGTGGCGCGCGAATGCCCGTCATAAAGTCGCTAAGCGCTACGGAAAACAATGGTATGCGGCGTACCACAGCATGCTCGTGAAAATTGAATATTCAGCAGAACACAATACCCAAATACTATAACCTATGAACGAAGCAGTGAACCAAGGCGGTGTACATGTGGCCGTTGACGATCGCGGTTTGGCGACAGTTGAATTTTTCCACCCGCTGTCCAATTCTTTGCCGGGCAAGGTCCTCGCGAAATTGGCCAATACCATTACGGAACTGGGGGAAAATGACGCCGTAAAACTCATCCTTGTGAAGAGTGCGGGCGAACGTGCCTTTTGTGCCGGGGCGAGCTTTGATGAGCTCATAGCCATTGAAGATTTAGATACCGGTAAGGTCTTTTTTAGCGGCTTTGCCAACGTGATCAACGCCATGCGAAAGTGTCCGAAGCTCATCATTGGCCGAGTTCAAGGAAAGGCTGTGGGCGGCGGTGTAGGCCTCGCTTCTTCGGTAGATTACTGTTATGCTACGAAGCACGCAGCGGTGAAGTTGAGTGAGCTTGCTGTGGGTATAGGACCGTTTGTGGTTGGCCCTGCAGTTGAGCGCAAGCTCGGATTGGCTGGGATGTCAGATTTGGCGATCAATGCCACGGAATGGCGGTCAGCAGAGTGGGCCTTCCAGCGTGGTTTGTACAATGACATCTTTAACAGTACAGAAGAAATGGATGAGGCGGTTGATGCCCTAATTTCGAGGCTATTAACAAAGTCTACGGAAGCAATGAAGGGCCTTAAGCGCGTTTTCTGGGAGGGAACTGAGCATTGGGACGAGCTATTGGCAGAACGTGCCGCAGTGAGCGGAGAGCTGATCTTGAGCAAAGAAGCCAAAGATGCTATCGCCGCCTTCAAGAAGAAGTAGACGCTAACTTCACATTATGAAAAAGTACCTCATTGGACTCCTCGCAGCCCTAACCATTAGCACTGCCCAAGGTCAAGATGTCGCTGAGGAAGACCTATTGCCTCAAGGATATAAGCGTACTGCTATTTACAGCGCTTCGGGCGCATTCACGGAACTAAGTAATTGGAATGCTGGAGGTGAGAATAGCTCAAATTTGTCCCTATTGTTGCGTGAAAATTGGGTGAAGAAGGATGCGAATTGGACTACGGTGCATCTCTTGGAGGGCAACTATGGGTTGAGTCGTCAGGCGGGTGTGTTGACTAAGAATGCCGACAAACTTGAATTCACTACAACAGTAACAGGCTCTCCCAAAAAGACAGATTGGAACATTTCCGGTCAGGTAAATGCGCGCACTCAATTTGCGCCGGGTTATGCGGCAGGAGATACTACAAGGACGCCCATCTCTACTATTGGCGCCCCTATTTACGGACAATTCTCTTTGGGGATGGGGAACACTTCGAATGAGAATTGGCAGATATTTATCTCACCATTAGCGGGTAAAACAACTACCGTATTGGACCAAGATCTTCGCGACAAGGCGGCCTTTGGGGTGGATACAGGGGCTACTTGGCGTTTTGAGGCTGGGGCGAAATTGACGTTAAATTATACCGAACAGTTTACGGACCAATTCTCCATCACCGCCAAAACCGATATTTTCTACAACTACGCCACTTCAGTGAATGCCACGGATATCGCCCTTGATATCATTGCCCTCTACAAAATCAAGGAGGCCTTTTCAGTGAATGCCCACCTGCAGCTCAATCGCGACATAGACCAAATAGATGCCTGGCAACGCCGTTCGGTGCTGGGTTTCGGCCTAGCTTACACGATTAAGTAGTTTTCTCAACCTCCGCTCCCTTCTCCAAAGCACGAAAAAGAGGAGAATGAGCCCGGGTTGGAGGACTACGAAAATGAGAATGTTGGCGAGGTAGTAGCCGTAGCCGTATTCGCCCGGTGCGCCGCCCATCACTTGGAGGATGTAGACACATTTCATAAAGAGGTCGGTGATGAATGCTTCCATTTAGTTTAAACGTGAGGCATTAAGAATTCGTGCTGTTTAGGCGTAAATCACTTATTTTCTAGAGGCGGAAAAACAGTTTGAGTGAGATAATTTTCACTGTACCCAGTTTTTTCTGAAATAAATGCTGTCGATTTTTTTTCGGAAAACAATCTTTCTGCGAGAATTTTCCGCTTTCTAGCAATCACCTTACCTGGGGTATCGTCTTTAAAGACGTTGTATAACTGAACTTGGCTAAGACCAAATTCATAACAAATATCCTTATTACTAACAGTAGGAAGATTTTTATCTATATAATCTAGTATTTGCTCCCGAAGGGATAAGTCCTTTTGATTTTCTGGAATGCTCGAAGGGACTCCGGTTGAAGTCTGTGTCTTCTTATCACTCCCAATGAAACGATAAAGGAAAAAAGCAATGATTAAGAATACAAATAAACCCAATAAAACTAGAATGACCTTCGTGAGGGTGAAACCTGGCGTTGTAGACGATTCTATTAATCGTGTAGTGTCTTCGTAGGCCAGACCAGGAAGGGAGTAAGAAAACAAACCAATAGTCGAACCTAGCTTGACGGTATCACCTGAAGTATAAATGGCACCGCGATTATATTCAATAGACCTAAGTTTAACCAACGAATCACCATCAAGCCGAAATAACCCATCATTGCCTACCAAAAAAATCTTCTCATCATAACTGAATGATCCGTGAAAATGTCCTGCAATAGTGTCATGGACATTGCCAAAAGGAGCAGTCAGCGATATGTAGCTGTTTTCTTTATCGATAATAACGCTCTTAGTGTTATTCGATGTCAGATAGCACGAAACTAAATGAAAATTAGAATGAAATATTCGGGAGACAGTTAGTTTTTCATCGTTTACATAAACTCTATTAATATCCTTACCGGCTAAACATAAATAAGCATTTTTTGAGCCGGATAAGGTTTTTTGAAGAAAACAATTCGCTTCGTTGTTCTCTATTTCAGCGCGATCAATCACCTTTGAGTATTTTGGATCAATCAATAATATTTCTGAGGTGTTGATTTGTAAAAAGTAATCGTCGAGTCTCACCAAATCTCTAGCATTACTAAAGGATTGATTATCTATCTCAAACAACCCGGTAGTATCATTGACAAAGAAAGTAGTGTCTTCATTTGTGATTCTAAGCACCCCATCGTAACAAATGTAGGAGGTGTCGTTTTGCGTGAAACTTTTGCCAGATGAATATGTAAGTTGTGGTATTCGTTTATTGTTGAGCCAAACTCCCTGATAAGTCCCAAGGAAATTTTTTTGAATAGTTCGAATACTTGTGTTCGGATAGGAGTATTTAGAGAAATAGCTACTGGTCACATACAAGGCACCATTTTTTACTTCGTACCTGTAATGACGCGGAATACCTCCTAGTTCTGCTAGAGTGTTAGTACCTGTTGAAAAATCTAATCCGTTAAAAGAAATATACTTTTCACCATCTGTCTTTAATACTATCGAATCCCTGAAAACCTTGACGTCAATAATATTCTTTCCTTCCGGTCTGAAGACGCGAATAACACTTTTAGAATTTGCGTAAAAACCACAAAAACAGAAGACTACGGTTAAAAAATATTTAAGACATCTGTTTAGTTCCATGCTAGACTGGCTATGAGACCACAAGTTAATCGATTTAATTATTAATTGCTTGGATGCGCGAGGGACTTTTGCTGCTCTTATGTCAAAATGTCTCATGATGTTCCAAAGAAACACATTGCTGTCAAAATTGAGTCCAAAATCGTCATTCTATCGCTGTCGTTCGATTCTTATAACAATAGCATTAGGTCTTGTCGGTTTCAATCTTGGAGCTCAAACAGCGTTGCAAACGAAGCTCAGCGATCTCAATATAGGCCCTTACACTTGGTCAGGAACGTCCTTTATGAGTGACTCCTGGGGATTTGCGTCAGGCGATTTTGGAACAGCACCTGTTCGAAACCATCTGAATTCAAGGAATAACTTTGGTTTCCTTCAGAATGAGGCATATAACGGAGGGGGGCAAGAATATGTGTTTTCTCTTCGAAGAGGCGCAACCTATAGCTTTTCTCAAACTATGGAAAAGCTCAGTAAGAGTTTTATTCTCTTTGCTTTTGAGAATTCTATTGGAGGTGTAGTTCAAGATCCGTTCGAGCTTCAAGGATTGGATTTTGATGTTTACATATACAACGATTTAGGTGCCCAGATTGGTTTCTTTTCTTCCAGCGGTCAAGATGCTAATGGAAATTCTTTCGCGACATCATCTACAGAATACTATTACTACAATAATGTTTATTCTGCATCGGACGTTCAGTTACCCTCTGCTGCGCCGACTAACTACACAGCTTCATGGACTGCGAGCAAAACACCCATGGCCTCAAAGAGATGGGGAGCCTCCTATGCTAGTCAAAGTGCCGGAACCACTTTAACCGTAGTTTTTGATTTTAAAGGAAACGATTGGTGGATGGAAAATTTGTACGATGGTACAGTTAACTACTCCATTTTAAATCAAGGTGAAACGCCCCCTTCATCAAACCCCAAATACGCGTCTTCCAATGGAGTACCTGAAGGGTTCTATATGGAGGTAGAAGTATCGGATAACAGTTTCATGCCGTATACAAAATACAACCCATGGAATGATGAAGTTTGGGGGATTGCTCAAAGTGATGGCAAAATCCGTATTAAGGACAACTCGGGGACAATTCTTGCCAATAACATTAACACGACTACTACGACGTATTCTCTGCCAGTAGCCGATTGGAATTTCAGTTCTTCACTTAGCTCAAGTCTAGCAACCGCTGCTGATGAGGAGGTTTTTATAGAAACTTCGGACGACGGGTCTACATGGTCAACAGATCAAAAGTCTGTTATTTATGCCAGTAATATTGCAGATATACAGTTATTTAAGAATGGAGTTACATCCGTTCCACTTGAGTCTGATGGATCCACGGTCGTCCAGTTGAAAACTGGCGCAGTCAATGACGATTTCATTTCGCTCAACAGATTTTCGTTCGATAGGTCTTATGATCAGCAGAATACTTCTGATTTCACTTTCGGAGCTGGTGACGGCGATAAGTTTTGGACACCAACTCTTCGAAGTAACCATGAAGATGATTTTGGAGCCTCCATTCCTACTTCGGCAGATGAAAGCTGGATTTTGCCCAATTCACGACTTACCCTCCCGATAACTCTTTCGAGCAGAACAATAGATGAGGTAGATTGGTACGGAGATTTGAAAGACAGCCCTACTGGATCATCGCTAAATGGTTGGGTCATGTCAGACTACATAGGTATTAACAAGACTTACGTTAAAGATTCAGCATCATTTTTAAAAACAGGTACTATAGTTAATAGTTCTGGCATTTTTACAAATGCCAATGTAACCGGATTAGGTTCTAGTAGTATGGAAGTGACCAATTCTTGGTCTTATAAAAGTGGTCAAAGTACGATTGATGTAACAAGAGATATCGCCTTTGAGGTACGTGGTTTAAGGGTCTATACGGGAAATCACGAATTCTTCGACTGGTACGAATCTAATCCTAATTGGACGCCTAATACGTTTCCATGGCCTACAATGGTCATGTCCAATCAAAAAGGAGATAGTCCTGAAAATTACAGCAGCTTTTCGGATCCAATTGCTGTGAAGAATACTTATTCGTACAGTGTAAATGCTGCCAATATTAATTTGGACCCAAGGGAGAATATATATTGGACGCACCTATACCTTACAGAAAAGAATGGCGCTTGGAGACAAATGCTATACGACGGTGACAATCAATATCCCACTACTGCTTCGGGCATTGATGGTTTTGGATATGAGCCTTGGAAGTTGCAGTTAGAACGCATTAATTCTCAGGGATTCCAAGGCAATGCGGATGAATATTCCCCATTTAATAAGTATTGGCAGTACCCTATAAGCACTTCTTTGGTTGATTATTTTATCAACGCAACATCCACGGCGGGAGCGGCTAACCTAACCTTGTATACTGGCAATGGTACAGGATGGGACAATTTCGATAATTTCCGAAATTATGCTGTTCGGGCTACTTTGCCTTTTGCACCAGAACCAGGAACGCAAGTTGTTTTTGATATTGTAGTCCCTTCACAAATATCAAATGGTGATGCATTTGCAGAATTGGACACGGATTATTTCGTTTATAACGCGAATACTTCTACACATTCTAGTCCTTCCCGACAGCTAATTTTTGATAGTAATAACTGGGATGATGGTTTCTTCATCTCTTTCTGGATGAAAGATAACGATACTTGGGAGGGTCGAGAAAAAACAGCCAATGGTCGTGTATGGGAAACGGTTCCTTTTAGCTATGAGATCAACAATACCCTTACCACGGATTCAAAGTATACTGGTGTGGCAGATGTTGGGGACGCTTTCAAGCTTAGAGACGATGATATTCCAGCTCTTCATCTTGATGTAAATGTTGATAACATTACCTCAGGAAGTACTGATTATACCATGATCATAAACGAGGGAGCCACATTGACCAATGCCGCTCGTATCAAGCTGACGGCAAAGCCCTATACAAATGTTGTGGTAGAGTTCGAGGTTCCTCAGGACGGTTCAGAGGTTTATTTTGACGCACCAACTTCTTTGACTTTCACGCCTCAAAACTGGGATGTTTTCCAAGACTTTAATATCACCTGTAAGCAGGAGAATTATATTCAAGAGAATAAGATTTATCACATCAATGCTAAGTTTCAGAACCCTGAAGCTTTCCATAAGTCGAACACTAAAATTTATGACCCAAACTACGAGGTGGCATTTAATCTTTATGTGGTCAATGATGATGCTCCTGCTTCGACTATAAAGCTTGACGATAATGGTACGTTGGTAGACTTCACATCACTGACCCTGTGGGAGCAAGGTATCTCAACGGCAACTCCTGCTGGTCCTACAAGTGCAGATGTTGCTATTAAGCTTGAGACTCCAATTGATCCTAACCTCTTAGTTTATTATAATGTTTATGTGGCAGCTCCCGACGGCTCAAGAGCAGACACTTTATATAAGGACTTAAGTCAGGTTGTCCCATACAAATTTGAAATAGCTGCAGGTCAAGCCAATACCCTCTGGACGGATACAGACAGTGATGGCTGGAGAGATTACCAAGAGGATAGAGATAAAGATGGAGTGTATAACTCGCATTTAAGGCTTGTTGATGATTATTCAAATTTCGACGATGGTGTTAATAGTATCGATACACCGATGGTTCAAATTGACAAAATTGAGAACCACCTTTTAATCGCTCAATTGGTCTTCAATGCGACCAATTATAATACCTACCAGTATGTAACTATTCAAGCAGTTGAAGATGGGATTGTCGATGGTGATCAGACAATGGGCTTATTCTTCGATGTGGATGTTAAAACCAGAAATGATTATGATGATTTAGCAATCGTACAAAAAACACTCATTGTAACCGATAGTGAGACACCGGATCTAGATATTGATGATATACTAGATCCTGTGGATAACGATCAAGACGGTGACGGTTGTCCTGATAGCGATGATGATGCACCGCGAGATGAAACGACTTGTGAAGATTATGATCTCGATGGATTGGGAGATGCAGTCGATCCCGACGATGATGGTGATGGTTTCTCAGATGCTTACGAAATCCAGGAAGGAACAGATCCATTTGATCAATGCGATTTTCCTTCGGATGCTAGGGGACAATGGCCGGGCAACTTTAGTTCAGAGGCTCAGTTACAGGCATTTATGAGTCTAGATTGTGATGGCGACGGATACACAAATGCTCAAGAATTTTTTAATACCGGTTTTGGAGTTCAAGGCACTATTAGCTCACTATACTCAGGGAGCTCTATGCTAACAGCGTTTAACGATATAGGATACTTATTAGACCTTTGTGAGGTTCCTACGTATCAATACAACTCTAACTTCTCAATAATTCAAGGAACACCCTCGCAACAATGGCTGGATGCAGATTGTGATAATGATGGTCAGGACAATGAGTTAGAGCAGACTTTGGGTAGTGACCCTTACGATGCGGATACAGATGATGATGGAGTAGGAGATCTAACCGACCAATGTGACGATAGCCCATCAGGCGCCACTGTTAATCCTACAACAGGCTGTTCTCTAACCGCGGCGTGGGCCCAAGACTACACAGTATCATTCAATGAATCTGACGGAACATTCAGCACCACCTTATATATAAAAGTCTCTAGCCAAGATATTTCCACTAGTACCACTTTCAACTTGGGCGGCGGTACTAACGATAGTAGATTAACGGTTGCAGATGGTGGTGATGGTGTGTTACAATATGTGAACTACCAATGGACGCTTACTATTCCAGCAGGGGACTATTATACAGACGGGCCAGAGCTATTTCCGGTATCATTAACGTTCGACGACGACTTAATTCTTAATAACGAATTAGTTCAGACGTTAGAATTGTTTAGCTATTCTTCTAACGATAACGATAAAGTTTGGAGCACAGCGACTACCGCTGAACTCAATATTACTGATAACGAGCAAGCAGTATTGACCGTAACACCAATACTAGATCAGGCATATGAGAATAATTCAGGTTCGTTTGAAGCGAGTATAAACATGCCTCCTAATGCAGGAACGATGTTCTTAGAGATTACATCGAATGATTTAAGTGAGGCGACTGTGCCAAATCCAACTGTATTAGAGTTCGGAACGGTATTTACAAATGGCCAGTATGTAACGACGTTAAGTCACACCATTCAGATTGACGCGCCGAATGATCAGGCGATAGATGGTGACCAGATTACTGCCATTAGTTTTGATGTTGTTGGTGATCCCCAATACCCAACCGCTCAGCCAAATTCGCGATATGCTAGTCAGTCCACAACATTGCCATTTACGACATTGGATATTGGAACAACACGCATCCTTGTAGACAACCTAAGCTTTACCATTAGTGAGTCGTCGCAAGGTTCTACCTCAAATACTGCCCAGGTTGGAGTCTATCTTTCTCATGAACCTACACAGAATGTAACGGTAGAGGCGACAACTACCTCCACAGAGTTTACAATTTCCGGAGGTACATTGACTTTTGACGCGTCCAATTGGAGTACAACCCAGTATTTCACCATCACTTCAGTGGATGATGCCGTCATTGACGGAACCACCTTAAATGAGATGGAGATTTCAGTTTCTTCAGGAACCACTGGAAACTATGTAGGTGCCTTGCAGGCAGATGTTGATGTCACAGTTTTAGATGATGATAATGATCTGATATTTGGAGGTTTACAATCTAGCTTAACTATAGATGACATATTGTATAGTTGTGTTGATGATGGTCCAGTTACTACATCTCCAGATGGTCCGCCTTCCTTTACCATTGTTCTTCCTAGCCAGCCTACTTCAGATGTAACTGTAGAGTTTACAGTTAATGATTTCGTAGACCAGTTTACTTTGCCTGACGGAACAGTTCAAACTTCCACCAAAGCTCTTATAAGTGGTATAAGTGATTTATTATTCACATCTCAAAATTGGAACACTCCACAAACAGTGACGTTAGCTTTTGAGACTCAGGATCAGTATGGAAATCCAATTTTTTGGGGCTCTTGGAGAAATAAATCTTCTACAATTAATATCGCTACAGCAAGCTCATCAGATGCGTTGTATCAAGGGCTTGACTATAATCTTGATATCACGATAAGTGATCATTCAGATTGTCAATCATCTGGCGGTGGCCCTTCCGGACCTCCTTCAGGTTCTGGGAGTGGGTCAATTTTAGTTACTCAAAACTTTGGCTGGACAGATGTCATGTCGGGAGGTACTGATGCAGTGTTAGATAACTGTGAGGCTGTTTCGACATCTACAGATAGAGAAATGCAGTTTGCTGTAAACTTAAGTAGCATTACCTATACCTCTATTTCAGATTTGAGTGTTGGAATACAGACGCCTTCCGGTGGAATTATCCAAAGTACTTCAACGGCAACCGAAATGATGCCTGGATCGGGAATTTATATTTTTAGCTTGGACGCTCCTTCGACTCTATTAAGTGATTGGATAACGGCATCGGCTACAACTAATCCAGTTTCGGTTATGGGAGCGTTGTTTGATGTTTCATCGCCACAGCCACAAGGGGTCTTCAGTTTTGATATTGATGTACTTACAGGTGTAACTTGTCCTTCGTCAGGGGGAGGCTCCACTACTCCAGCCATTTCGTTTACTTCATCGGCAACGCATTCCGTGGATGAGTTTTTGAATGAAATCTATACAGCTCAAGCCAGTGGAGCGACGTCTTACGCGTTAGTTGCGGCAGCTTCACCGAATCAAAATGATGTCACATTATTAGATATTGATGCTACCACTGGTGCAGTGACGTTGAAGAATTCCGGTGAGACGAATTATTATACGAAGGACACCTATTATTTCACCGTAGAAGCTTCTGATGGTTCTACTACAGAGAGCTTGGACGTTACCGTAACCGTGAACGAGGTATTTGATAACGATGGCGTTGCAACAGATTTGGAAAAAATTCGTGGTGGAAATGTCAACATAGATTTAGACGGTAATGGCCGCCCCGACCGCGCGCAATCAAATATTGCTCACCTTCCGTTGGGTAGATTGAACTTGTACTCAAAAGGAACTGCCTTTGCAGCCAATGTATTGGGTGGAAATGCGCCGACTGATGGTGAGTTGGCGTCTATTTACGTTGGTTCAAAAACGGGTTCTACGAGAACTTTAGATGCTAGTGCAGAATTAAACGGACTCTCAATGACGGGGGCACCAACAGTGACAGGGATTACGTTCGGTTCTGATGTCTTTAATTTTGGAGCATCTCCTGTAAGTGGTTCAGCGCTTACGGATGCTGACCCAAACAGAACGGGTACTCAGGTCAAATTTGTTATCGAGCTTGGAGCTGACGCTCAAGTAGAAGGTGATACCTATTACAAATTTGATGGAACAAACTGGGTGCCATTTATGTCATCTAACGGCAGCGATGGTGCAGTTTTGACTACAACGGGTGGTTACGTCACGCAGATTGAAATTATTCTTACCGACGGCCAGTTTGGTGATGATGACAATGTTATTGGAACCGTTACCGACCCTGGAGCTGTAGGTCAATCTAACGTGAACCTTACCGCACCAGATGCCACGTATAATGAGAGTTATACACCGGATCCTAACCAGCCTATTTTCGAAGGTACGAGTGATCCAAACACAGAGATTACAATAGATTTCGGTGGCGGACGTGTTTATACAGGTATTACCGATGGAAACGGTGATTGGTCCATCGGTTCCCCGAACAATTGTTTCCCAGAAGGCAATGTTAGTGCAGTAACCGACCCTACCCATGGACTCATCTATAAATTCAATAATCAGTATTTGGTAGACGGTTTCCTATTAACAGCGAAGACCTATACCTTGACTAACGTTCCATCTTCTCATCCAATTGGATTCATAGATCCTAATGGAAACCTATCGGTATCGGGAACAGTCAACGAAGGTTCGAGAACCGTAAACAATGTTAGTTACAACTTCTATTCAGGTACCGTGACGATTACCGTCGCTGCCAATTTCTCTGGTTCCATTTCTTACGGAACCCTGGATGAATCTACACATGGAGACATGGGTGGCGATCAAATGCTAACCTTCAACCTCGCGTGTGACCCAATCCCAGATGGTGTATACACCCCTACAGTTACTTCGTTAAACACATCAACGCAAGGAACAGCAACAGCTTCACCGACTTATACTATTGACGGAACACCACCAACAGTTGTATTATCACATAATCACAATGATTTGGTTGTATCTGAAAATGACGGAGTAATCACTCTTACTGCGACATGGAGCGAGGACATGACAGTTGCTCCAACCATGGATATCGTCTTAAGCAATGGTACCGATATTATCGGCGCGGTAATGACTCAAGGAGCCAATGCAACTATCTGGACGTACAGCTGGACAGTCCCAGCAAATAGCGATGGAACAGCAACGGTCACAGTAGATGGTTCAGATCTTGTCGGCAATCCATATGTAGGAACGGATAATTTGGTATTTACCATAGACAATACCTCTCCTACATTAACAGCAACTGGCTCCTCAAGCGCTGCATCGAGCACGTTTACAATACCGGAGAATACCACTGCGGTATATGACTTTGATGCAGATGAGCAGGTAACTTTCAGTCTTTCAGGTGCTGATGCGTCCTTGTTCAGTATCAATTCTGATGGTGAGTTGGTATTTAATACTGCACCGGATTATGAGACTGATCCACATAGCTATAGCCTAAATATAGTTATTACAGACGCTGCGGGTAATACCACCACCGAGGCGATCACAGTAAATGTTACGGATGTTGACGAAGTAGCTCCTGCAGCACCAGTAGTTAACGATTTAACAACTACTGACAAAACGCCAATTCTAACTGGTACGGCTGAGGCCAATTCAACAGTTAGTGTAGAGGTTAACGGTATTACCTACACAACAAGTGCAGATGGTAATGGTGATTGGACCGTAGATGTAACTAACACTTTAGCGGATGCTACTTACACCATAAGTGCAACATCCACAGACGCCGCCGGAAACACCTCACCAACGGGTACCGGCACTCTTGTAGTATACTCGACGTCAGCGTTGTCGTTGAGTACGACGCAAGTAGATGTATTGTGTAACGGCGTATCGACGGGCTCTATCGACTTAACAGTAAGCGGCGGAACGTCGCCATACACGTACGACTGGGGCAACAGTATCACGACGGAGGACCGTACCGGTCTAGTGGCGGGCACTTACAGTGTGACAGTTACTGATGCATCGAATGCAACAGCAACGGCTTCGGTGACGATTACTGAGCCAGCGGCGTTATCGTTGAGCACAACGCAAGTAGATGTATTGT
>JAAXJR010000083.1 GCA_012269745.1 Flavobacteriales bacterium | reverse complement strand
CTGAATTCTATTCTGCGGAAAACTACCACCAAGATTATTACGACAATAAAGGAGGCACTCCTTATTGCCACGCACCTAGAAAGCTCTTCTAGTCGAGCACAGTCCATAAAAAAAGCCCGAGCATCTGCTCGGGCTTTTTGTTTAATTCAGTTTGCGATAGTCGCCTGGGCTTTGGCCCACTTTCTTTTTGAATAAACGTGAAAAGCTTTGAGGATATTCAAAGCCTAAATCATAGGCAATTTGACTAATGGAATCGTTAGACCCAAGAAGCATTCCTTTAGCGGAGCGGACGATATAGTCGTCAACGTGTTCTTTGATTCCCTTACCAGTTTCTTTCTTCAAAAGGTCGCTGAGGTAGTGCGCCGACATGTTCATTTCAGCACCGAAATACGAAAGAGAAGGGATGCCGTGAGTTAAGTGTAACTCTGAATTGAAATAGGCTTTGAGGAGCTTTTCAAATTGGCCCACAAAATCACTATTCATGTTCGTACGCGTGTAAAACTGACGATCGTAAAAGCGCATACAATAGCTCAAAAGCAGTTCGAGATTAGATACGAGTAGGTTTTGACTGTGTTGGTCAATATTCTGAGCATATTCAGTTTTAATCTGCTCAATGACTTGAAGCACAACGCTAGCCTCTTTGTCGCTTAGGTGGAGCGCTTCATTGACCTCGTAGGAGAAGTAGGTAAAGCTATCTATCTTATGGTTGAGTGGCGACTTTAAGAGGAGGTCCGGATGAAATAGTAAGGTCCATCCCATGTTTCCTTGGAGTTCTTCTTTCTTCGGTGAAGTGAAGACCTGACCTGGACTTCCAAAGATGAGCGTTCCTTCTTGAAAATCATACGAGCTTCGGCCGTAACCAAGAGAGCCGCTCACCTTGTCTTTGAACATTACGGTGTACATATCTGAGGTGAATCGGACATTGAATAGGGCATCATCCATGCCCTCCGCATTCATTCCTTCTTCCTCGTTGATAAAACTGATCAAAGGGTGCTGTGGCGCAGGTAAGCCAAGCAACTCGTGAAATTGCGATACGCTAGTTATTCGAAGTAGGTCGGTCATCTTAAGCAGAAATTAGTATCAATTCCACCAAATCTCTTGGTCGTAATTCAAGGTGTCTAATGGAATGGGTGCTCCAATCTTTGGAATCAAGATAGGCATTTCCAACTCGTTAGCTTTCTTAGTCACACGCACTGCGGGCTCGTTCCAATCGTGCAGTGCCAACTTAAACGACCCCCAGTGAATAGGCATCATTCCCTTGGTACCTATGTCAACAGCCGCCATAGCCGTCTCTTCAGGAGCCATATGAATTTGGGTCCAATTCTCATTGTACTGGCCACATTCGAGCATTGCGAAATCAAAAGGACCATACTTTTTACCGATATCCTTAAAATGAGGTCCGTAACCACTATCTCCACTAAAGAAGAGCCTATTGTGGCTGCCGTGAATGACCCAAGAACCCCAAAGGGTTGAAGAGTTGTTATTCAACCCGCGTCCGCTGAAATGTCTCGATGGAGTAAAGGCGATTTGGATGGAGTCAATGCTATTTTCATCCCACCAATTGTGCTCATGAATACGGCTGCTATCTATGCCCCAAGCTCTAAGATGTGCGCCAACGCCTAATGGAACATAAAAGTCCTTTGTTTTGTCCTTCAAAGCTAGAATGCTTCCATAATCCAGATGATCGTAATGATCGTGCGAGATCAATACGGCATCAATTTCTGGAAGCTCCTCTACCTCGATGGGAAGTTTTTCTGTGAATCTCTTCGTTCCCACGAGAGGACTTGGAGAGGGATGTTGACCAAGCATTGGGTCAATGAGAATATTCTTTCCATCCATGTGAAGTAGGAAGGCAGAGTGACCAAACCAGATTAGCCTTTCAGCACTATTCTCTGCAATTTCAGTGGAATCTGCATCCAGAATTGGTAAATCGTGATCCGGCTTGGACTTAGGATTACCCTTGATATAAGCCTTCATCAAATCAATAGAGCTTGAGAAGGTGAAATCCATAGTCGTTTCTACAAGATTCATGAATTTACCATCGACATAATGGCCGCTCTCCTGGTAGCGTATTTTATCCTCTTGAGAATGCTTGCCGCCCATTTGTGGACTCACATTCACGAATACGACAACGATGATCACCACCAATAGAAGAGAACCTCCGAGTATATATCCAATCATCTTAAATAGTCTTTTCATAGTTAGGGCTACAGATTTACTAAGATAGGCCTACTAATGGACGCGCTGTGGCAACCAATTTCTTAGCGGCTTCCATATCGTTGGCATGCGGGTTTGGCGACTTCATTGGCCAACCACCCTTCTTACACTCCTTATCCCGGTAAAGGACACTGTGCTGGCTGAAGTATTCACCGCTGTGCTTGGTAACATCATCAGACAATAGACAATGTAAAGAGGTTTGTGCGCTCTCCCAGCTGCTATCACTAAAGCCAAGTGTAGAGAACACAGGAGTTAGCATTGCAAGTAAAGAATCCATAAATGCACTGCCGCCTTTGCCAAAGTTCGATCGTGCCCAACCTGGGTGAATAGAGTAGGTAGTAACTCCAGTGCCTTCTAAGCGCTTTGCAAGTTCCATCGCATATTGAACTGATGCGGTTTTTGCTTCACCGTAGGCTGCGAAGTTGTTGTATTTTCTATTCTTCCAATGCAGATCGTCCAAATGTACTTGGTAGCGGTTTTTCGGATTCCCAGCATGTACCACAGAAGAGAGTATAATCATTCTTGCTTCTGGTGTAGCTTTCAATGTGTCAAGGAGCAATTCTGTCATTAAAAAGTGTCCGAAGAAGCTCGCTGCCATGGTGATTTCAAATCCATCTTTAGTATAGATAGGCTCGTTCTTCATATTGACCATACCCGCATTACATGCTAGGCCATCTAATTGCTTGTGCTTTTTGTGGAACGCTTCAACGAACGATCGAACAGACGCTAAATCTGCCAGGTCACAACGCATAATCTCATACGTGCCTTTAAGGGAGCCGAAGTTTTTAGCGGCTTCCTCGCCAGCCTCAGTGCGGCGAACCGCCATGACTACATGGGCTCCTTGCTTTACAAGTTGCTGTGCGGTTTCAAAACCAACGCCTGAGTTTGCACCGGTGACGATGTATGTTTTTCCTTTTAGATTTTTCTCGAAAAGGGCTTTATCCGCCCAGATTAAATTTTTGCTTGCCATGATTACGGTTTTTTAACGCTACAAACGTCCGATAACATATCGGCCAAAACATAACAGAAAAAAGAAAGGTTGTAACCAAAAGGTAGAAGCAAATAAAACCCCCAACTTGAAAGAAGGGGGTTCTAAAAAAGTATTGTTTGAATGTTACTCCGCCGGCTCTTCTAAAACGAAGTCTTCCATGAATTTAGTGGTGTAT
>JAAXJR010000051.1 GCA_012269745.1 Flavobacteriales bacterium | reverse complement strand
GTATACACACTGTCTTGCGCAATATCTACGGTGTATTGCACATCCAATCGTCTGTATCCACCCAGCCCACACAGTAGCCATTGCTGTTTACGAAATCTGAGAATGCCTGCACATCTACCCCATCGTTTCTATACGTCCAGCCGCTGTTCCATGCAGGTGGAGGGTTCAGCTGCATAGATTCAGTATCATAGTATGCTACTCCCAAAGGACCCATATCGTATTCTGAAGCATGAACAACACCCGGAATAGTGTGCTCCTTCCATGGCAATGCAGTAGGATCATAGATTTGTCTAAACATCGCATCGATAACCCCTCTATTGTAGGTACAATTCTCAGCCTTCAGGTTGGTCGCTAGCTGCATGAGTGCAGCCGTAGCATCGGCAACGGACGGAGCACTCGCATTACCACTCCAATAATTTAACAACTGCTGGTACCCAAGATTTTTAGTGATGCTTAAAGGCGCATTAATGGTCTCAACCTTTTTCAATGGCCACCACGCCCAACCAACCCCTTCGGATTCCATGATGCTGATTAAACCGGTATACCAAGCATTCGAGTTTTCACCGGTTTCACCAAACCAAATAGGCACGTTGTACGTATCTCTTAAGTCCAAACCATACTGGATATCGGCCACACTATTTACCGGAGACCAATACTTATGAGGCGAGTAGGCCATGTTGTTGTCCCATGGCGGTGTCAATCCAGTAAATGTATTTGCAAACCAATTCCCTTCTATAAAAATGATGTGGTTCGTATCTACGGTTCTAATACTGTCCGTGATGTCTTCGTACAGATTTCTAAGCAACGTTCCACCCGGTAAATTCCAGTTGGGTTCGTTGATTAAGTCGTACCCGGCAATGGTCGTATCTGTGGCGAACTTCTCCGCAAGCTTCTTCCAGAGCGCAACCGTCTTCGTCCTATTGTGTACGCTTTCCCAAAGCGAAGGCTTAGTAGGATCATAATCACTGATACCTTGATCGTAGCCCTGGCCACCCGGCGCGGCATGAAGGTCTAAAATGACATACAATCCTGCATCTTCTGCCCAAGTAACCACTGAATCTAAAAGATTAAATCCCTTAGTGAGCCAAGTATTTTGCCCAAGCACAGGTTCCTCTTCAATCGGTAGGGTGAAGAGATTATAATGCATGGGAACTCGAATGGTGTTGAAACCCCAAGCCGCCATGCTGTCTACATCAGCCTTGTTGAAATGGTTTTCTAGCCAGGCGTCGTAAAACGCCTGCGTTGCTGTAGCACCAATAAGGTCTTCAATGGTGTCCTTTATCTTATGTTGCGGATTGGCGAATGAAGCAGTTTGAAGCATATAGCCTTCCTGAACCATCCAACCGCCTATTCCCATAGCACGAATAAGCAGTGTATCGCCTGATCCATCGACGATAGCCTTACCATTAGATTTTACGTATTGAGCGGAAACAAAGGTTGAAACCAATAGTGCCCCAAGAAGAAATAAGCGTTTCATGATGTGTAGTTGTGTAGCTACAAGATAAAAAAAACGAGGCGCTTCCCTTGGGAAGCAAACCTCGCTTTAATGATGCGCAGTTTTGGCAATCGGTAACACTTCTTCAAAGATGCGATAATTGCTTCAGGGCGTGTTATTTAAAGCAAGACAGTTGCCGGACAATTATATTTTTTGGATGAATTCATCTAGAGAATCGCCCTTTTCGAGGTCTAGTTTCTTCTTTAGACGGTATTTGGCTTTTTCAACAGCTGCCGGACTCACGTTCAGTACGTTCGCGACCTCCTTATTACTCATCTGCTGACGAAGCAAATAACTCAAACGAATCTCCCCTTTGGTCAAGGTTGGATACTCTGCTTTGAGCTTCGCAGAAAAGTCTTCGTGGAGCTCGCGGTAGTTACGCTCAAAATGGTCCCAATAGTTTTCACTTTGAAGCTCTCTGTTCAACTCCCTAGTCATACCCTTCAAAAACCTAAGAACCTCCTCTGATCGCCCTTTCTTCTCGCTTTCTTTCACCAAGCGCTCCTTAAAGGATTGAAGAAGTTCAAGACGTGAAGATGTCTTCAGTAACTGAAAGCTGAGTTCTGTCTTCTGTTTTTCCGTCTTTACCTCTAGCTCGGCCGCCCTTGCTTTTAAAAGCTCACGCTCAGTTTCTACAAGTTTTAAGCGCGTCAATCTGAATTTACGGTCCTGGAAGAAGAATACTGCAGCCCCCACCAAGAAAGTAATTACTACAAAGAGGATAAGCTTGAACCACCATTGCTGCCAGAAAAAAGCTTTAATGACAAAATCAAACGAAAGTACTTTGGGTGCTACGCCAGATTTCGTCGCTGAAATTTCAATCGTGTATTTACCAGGATCGAGCTCAGATAAATCAATGATTCGTGAACCTTGAGGCAGTGTCATCCAGCGTTCGTCGTTTGAAGACAATCTGTAATGAAACAACACGCCTCGTTGAAAAGAAGGAGACATCAATTCAAAGGAAAACCTTATGGATTTTGTACCTGCGTTAAATGCAATGGGTTGGCGAACTTCATTAGTGTTTTTAATCAATTGTGCAGATTGCTTTTCGTTATCTGCATAGACATCGGTCAACAGCAGATCGGGAACCTCCGAAGTACGTATATCATTCACATTGACCACCGCTACGCCTTTGGTACCACCTACATAAAGGTTTTCACCCTTAAGAACGAGTGATTTCCTATTTGGTAGTCCAATCTGTAATTCATCAATCTCACGGATGAGCTCGAATTCCCATTGGCCATCGATGTATTGTATGCGGCCTAGTCCTAGAGAGGTTGTTGCATAAATGTAATGCTCGCCGGTTGCTAACGCATAACAGTTCGTGTAGTCTGAATTTTTAAGTACTGTATCTAAAATTCCTTCTCGATAGGAAAGAATACCGGCACCTTCTGTCCCGATAATCAATTGACCACCGTAAGAGCTTAGATCAAGCACACTGTTGTCTAATGCTACCGAGAATATTCCGCCGTTTCGATCTATAGAGTGTAGCCCTGTAAATTCAGACCCTACCCACAGTTCGCTACCGGTAAACTCAAGATCCATGATATTACGACCTACACGCCAAGGCACTTTAAATGGAGAAATAAACTCTTGTCCATTCCAATATTGCAGTCCACTCAAAGTGCCTATCCAAAGACTGTCTCCCCAGGTTTGCTCCATGGACCAAATGTTGCTATTCGCTAAACCAAAGGCGATACCGGAGCTCGCCAAAAATCTGCGCTTTAGATCGCCTTTGTCGTCCAAGACAAATAGCCCTTCAGATAGACTCCCGACCCATAGTTCGTCGCCATAGGTTGCAAGGCTTGTGACAACGTCCGGCAAGACGGCAGGGTCTACCCTGCTCACTGTAACCTTTTCAGCATCTGTATTGTATCGAACCAAACCATCACCATCGTAACCTACCCAAAGACCATCGTGCTCAAGCAACGCGATCGAACTCTGCAATCCCGAATAAGCAAAGTCCTCATGCTTCGGCAAGGTTCTAACGATGCGCTCGCTTTTTGGAAGTACAGTAATTCCGGAATTGAACGTCCCTAACCAAAGTTGATCGGAGATGTCATAAATGCCATAGAATTGATCTGACGCAAAGCCTAACTGTGGTTGGTACTTAGAATAGTGTTC
>JAAXJR010000004.1:45766-46621 GCA_012269745.1 Flavobacteriales bacterium | reverse complement strand
CGGTTGAAGACCCAACAGGTCTATCTGCAGGAACATACACGGTGACGGTAACAGACGCGAACAGTTGTAATGCTACTTTGAGTTTGCAGATTAATGTTGCTGATAATACGGCACCTTTTGTAGTTACTCAAGACATCACCGTGGCCTTAGATGCGAATGGTGCGTCGAGCATCACTACCGCGGATGTTGATAATGGAAGCAGCGACAACTGTTCGTTTACTTTGGCGCTGGATGTTACCTCATTTGATTGTGACGATCTAGGAGCAAATGTGGTGACGTTGACGGCGACTGATGGCAGTGGAAATACACACAGTGCTACTGCGACGGTTACAGTAGTAGATAACAGTGCACCTTCTGTAGTGACTCAAGATATTACGGTAGCCTTGGATGCGAGTGGTTCAGCGAGCATTACCACGGCAGACATCGATAATGGAAGTAGTGATAACTGTTCCTACACCCTAGCGTTAGACATCACTTCGTTTGATTGTGATGACCTAGGAGCAAATGTGGTGACGTTGACGGGAACGGACGGCAGTGGCAACACAAATAGTGCTACTGCGACGGTTACAGTAGTGGACAATCTTGCTCCAGTAGCTGTAGCTCAAAATGTTACTGTATCGTTAGATGCGAATGGTGCGTCGAGCATCACTACCGCGGATGTTGATAATGGAAGCAGTGACAACTGTTCGTTTACTTTGGCGCTGGATGTAACTTCCTTTACATGTTCAGACCTCGGCGCTAATACGGTGACGTTGACGGCGACTGATGGCAGTGGAAATACACACAGTACTACAGCGACGGTTACCGTAGAGGACAATGAAGACCCAACGATCACAGCGCCAGTTGCTGTTACCG